>JAGKTU010000122.1 GCA_021153265.1 Clostridia bacterium
GGGGTGTATAGTCCGGGGTGGCGATGAAGGGGGTCTCGTAGCTGGCCTCCTCAACGGTAACGACGTTGAGGAAAGAGTCCTCAGCGAGGGAGGTCTGGACCGGGGGCTGAGGGGCCGCCGGAGCTTCCGCCACGGGTGCAGGGGCAGCAACGGGAATGCTCTCCTGGGCGGTACCGCAGAAAATGCAGAACCGGGTCCCGTCGGGGAGCTGATTGCCGCAATTGGTACAGAACATGGCGATCTTCCTTTCTAAAAAACAAATTTATGGAAAAAGTATAGCACATTCCGTCCCGTAACGCAAGAGTTCCCTGAATTTGTTTGCAAAATATGGTTGGTTTTGCCAGATTTGCATAGATTCGGGGGCTTGGACGCGGCAGTTTTTTAGATGGATCAAAAGAAGCCTTTGACAAAATATAGGGGGCGTGATATGCTGTTCACGCAATCTTTTCCAGAACTTTACCGAAAAAGGAGTAAGAATCATGCTAAAATCCGTTCTTTTCTTTGCCATCGGATTGGTGCTGCTGATCAAGGGCGGCGACTGGTTTGTTGACGGCGCCACCGGTATCGCAAAGCGTTTCCGTCTGCCCGATATCGTGGTGGGTGCCACGGTCGTTTCCATCGGCACCACCCTGCCCGAAGTCATGGTGTCCACCACTGGCGCGCTGGCAGGCTCCGGCGCCATGGCCTACGGCAACGCCATCGGCTCCATCATCTGCAATACCGCCCTCATCGCTGCCATCTCCATCACCGTCAACCCCGGCCCGGTGAACGTCAAGTCCATGAAGACTCCGGTCATTTTCTTCTTCGGCTCCGCAGCTCTGTACTGCGTGGCTTCCTATGTGCTGGGTGAGTTCCCCCGGTGGCTGGGCTTTGTGATGCTGTCTGTCTTCCTCTGCTACACCATTCTGACTGTCCGCAACGGCTTGAAGAACCCCGATCAGGGTTCCTATGAGGAAGAAGAGGAAGAATCCAAGGAAAAGCCCCTGTGGATGGAGCTGCTGCTTCTGGTAGTGGGCGCTGCCGTCATTGCCGTGGGCGCTGACCTGCTGGTGGATCACGGCCAGATCATCGCAAGAGAACTGGGCGTTCCCGAAACCGTGGTGGCGCTGCTGTTCGTGGCTCTGGGTACCAGCCTTCCCGAGCTGGTCACCACCCTGACCTCCCTGAAGAAGGGCCGCGCTTCTCTGGGCGTGGGCAACGTCATCGGCGCCAATGTGTTCAATCTGGTGCTGGTCTCCGGCGTGGCGGTTTCTCTGGCTCCCTTCGAGGTTCCTTGCCAGAACTTCCTGCTGAACACCGGCCTGAATATGTCCCTGGTGCTGGAGATCCCCGTGATGCTGGGCGTTATGAGCCTGATGACCATTCCCGCTCTGCTGACCAAGAAGCTGCACCGTTGGCAGGGTGTTGCTCTGCTGTGCATCTACGCCGCCTTCTGCGTGTGCCAGTTTGTGCTGTAATTTTGGATAAAGCAACCCCCGGTGCCATGGCACCGGGGGTGATTTTTATGTCTTGCGGATGAACTTTTCCCGGCATTTGGGACAGGTAATGGAAATCTTACCCTTCCTCCGGGGAACCCGGACCCGCTGGCGGCAGGTGGGGCAATTGTAATAGCGGTGCTCCCGGTCCCGGATGCCGTCCACGATCTGCAAAAAACGGCGGTTTTCCTGATACCGGCGGTAGGTGTTCCGGGAGAGCATCCGGAAAATGGCCCAGATCATCAGAACATAGGAGATGATCCATAAAATGATCTTGACCAGCCCGAAGGGCAGGAAGGTATAGACCAGCACCAGCACCAGCGCCACCATCAGAATCGCGGTATTGAGTTTGTCCGAGCCGTAGCGGCCTTCCATAAACCGGCGCAGGCCGGTGGAAAGACGCATCGTCAGATTGCGGAAGAAACCGCCGATACCTTTCATAAATGGGACTCCTGAAAAATGAGATTACTCTATATTATATGGGAAAAATTAAGGATTGCAACGGCTGATGCCCAATGTTTACGGATTGTTTAAGATTTTCTAAAGTTCGTAAATCCGAAGATTTCCTCTTGGCGGGGCTGAAGAAATATGGTATACTGGGTCGAAAGAGAGAAAGGAGCTGAGCCTATGCCGAGCGGTATGAAAACGATACAGCAAAACTCGCTGGATCCCCAGCCGAAACGAAAAATGCGGCTGGAAGCGGTGTTGGGCCTGGTTCTGCTGTTGAGTATCGGTATTCTGATCGTGACGGTGGTGCTGAGCCTGCCGGCGTTTACGCAGGTATCCGCCCAGGAGACTGCGGCACCCACCACGACCCCCACTACAGCGCCCACCGAACCGGAAATCACCGAACCCACCCTGCCCCCTCCGGAGGAAAACCCCTACGGCCGCAACGATTTTCAGTACGACCAGAATAACCACCTGTATACACTCCACGGTGAGAGTATGGCAGGTATCGATGTGAGTAAGCATCAGGGCGAGATCGACTGGCAAATGGTTGCTGATTCCGGCATTGAGTTTGCCATGATCCGGGTGGCCTACCGGGGCTATGGCGAGGCAGGAACATTGGTGGAAGACCCTTATGCCAGAGCCAATCTGCAGGGCGCGGCGGACGCCGGTCTGGATGTGGGCGTGTACCTGTTCTCTCAGGCGCTAAGTCCCGAAGAAGCGCTGGAAGAGGCGGAATTCCTGCTGGCGATCCTCGAGGAGTATCGGGAAATTATCACATTGCCGGTGGTGTTCGACTGGGAACGGGTGAACCGGGAGGGTTCGAGAACCGAAGGCTATGAGGATATGCGGACGCTGACGGATTCCACCCTGGCTTTCTGCCGGAGGATCGAAGAGGCCGGCTTTGAGCCTATGGTGTATTTCAACACCTTCCACGCCCGGAATCTGCTCAATCTTGCGGAAGTGAAGCAGTACGATTTCTGGCTGGCGCTGTACTCCGACCGGATGCGCTACCCCTATAAGGTGGACGTCTGGCAGTATACCGACAGCGGCAACGTTCCCGGTATCGACGCCCCGGTGGATCTGAATGTGTGGATGTTCTATCCCGAAAGCGCGCCGGAAACCACGCCCGAAGGCACTACAGAAAGTACGACGGAAAGCACAACGGAAAGTACCGCAGAAAGCATGCCTGCGGAGGAATGAAGAAACCGCCCCGGTTTTTACCGGGGCGGTTTTGCCGGCAAGGGCCGGCGGCCAATGCGTGCTGGGTGCGGTTCGTATCGTAACTGCCCTGTGAATCAATGTATGATTGCCCCCGGCAATCATTTGGATTTCGGATTCGCTGCGCGGAGCACCACCGCTCGATAACGTTACTGCGGAGGTAAATGATCGTTTACAATACGATTTCCAGAAGCGACAGCAGGGCAGGGTCATCGACCCTGCCCTGCAATGATTAGTTACATTTCCTCCATCAGCGCCTTGAATACGGGCAGGCTGCGGATAATGCGGTCATAGCTGACGCAGTAGCACAGCCGGAAGTAGCCGGGGCAGCCGAAGCCGTCGCCGGGGACAAGGAGCAGGTCCCTCTGCTTGGCAAGGTCGGAGAACCGGACGGCGTCGCCGCCGGGGGCCTTGACGAAGAGGTAGAAGGCGCCGTCGGGCTTGGCTACCTCGTAACCGGCATTCACCAGACCGTCGTAGAGAGCCTTGCGGTTGCGGTCATAGGCTTCCAGATCGGGGCGCAGGGAAGCGCAACGGGCGATGACCTTCTGCCACAGACTGGGGGCGCAGACGTGACCCATGCCCCGGGCGGCGCCGGCCACGGCGGCATAGAGGGCGGCGCTGTCGGTGGCCTTCTCAGGCACATAGACATAGCCGATTCGTTCGCCGGGCAGGGACAGGGACTTGGAATAGGAGTAGCAGACCACGGTATTGCGGTAGAAACCGGGTACCCAAGGGGTCACGATGCCGCCGTAGGTCAGTTCCCGGTAGGGTTCGTCGGAGATGATGTAGATGGGCTTGCCGAACTCGGCGCTCTTTTCTTCCAGCAGGGCGGCGAGGGCGGTGAGGGTCTCGGGGGAATAGACCACGCCGGAGGGATTGTTGGGGGAGTTGAGGATGATGGCCTGGGTGTTGGGGGTCAGCATGGCTTCCAGTTTACCCAAATCGATCTGGAAATTAGGCACATCCGGGGGGACGACCTTGAAAGTAAGACCGG
>JAGKTU010000060.1 GCA_021153265.1 Clostridia bacterium
GCTCTGACGGCCCTGAAGTGGCTATGAGACGTTGAATTATTCGTGGAGAGTAATTTGCATTACTTTCACTTTTTCATTCAACGTGATCACAACAAACAAAGGAGGATCACACCTATGAAATCCGCAAAACGCAGACGCCGCTATTACAGCCCCTATCATTCCTATCCCAACGCCGCCGACAGCCGCTATTTTGCGGGTAAGCTGCTGGACGGCATCACATCCGCCGCCACCGGCATGGGGGTCATTACGATCCTCTTCTTCCTGATGACCATGTGATATCACCGCCGGGTATTCTCCCGGTACAGCGCCACAAGGCCCTTCAGAAGCAGGTCTTTGTCATAGATCACCGGAGTTCGGCACAGCGGCACCACGAATTTGGCAACACCGCCGGTGGCGATCACCGTGGCGGGGCTTCCCAGCTCCTCTTCCATCCGCTCCACCATGCCGTCGATCATGCAGGCAGCACCCAGCATCACGCCGCTGCGCATGGCGTCGTTGGTATTGCTGCCGATGGCCTTTTTCGGCTTGTCCAGCTGCAGTCCGGGCAGCAGTGCTGTCCGGGCTGTCAGCGCATCCAGAGAGGTTTTCAGTCCCGGACTGATGCTGCCGCCCACCAGCGCGCCGCTGCTGTCCAGCACCGCCATAGTGGTGGCTGTACCCATGTCGATCACGATCAAAGGGGCTTTGTGTTCTCTCAACGCTGCCACACTGCCAACCACCAAGTCCGCACCGGTCTGTTCCGGATTCTCGATCTGAATGTTCAGCCCGGTTTTCAGACCCGGGCCCACCACCAGACTCTCCATGCCCGTGAGCTTACGCAGGGCCGTTTTCATGGAATTGAGCACCTGCGGCACAACGGATGCCAGAATGCTGCCCTCGATGTCCTTAGTGTCCACATGGTGGACTTCCAGCAGGATTTTTAAGTCCACGCAGTATTCGTCCGAGGTCTTGGTGGCATCGGTGCGGATACGGGCCTCGAAGACAATCCTGTCATCCTGCACACCACCGATGACAATATTAGAGTTTCCAATATCTACGGCCAAAATCATGAAATTTCCTCCAGATCTCCCTGATTCAGGATGGCGCAGTGGCAAATCTTTCCGTCTTCGATTCGGATGAGTCCTGCCGTTGCGCCGTAACCGCAGCTGCCGGGATTCATCACCCACAGGCCGTCTTGGTCCTGATAGCAGTTCGGGATATGGGTATGGCCGTACAGCACCGCCTGCACATTAGCAGTCTTGGCATCCCTCAGCAGTTTGCCAAGTTCCATCTTCACGCCATGCTTGTGTCCGTGGGTCAGGTAAAAGTCCACGCCGAAAATCCGGTCGATAAGGATCTCCTGGACGAAAGGAGGGCAGCGATACCGGTCGCAATTGCCCGGAACCTGCCGAAACAGCACGCCCGGATATTCCTCTTTCAGCACTTCCCCATCGTCATAGTAATCTCCCAGATGGATCACACCTTCGGGCTTGACCTTGTCCATGCACAGCCGCATGAAACGAAGAGAACTGTGAGAATCCGACAGCACCAGCAGCTTCATACCATCATTCCTTTGCAAATAGTTATGTTTATAATAGCACAACCCGGAGAAAAATGCTACATTTTCTTTTCTTTCCGGGATGAGGAACAACGGAAGCCCTGCCGTCATAGAATAGGTTCAGAAACGATCCCAGGTTCATAGACAGGAGGCTTTTTCATGAACGGTAAAAAGCAAGACGGAGTGAATCCATCCATGGAGCAGGCAAAAGTCCTTGCAGGAAGTCCTGCTGCCCGGGAGCTCATGGCGCTTTTGCGCCAAAAAGGCGGCGATGAGCTGCAAAATGCGCTGAGCAAGGCTGCCCAGGGTGATATGGAGGCTGCAAAGCAGGCGCTGTCACCGCTGCTGTCCTCCCCGGATGTCAGGCAGCTTCTGGACAAATTAGGGAGGTGAAGCATGGACGAACTGCAGGATAAACTGGGAGCCATTTTAAATGATCCCAATATGATGCAGCAGATCATGAATTTGGCCAATTCCATGGGAAATTCTCCCCAGCAACAGACGCCGGAGCCGCCCCCATCCATGCCGGAATTCGACCCGGGAATGCTGAAAAAGATCTCTTCTCTGGCTTCTCAGGCAGGAATCGACAGGGAACAACAGGCACTTCTCAAGGCACTGTCGCCCTATCTGAACCGGGAGCGGATCGGGCGGCTGGAGCGGGCCATGCGGGCTGCGAGAACTGCAAAAATCGCATCCTCATTCCTTGGAACCAACGGGATCTCCATCTTGTCAGGCAGGTGATCTCATGTATAATCGCTATATTCCCCAACCGGACGGCTCATTTCGACGGCGTACGATCCCGGATGCCAAGCCCCAAAGGCCGGAACCTTGCCCGGAACCGCCACCGTGTCCCCAGGAGCCGCCCTGTCCCCCGGCAAAGCCGCCCCAGCGGCAAAATGGGCAACGCAGGTATCAAAGAAAGCCAATTCCTCAACAAAATACCACTTCTGACGGCTTTTTACGGCAGCTTTTGCCCAAAAACATCGACACCGGTGATCTGTTGGTAATTGCGCTGCTTTTGCTGATGGCCGGTGACTGTCAGGAGGATAAGTCCACGGCTTTGCTGACATTGGCACTGTATCTGTTTATGTAAAAATCCGTCCCTGCCTGTCGCAGGGACGGATTTTTTGTCTTACAGAGATTGGATCAATTTGATCAAAACAGGCTCAAATTTGGCTCCATACCAGTGATTTTCTTCCTGGGCAGTTGCCTCGATACATGCAACGGTGTAGTCTGCGGCGATCTTCGCGGCATCGTAAGCGGACTTGCCCCGAACCAGAGCGCCCACGAAAGCGGAGGCATAAATGTCGCCGGTGCCGTGGCAGCTGTTGGGCAGGAAGTCGTGCTCGTAGTAGGAATAGACACCGTTCTCCAGAACCACGATGCCGGTCTTGCCGGGAGCGTAGGAAACGCCGGTGAAGATCACATTCTTGCAGCCCAGTGCGGTGAGCTTCTCCAGAATCAGATCGATATAGGCCCGGTCATAGGTCTTTTTGTACTCCACACCGGTGAGGAAGCAGGCCTCGGTGAGGTTGGGCAGGACGTAGTCTGCCTTGGCGCACAGGCCCTTCATAGCTTCCACAAAAGCCATGTCGAAGCCGGGGTAGAGATTTCCGTTGTCAGCCATGGCAGGGTCGACGATCTTGACGCAGTTTTCTGCGGCGGTATCGGCAAAGATATCTGCCACATAGTCGATCTGCTTGGTACTGCCAAGGTAGCCGGTATAGATGGCATCGAACTTGATGCCCTCCTTGACCCAATGCTGGCGGATGGCAGGCATATCCTCGGTCAGATCCCGGAAGGTATAGCCGCTGAAGCCGGCGGTGTGGGTGGACAGCACAGCGGAGGGCAGCACACAGGTCTCCACGCCGCAGGCGGAAATAATGGGCAGCGCCACAGTCAGGGAACACTGGCCCACGCAGGAAATATCCTGAATGGTGAGAACTTTGGGGTAAGCCATGATGAATCGCTCCTAGATTTCAATTTCTGAAGAAATTATAACACGATCTGGCAATAAAAACAGCCCCAATTATTTACTAAAAAACAAGGCCAGTTCGAGCGATTCTGTGTGCGAAATGTGGCTAATGGTTTAAATAAACGGCAGCTCCCTTTCGGAAACTGCCGTTAATTGGCGGAGCAGCAGGGATTCGAACCCTGGCGGCACTTTCATGCCCTACGAGATTTCGAGTCACGCCTCTTCGACCAGCTTGAGTACTGCTCCATGTAACTGAAGTATTATAGCAACGCAATTGCAAAAAATCAAGGTCTTTTCGCCAATTCCATCACTTGCGTCATTTTTTCCATGATTTTATCGTAATTTTCCCGGCGGTGGGGCTTGGTGCAGGTGGAGCAATCCTTGATGCCGTTTGATAAATAGGTAAAGCTGCCGCCGCAGCGGTCGCCGAGGCAATACAGCGGGCAATAGCAGAAGAGGCAATTGAAATTCTGCTCCTCCACGCCCCGGTGGCAGGGGAAATATTCGCATTCCCGGTTCTGAAAAAACGCGTAATTGGCCATAGATGCCTCCTAAAGTGCTTTGCATTGTGGTCTGGGTGTGATATAATTATAAAAATGGGGTGATGAATTGAAAGTTCTGATCGATGCCGACGGCTGTCCCGTGGTGGACATCGCCATTCGGCTTTGCAGGCAGCATGGGGTCAGCTGTGTGCTGCTGTGCGACACCGCCCACGAATTTTATCGGGATGGGGCGCAAACTCTGGTCTTCGATAAAGGCGCGGACAGCGTGGATTTTGCCATTGTGGGCAGGGTCTGCCCCGGGGACATCGTGATCACACAGGATTATGGGCTGGCATCCATGTGCCTTGCGCGAACTGCGAAGGTGCTGCATCAGGACGGCTGGGAGTACACCCAATACAACATCGATGCCCTGCTGCTGGCACGGCATGAATCCCGGAAACATCGGGCCGCCGGTGGGCGCACGAAAGGGCCAAAGAAACGGACGGATGGGCAGAATCAAGCCTTCGCCGCAGGGCTTCAGAAGCTGCTCCATGGATAGATTTCCGGGGGCTCATGGGTGAAGACCATGGATTTTCCGGTTGTAGGGTGCGCAAAGCCCAGCTTACAAGAGAAAAGAGCAATCTCACAGGGATCGTCTAAGGTGCTGTACTTCCGCTCACCGACCAACGGCATGCCGCGGCTGGCAAACTGCACCCGGATCTGATGGGTTCTGCCGGTCTGCAGGCGGATGCGAACCTTGGCCATAGTGTCATTTTTCGCCGCCACCTGATAGTGTAGGATCGCTTCTTGAACGCCCTTGGCAGGCTCAGTGGCCACAAAAGTCATTTTCCGTGCTTTATCCCGGCCGAGTAGGTCGGTGAGGGTGCCGCTGTCGGCATCCGG
This sequence comes from Clostridia bacterium, assembly GCA_021153265.1. Taxonomy (GTDB): domain Bacteria; phylum Bacillota; class Clostridia; order Oscillospirales; family Oscillospiraceae; genus Faecousia. The sequence goes on from JAGKTU010000060.1 coordinate 4,898, forward strand.
TGCGCCGTGGACCACCGCGAGGTATTCCTTCTCAAAGGTATCCTCCCGAATCTGCCGGGACAGTTCCGACGCGGCCTTGGGATTTCGTGCTAAGACCATCAAGCCACTGACCACCCGGTCCAAGCGGTGGACGGTTCGGACATCTGCCTTTGGGTCGCCCAAAGCCTCCCGGACAAGCTCCGGCAGGCCGCCGGGTTCGTCGGTGGACAGCACCCGTGGGGGTTTGATGCAGACGACGATATCCTTATCGTGATAAATCAGTTCCATAGCACACCTCGATTCTTGCCACTATGGTAGCAAAGAAATCGGCATTTTTCAAGTAGAAGGAGGTTTTCCTATGAAAATCGTGATCTTAGACGGCAACGCCCTGAATCCCGGGGATTTAAGTTGGGGTCCCATCCGGGAGTTTGGCGAGGTGACCGTATATCCCCGGACGGAAAGTCTGGAGGATACCATTCAGCGGATCGGCAACCACGAGATCGTGCTGATCAACAAAGTTCCCATTACGGAAGAAGTTTTCGAGGCTTGTCCCAACATCAAATTGATCTGCGTACAGGCAACAGGCTATAATGTGGTGGACTGTGAGGCGGCGAAGCGCCGGGGAATCCCCGTGTGCAACGTCCCCAGTTACAGCACGGCGGCGGTTGCTCAGTTTACCATGGCGCTACTGCTGGAAGTCTGCCACCGCATCGGCCATCACGACCGGCTGGTGCACGAGGGAAAATGGTGCGAAAGTGATAGTTTCTGCTTCTGGGACAGCCAGCAGATGGAGCTGGCAGGAAAAACCATGGGCATCATCGGTTTCGGCAGCATCGGACAAGCCGTGGGTCGGCTGGCGAAGGTTCTGGGGATGAAGGTCATCACCTACAGCCGCAGCATTCGTCCTGAGGGGAAGGAAATTGCCGAATATGTGGATCTGGACACACTTTTGGCTCGCTCCGATGTGATTTCTCTCCACTGTCCCCTGTTCCCGGAGACAGAAAAAATGATCAACGCCCAGACCATCGGCAAAATGAAGGATGGCGTGATCCTGCTGAACACCTCCCGGGGCGGTGTGATCGACGAAGAAGCCGTTTCTGTGGCTTTGAGAAGCGGAAAGATCCGAGCAGCGGCAGTGGATGTGGTGTCCGAGGAGCCTATGCGCCGAGAAAATCCCCTGCTCACCGCACCCAACTGCATCATCACGCCCCACATGGCATGGGCGTCCATTGAAACACGGCAGCGGCTGCTGGGCGTGGTAGCTGAAAATATCCGGGGATTTCTGGAGGGTACGCCTCGGAATGTGGTCAATCCGTAAAAGGAGATTTCATGAAAAAGGCAATTTACATACTGATTCAATGCACTTGGGGAATTTTGCAGACGGTTTTGGGACTGTTCGTGCTTCTGGCGCATATCAAGGATAGGCACTATTTTTATCACGGCGCTATTGTCACCGAATGGGCAGCGCCCTCCAGCGTTTCGCTGGGAATATTCGTATTCGTGACAAAAACGCCCTATTTTTACGAGAAACTGAAGGACGAATATACCATGGAGGAGCTGTCCCGGCGGCTGCTGGTTCACGAGTACGGACACACCGTCCAGTCGCTTTTCTTAGGGCCGCTGTATCTGATCGTCATGGGCATTCCCTCGACGCTGTGGGGTTTTCTCCCCTGCTGCGCCAACAAACGAAAGAACGAAAAGGTGTCCTATTTTTCCTTCTTTACCGAAAAATGGGCGAATTCGCTGGGCGAATGGTGGCTGAAAGAGAAGTCTATGGAGCAATTGGTGATCGACTAAAAATAGACCGCACCCACAAAAGGTGCGGTCTTTGGTTTTAGTGATAGAATTCCAGGGGGAAATCGTAGACCACATGGCCGGATTCCATGATCTCACCGTCGGCGGTGATCACGACAGACTGAGCATCATAGGCATCGAGGTATGTATTGACCACGCTGCCCATCATCATCAGCTCGCCACTTGTTCCGTAGGTGACCAGCTGATCAAAATAGGCGCTGTTGAAGTCCAGCAGGAGCTGATCATTCTGAAGTTCCACAGAATTCAGAGCAACGTTCTCGTTCAAAACATCTTCCGCAATCAAAAGCTCCAGAATCGCCTGAGCATCCAGCGTTCCCAGGGTAACTTCCCGCTTTTCAAAGCCGTCTACATTCTCATTGGGGGTGTAGAGGAAGAATGTCACCGATGCGGTGGTGGGAGCTTCGGTGGGTTCCGCAGGTTTATCGGGCTGTTCGGGCTGCTCCTTAGGAACGAAAGCGCAGCCGGTCAGAAGCAAGCAACAAAGCAGCAGGGCAAATAACTTTTTCATAGATAAAACCTCCTTTTTCTATTGACATATTGGGGGGTATTTTTAGTATAGCACATATCGCAGCACTTGTCATCTTAAGAGTTTGTGAACAGTTCACTTTCGTGGTGGTTTTTGGGCGTATGTCTTGACACGGGTTGGGTAAAATGATACTATATGGGCAGTAAATCCGCGTGGATCGGAAAGAGTAACGGCATATTTCCTTCGCAGAGAGTTCGGGTCATCGGCTGGAAGCCCGGATATGGAAAGGCCGCGAACGTGCGTCCGGGAGCGGTAAGTGAATAACAAGCGATAAATGAGAGTGGAACCGCGAGTTTTGTTTGACCCGCCTCTTGTACCAATGGTATGAGAGGCGTTTTTTCTTTATAAATAACATTTGGAGGAATCTTTATGTATCTTTATAACTCTGTTTCTCACAAGAAGGAACTGTTTGTTCCCAAGAATCCCGATCTGGTGAAGATGTACACCTGTGGCCCCACCGTGTATCACTACGCCCACATCGGTAACCTGCGCACCTACATCATGGAGGACGTGCTGGAGAAAGCTCTGCGCTACTGCGGCTACAACGTCAAGCGCGTTATGAACATCACCGACGTTGGCCATCTGGCCTCCGACGCAGACACCGGCGAAGACAAAATGGTCAAGGGCGCAAAGCGGGAAAACAAGACCGTTCTGGAGATCGCCCAGTACTACACCGACGCATTCTTTGCCGACTGCGACAAGCTGAACATCAAGCGCCCCGATGTCGTCGAGCCTGCCACCAACTGCATCGATGAGTACATCCACATGGTGCAGACCCTGCTGGAAAAGGGCAACGCCTATTTCGCCGGCGGCAATGTCTATTTTGACACCTCCACTCTGGGCAAGTACTACGTCTTCAACGACCACAACGAGGAAGATCTGGACGTGGGCGTCCGCGAGGGCGTGGAAGAGGACACCAACAAGCGCAACAAGAACGACTTCGTTCTGTGGTTTACCAAGTCCAAGTTTGAAGACCAGGCTCTGAAATGGGACTCCCCCTGGGGCGTGGGCTATCCCGGCTGGCACATCGAGTGCTCCTGCATCTCCATGAAGCATCTGGGTGAGGATCTGGATATCCACGCAGGCGGCATCGACAACGCCTTCCCCCACCACACCAATGAGATTGCCCAGTCCGAGAGCTTCCTGGGTCACGAATGGTGCAAGTATTGGTTCCATGTCCATCACCTGAATACCGACACCGGTAAGATGAGCAAGTCCAAGGGCGAGTTCCTCACCGTTTCCCTGCTGGAGAAGAAGGGCTATGATCCCATGGCCTACCGTCTGTTCTGCCTGCAGAGCCACTACCGCCGGAATCTGGTGTTCAGCTGGGAAAACTTAGACAACGCTGTCACCGCATATGAGAAGCTGATCGCCAAGATCGCGACCTTTGTCGACGGCGGTGATGTGGATGAAGAGGCACTGGGCAAGCTGAAGGAACGCTTCATGGGCGCGCTGAACGGCGACCTGAACACTTCTCTCGCTGTCACCGCTGTGTATGACGTTCTGAAGGCAAAGTGCTCTGACGCCACCAAGCTGGCGGCTCTGAAGGACTTTGACCAGGTGCTTTCCCTGAATCTGCTGAGCGCCGCAGAGAATCTGCGCAAAAAGCAGGCCGAGGAAGAAGCCGCCAACGCCGATCCCGAGATCGATGCCCTGGTCGCTGCACGTACCGAGGCCAAGAAGGCCAAGAATTGGGCGGAAGCTGACCGCATCCGTGATGAATTGAAGGCTCAGGGCATCGAAATCATCGATACCCCTCAGGGCGCAAAGTGGAGAAGAGTATGAAACTGCTGATCCTTGACGGCAATTCTGTTATCAATCGTGCTTTTTACGGTGTAAAGCCCCTCACCAACCGGGAGGGGCTTTACACCCATGCCATTTATGGCTTTCTGAACATTCTGGAACGTGTGGAAAAGGAAGAACAGCCCGAGGCGGTTTGTGTGGCTTTTGACCTCCATGGACCCACCTTCCGGCACAAGCGCTATGACGGCTACAAAGCCACCCGACACGGCATGCCCGAGGAGCTGGCTCAGCAGATGCCGGTAATGAAGGACGTTCTTCGTGCCATGAACATCCCCATCTACGAATGTCAGGGCTGGGAGGCCGACGATGTGATCGGCACCGTTGGCAAGATCTGCTCCAACAACGAGTGGGAGTGCGTGGTGGTCACCGGAGACCGGGACTCCCTGCAGCTCATCGACGAAAATGTGCATATCAAACTGGTGATCACCCGGGCCGGTCAGACCACAGCCACCCTGTACACCAGAGAATTGTTTGAAGAAGAATATGGATTCGAGCCGAAAAAACTCATCGATCTGAAGGCGCTGATGGGCGACAGTTCCGACAACATTCCCGGTGTGAAGGGTATCGGCGAAAAGACCGCTAAAACCCTTCTTCAGAAGTTCGGTAGTCTGGACGGAGTGTATGAGAATCTTGGCGACCCGGCCATCAAACCGAAAATGCGCGAAAAACTGGAAAGTGATAAGGATAATGCCTATCTTTCCTACGAACTGGCAACCATTGTGCCGGAGGCTCCCATCGATTTTGAGCCGAAGGATGCACTGGTGATGCCCTATGACAAGCCGAAGCTGTATGAACTGTTCCAGAAACTGGAGTTCGTGCGGCTCATCGACAAATACGGTCTTCGGGGCGCTGCCGCGGATGCGCCCAAGGTACAGAAAAAGTCTGCAGAGCTGCCCAAGTGCGATACCGCACCCGAGGGTGATGTGCCCTGTGCTGTATATCTGTCGGAAGATGGTTCTCTGGGAATCGCATGGGAGGAAGGCGTGTGTACGCTGACCCCCATGGAGGTTCAGATGCAGCCGGAGCTGCTGAAAAATAAGACCAATATGGTCTGCCACGATATGAAGACTACCATGCACCGTCTGGATCAGATGGGCGTGGGTTTTGGAGCTTTCACATTTGACACCGCCCTTGCGGCATATGACCTGAATCCCTCCCAGTCCGACTATCCTGTGTCCAAGCTTTCCACCAATTTCTTAGGGCTAAGTGTTGAGGACGAGGACGCTGCCGGCTGCGCAGCAGCGCTGTGGAATTTGAAGGCTGTTCTGGAAGAAGAGCTGGAGAAAAATGGAATGGGTAAACTCTATAACGAGATTGAGTTTCCCCTGTGCGATGTTCTGTACAAAATGGAAAAACGAGGTATCTGTATCGACCGGGAACTGTTGGAGCAGTTTGGCGTGATGCTTTCTCAGCGGATCGCAGATTGCGAGGAAGTGATCTTCTCCTACTCCGATGGGGCGTTTAACATCAATTCCACAAAACAATTGGGCGAGCTGCTCTTTGAAAGACTGGGCCTGCCTCCGGTAAAGAAGACCAAGACCGGTTACTCCACCAACGCGGATGTGCTGGAAAAGCTGAAAAACAAACACCCCATCATCCCGGCCATCATGGATTACCGGATGCTGACCAAGCTGAAGTCCACCTACGCCGATGGACTGATCAAAGAGATCCGGGAAGACGGCAGAATTCACACCACATTCCAAAATCTGGTGACCGCAACCGGACGCTTAAGCTCCACCGAGCCCAATCTGCAGAACATTCCGGTTCGTACCGATCTGGGTGCAGAAATTCGGAAGATGTTCATTCCCAAGCCCGGCTGTGTACTGGTGGATGCAGACTACAGTCAGATCGAGCTTCGGGTGTTGGCCCACATCGCCGGCGACAAGGTCATGCAGGAGGCCTTCTGCGGCGGCAGAGACATCCATACCGCAACTGCCGCTCAGGTATTTGGTGTGGAAGAAAATGCTGTGACGCCCCTCCAGCGCCGTCACGCAAAAGCAGTCAACTTTGGCATCGTGTATGGCATTTCCGAATTCTCTCTGGCTGAGGATATCGGTGTTTCCCGGTACGAGGCCAAGGAATATATTGAAAGCTATCTCAGCAATTACGCAGGTGTCCGTCGTTATATGAAGGATGTGGTGGAAAACGCCCGGGAAATCGGCTACACCCAGACCATGTTCGGACGCAAGCGCTATATCCCGGAGCTGAAAAGTAGCAATTTTAACATCCGCAGCGGCGCAGAACGCATCGCGCTGAACACGCCCATTCAAGGTACTGCGGCGGATCTGATTAAGCTGGCCATGATTCGGGTGGAAAATGCTCTGCATGAGAATTATCCTGAGGCGGCGCTTCTGCTGCAGGTTCATGACGAACTGATCGTGGAGTGTCCCGAGGGAATTGCAGCGGACGTTGCAGTATTGATCAGCCGGGAGATGGAAAGCATCGCCGCGCTGAATGTGCCGCTGACGGCAGAAGCCAAGATCGGAAAGAGCTGGTATGATGCAAAATGATTGAAATCGTAGAAATGAATGCCAACCATGTTCCTCAAGTAGCGGAACTGGAAAAAATGTGCTTTCACGACCCATGGAGCGAGGCTTCCGTCGCTTCCGAGCTGGGAAACCCACTGTCGCTCTGGCTTGTGGCTGCGGATGGCGAAAAAGTCGTCGGATATGTGGGTTCTCAAACCGTGATAGATATGACGGATATGATGAATATTGCCGTGCATCCCGACTTTCGCCGCAGAGGTGTCGCTAAGATGCTGGTGGAGCGGCTTGTGGATGCACTAAAAGACCGTCAGAGCCGATGCCTGATGCTGGAGGTCCGCGCTTCCAACACCGGCGCACAGCTGCTATACGAAATACTGGGATTCGTGCAAGTTGGAATTCGAAAAAATTACTACAGAAATCCCAAGGAAGATGCCCTCATTCTGAGAAAGGAGTGGGAAATTTGAATATTTTGGCTGTAGAATCCTCCTGCGACGAGACTGCCGTAGCCATCGTCCGGGATGGACGGGAAGTCCTGTGCGACTGCATCGCATCCCAGGTGGCTCTGCATCGGGAATACGGCGGTGTTGTGCCGGAAATCGCCTCCAGAAAGCATATTGAGGCAATTTATGGTCTGGCCGATCAGGCGTTGGCTCAGACCGGACTGAAACGATCGGACATCGATGCCGTTGCGGTGACTTACGCGCCGGGGTTGATCGGCGCTGTACTGGTGGGTGTGAATTTTGCCAAGGCAGCCGCACTGGCCATGAGCAAACCGTTGATCCCCGTACACCACATCCGGGGACACATCGCCGCCAACTATATTGCCTATCCCGAGCTCAAGCCTCCGTTCCTGTGCCTAGTGGTCTCCGGCGGACACACTATGATCATCGAAGTAAAGGATTACACGGATATGACCATACTCGGCACCACACTGGATGATGCCGCAGGTGAATGTTTCGACAAGGTTGGCCGAGTGCTTGGAATGCCCTACCCCGGCGGTGCCGCGTTGGATCGAGCCGCCCAGCAGGGAGATGCAAGCAAATATTCTCTGCCACGGAGCAAGCCCGGTGAAAATCCGTATAATATGAGTTTCTCTGGTCTGAAAACTGCCGCACTGAATCTGATCCATCACGCAGAACAGGTCGGAGAAGAATTGGATATTCCCAGTCTGTGCGCATCCTTCTGTGAGGCAGTCTCCGACACACTGGTTCCAAGAGTTATAAGAGCCATTCAGGAAACAGGTTGCAAGAAGATCGCAGTTGCTGGCGGTGTAGCAGCAAATTCCCGGATCCGAAAGGATATACTGGATGCGGCACGTGATCTGGGAGCAGAAGTCTACCTTCCTCCTTTAAGCCTTTGCGGTGACAACGCCGCCATGATCGGCGCTCAGGCATACTATGAGTATCTGGCCGGCAATACAGCAGACATGGGTCTGAACGCTTATGCCACAAAATCTATACTTGGTGAAGCATTATAAAAAGGTGCAGGAGTTATGCTCCTGCACCTTTTTCTCAACCTCCTACATAGATAGGAAAAGAAATAAGCCCTGATCCTTTGGTCGAGCTTTGTATTCACATTACTTATTATCACGGCTAGGGGGAGCGAGGTGAGCGCCGCCGGTGGGGGATACAACGAACCGAGTGATTGGCAGCGGTCGGCGAGGGACGAAGGCGCTTATACACCAAGGACTTTTCGCTGGGCACACCAACGGGATCCTTTCCTTTGCCTAAAACATGCCAGTGGCATGTTTTAGGCAAAGAAAAAACCTCCTACTTTCGTAGGAGGTTTGTGTTCGCATTACCTATTTTCACGGCTAGGGCAATCTATCGTCCTGCCGTCAGCAGGTGTCCAGTGGACACCTGCAGGCAGAAAAAAGCCCCGACTTTTCAGTCGAGGCTTTTGTGTTCGCATTACCTATTTTCACGGCCAGTCACCCGGCAACTATCGTCGGCGTACATGTGCTTAACTTCTG
>JAGKTU010000009.1 GCA_021153265.1 Clostridia bacterium
AAGGTCTTTATTTCTTATCTAGTCTTGGGTTTCCTCAGAATATCTTTTATTGCCCTTTTTCGGCGTTTGTAGGATAGACTGGGTTGCCCGATTTCATATGCAATTATTCCCACTCGATGGTGCCGATGGGCTTGGGAGTCAGATCCATCAGGACACGGTTGATGCCCTCGACCTCGTGGGTGATCCGGTAGGTGATCTTGTGCAGAATCTCGTAGGGGATCTCCTCGATGGTTGCGGTCATGGCGTCCTTGGTGTTGACGGCACGGATAATGGCAGGCCAGCCCTCGTAACGGCTCTCGTCACGGACACCGACAGACTTAATGTCGGGAATGGCGATGAAGTACTGCCAGACCTTTTCGGCCAGTCCGCACTTGTCGAACTCTTCACGCAGGATGGCATCTGCCTCGCGCAGAGCCTCCAGACGGTCACGGGTGATGGCGCCCAGGCAGCGGACACCCAGACCGGGGCCGGGGAAGGGCTGACGATAGACCATGGCGTGGGGCAGGCCCAGAGCTTCGCCGACCACACGGACCTCGTCCTTGTACAGCAGCTTGATGGGCTCAACCAGCTCGAACTTCAGATCCTCGGGCAGGCCACCCACATTGTGGTGGGACTTGACGGCCTTCTTACCCTCGGCAGCCTTCATGGATTCCAGAATATCGGGGTAGATGGTACCCTGTGCCAGGAAGGTGATATCCTCCAGCTTACGAGCCTCGTCGGCGAAGACAGTAATGAACTCTTTGCCGATGATCTTGCGCTTGCGCTCAGGCTCGGAAACACCGGCCAGCAGGTTCAGGAAGTGATCGGTGGCATCCACATAAATCAGATTGGCATCCAGACCATCCTGGAACATCTTAATAACACTTTCAGACTCGTTCTTACGCATCAGACCGTGGTTCACGTGAACGCAGACCAGCTGCTTGCCGATGGCCTTGATCAGCAGGGCAGCGACAACAGAAGAGTCGACACCGCCGGACAGAGCCAGCAGAACTTTCTTATCGCCCACCTGTGCGCGAACCTCAGCAACCTGCTCATCGATAAACTTCTGAGCCAGCTCGAAGTTGGTGATCCGCTCCATGGACGCGGGACGTACATTACCAGACATATGATTACCCTCCAAAATTCAAATTAAAGTATGGGTTTCTGAATGGAAATATTATAAACCCAGATAATTCAGACTGCAAGTAATTCTTTTTACCAATTTCAAATTTTGTCGATGTAACAAGAATACACAAACGATTCTTGCGTATTTTGTTGCAATTTGGCGGAGGTGTGGTATAATAGCGAAAATAGAAGCGGAGGGACGACTATGGGCATTGTGGTCATTGGCGCAGTCTTTGTAGACATTAAGGGGTATCCGGAGTCCAATTTTATTCCTACAGGACGGAATGTGGGCAGGGTAGAGCAGGTTCACGGCGGCGTGGGCCGAAATGTCGCGGAGGATATCGCCAATTGCGAACTTCGGCCAACTTTTGTCAGCCTTGTAGACGAGACAGGAACCGGCGTTGATGTGATCCGAAAACTGAAGAGCCACAGGGTCAACACCGATTATATCCGCCAAACCCGGGACGGTATGGGCGCATGGCTGGCTGTATTTGACAATGACGGCGATGTGTGCGCGTCCATCTCCAAGCGGCCCAATTTAATGCCCATCGCCGACATTCTGGACCAGCATGGTGACGAAATCTTCGCCAACGCCGACAGTGTCATCGTCGAGATCGACGTGGACAAGGAGATCGTCAAGCGTGTTTTTAAGCTGGCTAAGAAATACGGAAAAAAAGTATTCTCGGTGGTTGCCAATATGAGCATCGCGCTGGAGCGCCGAGACTTCCTCAAGTCTATCGACTGCTTTGTGTGCAACCTGCAGGAGTCTGGCATCCTGTTCTCTGACGATTATTCCGAAAAGTCGGCAGATGAGATGGTGCAGATCATCTCCCAGAAGGTTCAGGCGGCTAAGATCCCCAGTATGATCGTGACTATGGGTGGAGAAGGTGCGGTCTATGCGGATATTCACGGTGATAAGGGATTCTGCCCTGCAAGACGTGTAGAGGTCAAGGATACCACCGGCGCCGGCGACTCCTTCTGCGCAGGCGTGGCCATCGGACTGACTTACGGTAAGAGTTTGAAAGAGGCCTGCGACATTGGTGCTATGCTGGCTGCTTCCGTCATTGTAACTTCTGAGAATGTCTGCCCCAGATTCCTGCCCAGAGAGCTGGGGTTGGATATGGATGTTGCGGATTGATTCCATAAAATTACCGAAACAGCAGGGCAAAGCCGCCCTGCTGTTGTCATATGTGGAAAAATGTGGACATCGTACTTTTCTTTTTTGATACCATGTACTATAATCAGAAAAAATCAGATTGGAGTTGATCACAAATGATTTTAGAGCTGAAAAACATTCAAAAAAGCTTCGGCGAAAAGTGCGTTCTTTCCGGCATTTCTTTCCGTGCCGAAAGCGGAAAGGCTTTTGGTCTGCTGGGTAGAAACGGTGCCGGTAAGACCACATCCATCCGGATTCTGATGGACGTATTTCCAGCGGAGGATGGCTGTGTGCTAGTGGACGGAAAGCCCATTGATTATCGGCAGATCAAGATCGGCTATCTCCCGGAGGAAAGGGGACTGTATCCCAAGAAAATTATTCTGGATCAGTTGGTCTATTTTGCACAGCTGAAGGGTATGCGCCGCAGGGAAGCCGTCAAATCGGTTGACTATTGGTTGGAACGTCTGGGTATGATGGAGTACCGCAATAAGCGGCTGGATACTCTTTCCAAGGGTAACCAGCAGAAAATCCAGCTCATTACCGCCTTGGCTCATGATCCTGATATCGTGATTCTGGACGAGCCCTTCTCGGGACTTGACCCCGTCAACGCCATTCTCTTGAAGGATGTGGTCAAGGAACAGATCAGCCGCGGAAAAATCGTCCTCTTCTCCAGCCATCAGATGAGCTATATCGAAGAATTCTGCGACAGTATCGCCATTCTGAACGCGGGAAAGGTCGCTATCCACGGCGATCTGCGTGAGATCAAGCGCAATTATGTTCGCGACCGCTTGGTCGTGCGTACGGTATCACCCGAGTCCCTCCGGGCCGAGTTCGGTGAAGCCTGCACGGTGCTGGAAAATGGCGATCTGCTGATTCAGCTGGCTTCTCCTGAGGAAAAGAAACACACGATGAAGCACATTGTGGAGCATTATGATGTCGATGAAGTTCGGGTTTATGAACCCTCTCTTAACGATATCTTCGTTGAGTATGCCGGCGATGCGCCCAAGGAGGACTGAAAGATGAGACAGTTTGGAACAATCCTGAGCTTTGAGCTGAAAAGCTATTTTAAGAATAAGGTCTTTGTAGGTATCACGGTATTCCTTGTGGCTCTGATCGCCATCGTCATGTGCTTTCCGCGGATAAGCGCCATGTTTGCCTCTGATGAGGCGGATGCCGCCGAGGTTGCATCCGAGGATAAAAGCATTATGCTGATCAAAGCGCAAACAGAGGAACAGGCCATGCTGACGGAGGAACTGTTTTCCGCTGTGTTCACGGACTATGAAATTCGCGGAACCGGTGACGACATTTCCGCCATTCAGGAGCAGATCCTCTCCGGTGAAGCGGAATGTGCTTTCGTTATGACCGGTGATACTTCCTATACTTATTACGTCAACAACCTTTCCATGTACGATATGAATGCGGAAATTGCTAACGAAGTGCTGCAGAAGCTCTATCAGATGAATGCCATGATGGAATCCGGCATTACCCCAGAGAAGACCGCATCGATCATGAGTATCGAGATCACTGGCAGTGTGGAGAATCTCGGTGTCGATCAGATGGACAACTTCTTCTATACCTACATCATGATTTTCGCCCTGTACATGGTTATTTTGCTGTACGGTCAGATGGTTTCCACCAATGTGGCTACGGAGAAATCCTCCCGCGCTATGGAAGTTCTGGTCACCAGTGCGAAGCCTACGGCCATGATGTTCGGCAAGGTACTGGCATCCTGCCTGGCAGGTCTGATGCAGCTGGTGGCTGTGTTCGGCGCTGCGCTGCTGTTCTACCAGTTGAACAAGTCCTATTGGGGTGGAAATATCATCGTGGAGTCTATTTTCAACATCCCCCCGGCGCTGTTGGTATATATGCTGGTTTTCTTCGTGCTGGGTTTCCTGATCTACGCGTTCCTCTTTGGTGCCATCGGATCCACCGCCACTAAGCTGGAGGACATCAACACCTCCACTATGCCGCTGATGTTCCTGTTTATCATCGCGTTTATGGTGGTCGTGTTCTCCATGAGCTCCGGTAACATCGATAATGCCGCTATGAAAGTCTGCTCCTTTGTCCCGTTTACCTCTCCCATGGCTATGTTTACCCGAATCGCTATGAGTACCGTGCCGTGGTATGAAATTCTGATCTCCATTGGCATTCTGATTGGCTCCACCATCGGTGTAGGTGTGATCTCCGCAAAGATCTACCGGGTGGGTGTGCTGCTGTATGGTACAACGCCGAAGATCGGCGCCATCCTGAAGGCTGTCTGGCGACACTGAGCAAAAAACCTCCGGCTTTTGCCGGAGGTATTTTACTATTGCAGGCGGTTTTGATAGGGCAGTTTCTTTAAAACGGCGATTTGAATCGGCACAGCGCAGAGAAAGGTCAAGACATCCGCCGCTGCCTGCGCCATCTGAATACCCAGCAGGCCCCAGAATGATGGCAGGATCAACACCATCGGGATAAAGAACAGTCCCTGGCGGGCAACGGACAGGAAGGTAGCCGGTATGGTTTTACCCATAGATTGCTGCATCATGTTGCTCATGACGATCCAGCTTTGTACGCAGAAGCTGACGCATTGGAATCGCAGAGCGACTGCGCCACAGGCAATCACATCCGGATCATCGCGGAACAGGGAAATGAGCTGAGGTGCGAAAATAAATCCCAGTGTACCAATGCCAAGCAGCAGAATGAAGGAATACTTGACGCAGAACCAGAAACCTTCCCGGACGCGTTTATAGAGTCCGGCACCGTAATTAAAGCCGCAGACCGGCTGAAAGCCCTGTCCAAAGCCCAGCATGGCGGAAGCACCGAACATGGTCACCCGCTGCACTACGCCCATGGCGGCGATTGCCGCATCGGAATAGGGCTGGGCGGCATGGTTTAAGCAGATGGTAGCCAAGGATGCCAGACATTGCCGGGCCAAAGATGGCAGACCTCCCTGAAAGATCAGCTTAAAATAGGAGAATTTGAGACTTACATTGCGAATGCGGATGCGGATATTGCTTCCCTTGCTGCAGCCGTAATACAGCAGGCAGAAACTGATAAACTGGCTGATGATGGTCGCCCAGCCGGCACCGGCGATGCCCATGCGGAAAGTAAAGATCAGAAGGGGATCCAGAGCAATATTGATCACAGCGCCGGTTACGATGCCATACATGGCATATTTCGCGCTGCCTTGAAAGCGAAGCTGATTGTTCAGAACAAGAGAGGCAGTCATCCATGGCGCACCGATGAGGATCACCCGGAGGTAGGCTTCCGTATAGGGCAAAATGGTCTGCGTAGAGCCAAGAAAGAAGGCCAGCGGCTTCAGAAATATCTGTCCCAGGATACAGATCGCCAAACCAACAGCCAGTGCGGAATAAAACCCGGTGGCTGCCATATGGGAGGCCTCTTCATAGTTGCGCTTACCCAACTCACGGGAGATGTAGTTGCCGCTACCCTGACCGAAGAAGAAACCTACTGCCTGAATGATGGCCATCATGGAGAACACCACACCCACTGCGCCTGTGGCTGCATTGCTGTTGAGCATTCCCACGAAGTATGTATCAGCCATGTTGTAAAACGATGTTACCAGCATGCTGATCACGCAGGGAACTGCCAGAGAGCAGATCAGCCTGCCGACAGGCGGCTCGGTCATTTGTCTGTATTTTTCGTCCTGGTTCATGATATCACCTTTTATATTTATAGATATGGGTATTATACATCCATATATCCCATTTTTCAATCAGATGTGAAACACCCCACCGTTTGGTGGGGTGTTGGTGCTGTAAAATCAGCCTTCCTTGGCAGCTTTCAGTGCCTGGGCAAGCTGGTCGGGGCAGGAAGTGCTCTTCATACCGCACTTGACGCCTTCGATCCGGGCGATGACCTCGTCCATGTCCATGCCTTCTACCAGAGCACCAATGCCCTTGAGATTGCCGTTGCAGCCGCCGATGAACTGAACGTTCTTGACCTTACCATTCTCCACGTCGAAGATGATCTCGCGGGAGCAGGTGCCATGGGTCTTGTAATTGTAAGTCATAATGTAAAATTCCTTTCTGTTTCACAGAATAATGTCCACAAATTCAGCCGAAACATATTCAGCCAGTGCTTCCGTCGGAACCACCATCTGATGTCCTCTTTCGCCGGCAGAAACCGCAATTTCCTCCCAGAGTATCGCTGTTTCGTCGAAGAAAGTGGGATATCGCTTTTTCATACCCACAGGGCTGCATCCGCCCCGGATATATCCGGTAAGACCAAGCAGCTCCTTTACGGGAACCAGTTCCATGTTTTTGTCCCCTGCAGCTTTTGCTGCTTTTTTCAGACTCAATTCACAGCACACCGGAATGCAGAAAACGCAGATCCCTTTTCGCTCACCCCGGGCAACCAGTGTTTTGAACACCTGCTCACCGGGCATGCCGATGGCTTTTGCCGCGTGGTTGCCATTTAAGTCTTTTTCGTCAAACTCATAGAAATATTCCCGGCAGGGGATACCTGCCAGCTGTAAAAGCCGGACAGCATTGGTTTTTGTTGCCATAGAATCACCGCACCCATTATACGATATGTTTTCCAATCGTGCAAGAGGGAATTAAGGCCACAAAAACGGTTACCCTAAGAAAAAACAAAGGAGTTTGACTATGGAAAACGAAAAGAACCCGGAGCAGACCAAAATGGATCAGATTGTGGAGCTTGGCTCGGACATCACAAAGTCGAAAAAGGGCAATATCTATACTCTGACCATCATTGGGCAGGTGGAAGGTCACCAAGTCGCGCCTGAGACGGTAAAGACTACGAAATATGAGCATGTGCTGCCGCTTTTGGCCGGGATCGAGGAAAGCGATGAGATCGACGGTCTGCTGCTTCTGCTCAATACCGTGGGCGGTGATATCGAGGCCGGTCTTGCAATCGCGGAAATGATCGCCGGTATGAAAAAACCCACGGTGTCGCTGGTTTTGGGAGGCGGTCATTCCATCGGAATCCCTTTGGCTGTGTGTACCAAGAAAAGCTTTATCACACCAACCGCCAGCATGACGGTGCATCCGGTGCGGATGACCGGTCTTGTGGTGGGCGCTCCCCAGACATTCCGGTATTTTCAGCGGATCCAGGAGCAGATAGCGGACTTTGTTACTGCCAATTCCGGTATCAGCCGGGAACGGTTTGAACAGTATATGATGGCGACGGGGGAGATGGCCACCGATGTGGGCACGATCCTCTATGGCAAAGAGGCGGTATCCTCCGGCCTGATCGATGAATTGGGCGGTCTGAATGATGCGCTGACAGAGCTTCATGGGATGATCGACGCAGAAAAGTCCAGGAAAGAAAAAGGAAAAGATTAAATTTTGATTTAGGACTGGAAATCCTTCGTCCGATGTGGTATCATATGGTGTAAAACTTTGTAAAGGAGGGACAGGCAGAACATGGACTGGCTGTATCATATTCTCTATGGGGCGCTCAGCGGACTGGCGGACATTCTGCCTGTCTCCGCACCGGCCCATCAGCAGCTTTTTAATGCCATGATTCCGGACGATACCATTTCGCCGCTAACCCGGCTGATGGTACATATGGCGATGTTTGGAGCGTTGTACTATACCTGCCACAATCAGCTGATCCGAATTGCCCGGGCAGTCAAATTGGCCAGAATTCCGAAACGCAGACGAAAGCGCCCTCTGGATACCAAGAGTCTGATGGAACTGCAAATGCTCAAAACCATGGCAATTCCCGTGATCATCGGATTTATCTTCTATTCAAAGGCCACAGCATTTGTAAACACACTTATGGTAATGTCGGTGATGCTGCTGATCAACGGCCTGATTCTCTATATTCCTCAGTACCTGCCCGGAAGTAACAAGGATGCCCGGAGCATGACGCCTGTCGATTCTTTCCTGATGGGCCTCGGTGGGGGACTGGCTGTGCTTCCCGGTCTTTCAGCCATCGGCGTGACCACCTCCATCGGCAGTGTCCGGGGTGGCGAAAAGAGTTTCAATTTCCAGATCGCGCTGGCCATGAACATGGGCGTGATGATGGGTGTCATTCTGATGGACATAATCGGAATGTTTGCAACCGGTATGGATGTTGATGGATTTATGGGTTTTCTGTGTTCCTGTGTTGCAGCAGCGGCTGCGTTTGGCGGCTGCATGCTCGGCATCCGCTTAATGAAGAAACTGGCACAGAAGGCGGGGTTCGGCATTTTTGCGTACTATTGCTGGGGCGCAGCGCTGTTCTCCTTCATTCTTTACTTAACCACCTAAGGGGGTAGACCTGATGGCAACAAAACGTAACGGTACACAGGCTGAACGAGCCTCTGCCGAAGCAAAAAAGAACCATACTGCCAAAAACAGCGGAAAGAGCGGGAAAAAGAATACACCCAAATCCTCCAAGAAGCCGAAAGTGGCAAATCTGGACTTCATCAGCGTTTTTCCCAACCATGTGCTGATCGCTGTAGCCAGCTTGGGACTGTTTATTCTGTTTCTGGTTGCAGCGCTGGATCCCAATGACGGCTGGATCCTGGCAATTATCCGATCCATCATTCTGGGTCTGGTGGGCAAGGTCGGTTTTTACTTCTCCATTCCGGCTCTGCTGTACTTATTTGTGATCCATACTTTCGGGCGGAAGACGAAAGTGCAGATGCGTTCCATCTGCACCATTCTGTTTGTTTTCTTTTGCGGTTGTATTTATCACCTGAGTGTGGAACCGGAAGTGGGCTTTGATGTGCTTGGCAAACTCTATTCCGGTGGCGTGGATGGTTCGGCTGGTGGATTGTTGTGCGGTTGTGCAGCTATGCTGGTCAGCTGGTGTTTCAGTGTGCCGATTTCTTTTGTCCTGTTTACCATCGCAGCAATTCTGACTCTTTTAGGCGCAATGCGTATTACCGTAGTCACTCTTTATCAGGCTTTCCAGAACCGTCCCCGAGATGAAGAGGCGGAAGAACGTGAAGAACGGGATCCTGCTACCGTTGTGGTCAATCATCTAACCAATAAGCGAATTGAGCATAACCGTCAGAAGCGCCAGCGTCTGGAGCAAAGCTACGAAGCTATGGACGAGGATGAGATGTACATCCGGGAACCTGCTCCCAGAACCATACGAAAGACTGAAGTGAAAGATCCCAAACGCGCCGAGGCATTTATGAATCAGATCGATAGCGAACCGAACGAGCCGGTTGCTGCCGCGGGGGAGACTGCAGAGCAGCCCCATAAGATCATTCCCGAGGAAAAGCCCAATCCGGTTCCCACGGCAAAACCCGCTAAGATCACACTCCCCGAGGAAAAAAGCACCCCCATCCCCAATTCCATGCGCGGCTGAACGAGACTCTGGCCAGCTTTAAAATTGATGCCCATATCGTCAACGTTACCCGTGGCCCCAGTGTTACCCGATACGAGGTGGAGCTGGATAAGGGTGTTCGTCTGAATAAGCTGACCTCTGTTGCAGACGATATTGCGCTGAGTTTGGGTGCAGCCAGTGTTCGTATCGCTCCTGTGCCCGGAAAGATTTCTGTGGTTGGCATTGAGGTGCCTAACCGCGCTGTCAGTACAGTTGCCCTGCGGGAGGTCATCGACTCTGCGGAATTTGCCAAATCCAAGTCCAAATCCTCTTTCGCTGTGGGCAAGGACATCGGTGACCACTGTATCGTGGGAAATATCGCAAAGATGCCCCATATGCTCATCGCCGGTACCACCGGCTCCGGTAAGTCTGTGTGCATGAACTCCATCATCCTGAGCCTGCTGTACAAGTCCGGCCCCGAGGATGTGAAGCTCATCATGGTGGACCCCAAGATGGTGGAACTTGCCAATTATAACGGCATTCCCCACCTGATGATCCCCGTCGTCACCGACCCCAAGAAGGCCGCGGGCGCTCTCCAGTGGGCTGTTACCGAAATGATGCGCCGCTATAAGACCATGTCTGATTCCGGTGTCCGGGACCTGGAGTCCTTTAACGGTATCGTCGAGGCCGAGGGCGGTCAAAAGCTGCCTCAGCTGATTGTCATCATCGATGAGCTGGCTGACTTGATGCTGGTTGCTGCAAAAGAGGTGGAAGATTCCATCTGCCGTATCGCCCAGATGGGCCGTGCAGCCGGTATCCATCTGGTTATCGCAACCCAGCGCCCCTCTGCTGACGTTATCACCGGTCTGATGAAGGCAAATATCCCCTCCAGAATCGCATTCTCCGTGGCATCCGGTATCGAATCCCGAATCATTCTCGATACCGTTGGTGCTGAAAAGCTGGTCGGTAAGGGCGATATGCTCTTTGCACCCATCGGCAGCGGCAAGCCTCTGCGTGTTCAGGGCTGTTTCGTCAGCGATGCGGAAGTAGAAGCAGTCACTTCCTATATTAAGCAGAACTACGTCAGCAATTATGACCAGCAGGTTCTTGCGGATATCGAAAAGGCCGCACAAAACACCGGCAAAAAGGCAGTTTCTGTGGCCGATCCCGAGCCGAACGATGCAGAGCTGGACGGCGATGAGATGCTGCCGGCAGCTGTGGATGTGATTCTGGAAACCGGACAGGCTTCCGTATCCATGCTCCAGCGGCGTCTGAAGCTGGGCTATGCCCGTGCAGCCCGGATCGTGGATGAGATGGAGGAGAAAGGCATTGTCGGTCCCTTCCAGGGCAGCAAGCCCCGTGCCATTCTCATCACCAAGGAGCAATGGGCTTCCATGAAGGGTGGCCAACCGGAGCAAATGTCCTTCTCCAATATGGAGGAAGATTACAGCCACGGCCCCGAAGAATTTGAATAATTCCAAACCCTTTTCGGCGCAGCCAAATGGCTGCGCCGTTTTTTGTGTTCCTCAAGGGCATATTCGGAATGCCTCTGCATAGTCTTTCTCAGGAGTGATGCAAATGAAGTGCGCTTGGAAAGACCTATTGAGCATTTTACCGGCTTGGATGCGGCTGCCGGTGGACAAGGTTGGCAGGGAATCCTGTCAGGAAGTCCGCTTGCGGCTGGGCATACCCCCGGAAATCGTAATGTACGGAAAACATGTTTGGCTGGACAGGCAGGTTACCCGGGATGATCTGAATCAATGTATCAACAGTGCAAGCAGGTATTCACCATGGAATTCCACCACGGCAGGACAGGGGTATCTGACCGCCTCCGGAGGGCATCGGATCGGAATTTGCGGCGAGGGGATCATCAAAAACGGAATCCTCACCGGGTTTCGCGAGGTGCGATCCCTTTGTATCCGGGTGGCGAGGGACTATCCGGGAATTGCCGGAGAATTATCCGGCAAAATGCAGTCTGTTTTGATCATCGGCGCACCGGGTTGGGGAAAAACCACCCTCCTCCGGGATCTGATTCGGGGACTATCCAATTTGGATCAACACATCGCGGTGGTGGACGAGCGTGGTGAGCTATTTCCCTCTGGACCTGCGTTTTCGCCGGGAAAATGTAGTGATGTGCTTTGCGGCTGTTCAAAACGCGAGGGTATCGAGGTGCTGCTGCGAACCATGGGTCCGGATTGGATCGCTGTGGATGAGATCACTGCCGGAGAAGACTGCGAAGCACTTCTGAAAGCCGCCTACTGCGGTGTTAAACTGGCAGCAACTGCCCATGCCGGTTCATTGGATGACTTCAAAAAGCGACCTGTTTACCGCCCGTTGGTCGAAAGCGGCCTGTTTCACCATGTGATGGTACTGCGGCAGGACAAGTCCTGGACACTGGAAAGGATGGGAAAATGAATTTCAAATGGATCGGGGCCATAATGGTTATCGTGGGCTGCGGCGGATTCGGATTCTCTCTGGCTGCGGCCCACCGCAGAGAGGAAGCTACATTGCAGCAGCTTATCTTTGCACTGGATTATATGGAATGTGAACTCCAATATCGGTTAACGCCCCTTCCGGATCTTTGCCGTGCGGCTGCGGGAGAACAGCGCGGATGCGTGCGGGATGTTCTGCTCTGCTTGTCCAGAGAGCTGGATGCACAGATCTCGCCGGACGCAGAGCGGTGTATGCAGGCGGCACTTTCCTCGGTGGAGGACATCCCCAAGCACACCCGTGGAGCGCTTGCAGATATGGGAAAAACATTGGGACGATTTGACTTAAGCGGACAACTCAAGGGGCTGGAGCAGGTTCGCGCATCCTGCCGCGCAGAACTGGAATCTCTTCGGTCAAACCGGGAGCCGCAGCTTCGCAGTTATCAGACTTTGGGGCTTTGCGCTGGTGCAGCGCTGACCATTTTACTGGTGTAAACTATGGAAATTGATCTGATATTTAAAATAGCTGCCATTGGCATTATAGTGTCTATCCTGAATCAGGTTTTGTCCCGGTCGGGTAGGGAAGAACAGGCCACCATGACCACACTGGCCGGCCTGGTTGTGGTGCTGATGATGCTGGCACAGAAGATCGCGGACTTATTTGATCTGGTGAAGGAGTTGTTTCAGTTCTAATGGAACTGTTCATGAAGGCTGCCGGAGCAGCATTGATCGCATCCGTTCTTGGTTTAGCTTTGAGCAAACAGTCCAAGGATATGCAGATCCTTCTGGTTATCGCAGGATGTTGTATGGTTGCGGGGATCGCGGCAACATTCCTGCGGCCTGTATTGGAGCTGCTTGGACAACTGCAGGCTATGGGAAACCTGAATTCCGAACTGACAGGGATCCTGATCAGAGCTGCCGGCATCGGTCTTGTTTCAGAACTGGCCTGCATGATCTGCACCGATTCCGGAAATGCATCATTAGGAAAAACCGTCCAGCTATTGGGATCTGCAGCGGTTTTGTATCTGGCAATTCCTGTTTTCAGAGGACTCATAGAACTGATACAGGGAATCCTGGAGGGCGTTTGATGCGGCTGATGCTGATCGTTCTGCTGGTTCTATCTCTTGCGATGCCTGTTTCTGCTGCGGATATCACAGCGCCCACCGTGCCGGAGTCCGGTCGGGACTTGATGCCGGAGGATGGGACGAGCTTTGGTGATGGGCTATGGCAGATCTGCTGCCGTGGGCTTGCAAAAATCCGTCCCGATATAGCAGAGGGCGCGAAAATCAGCCTTTGCATCATTGCTGCGGTGGTTATGCTGTCAATTTTGTCAGCGTTCCCGGGAATGACGGAAAAATGCTGCGATCTTGTTGGCGCAGTATGTATTGCCGGACTGCTCCTGGGAAGCGCCAATTCTCTGATCCGGCTGGGGACGGATACCGTGGAAGAGATATCCCAGTACGGAAAACTGCTGCTGCCTGTGATGACAACGGCGTTGGCGGCGCAAGGCGGTCTGACAACTTCAGCGTCGCTGTATGTGGGTACAGCGGCATTCGATACGCTGCTTTCCGGTGTGATCGCATCCGTCCTGGTACCCATGGTTTATATATATCTGGCATTGGCAGCTGCCAATGCTGCGATAGGCGATGATCTGCTGAAAAAGCTTCGGGATTTCCTCAAGTGGCTGATGACATGGGTTCTTAAAACGGTGCTGTATGTATTCACCGGCTACATGGGTATCACCGGAGTAGTCAGCGGAACCACAGATGCCGCCGCATTAAAAGCAGCCAAGCTGACCATTTCCGGCGTTGTGCCGGTGGTGGGCGGTATTTTGTCAGATGCATCAGAAGCAGTGCTCGTCAGCGCAGGTGTGGTGAAAAATGCGGCTGGAATTTATGGGATTTTTGCGGTATTGGCATTGATCGCCGAGCCTTTTTTCAGAATTGGTGTGCATTATTTGATACTGAAGTTCACGGCGGCCGTCTGCGGAATCTTCGCCTCAAAAAGGATCACGGAGTTGATTGGCGATTTTACATCTGTCATGGGTCTTCTTCTGGCTATGACAGGAACGGTGTGCCTGCTGATTTTAATCAGTACGGTATGCTTTCTACGGGGGGTGGGATAATGGAGGCTGTCCGGCAATATATTATCTCTGTCACTGCCGCAGCAATCCTCTGCGGCATCCTCACAGCCATGGTAGGAGGAAAACAGATCAAGCCGGTATGGAAGCTGATCGCAGGAATCTTTTTGACCCTGACCGCCGTCAAACCGCTGGCAGATATTGATTTGGGTTCGGTACCCACCCTTGCAGAAACATACAGTCTGCAGGCGGAGGCAGCGGTACTGGAAGGGGAGACAATGCTGAATTCCCAAAGGCAAGGGATCATAAAATCCCGTCTGGAAGCATATATCTTGGACAAAGCCAAAGCGATTGGCGTGACGCTAACGGTGGACGTATCTCTGGATGATAAGAGTCTTCCTGTATCTGTTCGATTATCCGGTGATGTATCACCCGGCGCTAAATCGCGGCTTCAGTCCATCATCGCAGCAGATTTGGGAATACCTAAGGAGGCGCAAATATGGGTCGGCTAAAGATTCCGGATACGGTCACGGATTTCGTCAAGAAGTACCGCTATGTAGTCCTTGTGCTGCTGGCAGGGATCATCCTGATGTGCCTGCCCGGTAAAGCGAGAGAAACTCAGACGGAATCCACAGTCCATACCACGCAGGAGGTAACCGATACGGCGAGGGAACTGGAACAGATCCTGTCGCATGTAAAAGGGGCTGGGAAGGTTCGGGTTATGCTGACAAGAGCACAAGGCGAGAGGACCATCTATCAAACAAACAGAAGCGGCGACGGCAGCAGCATGGATACAGTGGTCATCACAGGTTCTGACAGAACACAGCAGGGCTTGGTCCGGCAGATCGATCCGCCGGTATATCTGGGCGCTGTGATCGTTTGTCAGGGTGGAGATGATCCTGCCGTCCGCCTTGCTATTGTGGATGCCGTGTCCGATGCCACCGGCTTGGGAACGGACAGGATCACTGTGTTAAAAATGAAATGAATAGGGGGCATTTTTATGAAAAACTGGAAGAAAAACGGTATTGCCGCAGCTATTTTGGTTACAGTCTGTGCAGGCATCTATGTGAATTGGCTCTATACGGAAAAATCAACAGCCACCGGCTTGGAGGACACGCTGAATGCCGAAAAGGTCATGTCGACCGATATGCTGATGCTTTCGGAAGACGCATCTGCTCTTGCGGCCGAAGACCAACTCAACAATACCGCTACCGATTACTTTGCAGCCGTACGTTTGTCGAGGCAGGAGGCCCGGGATTCCGCCATTGGTCTGCTTGAGGAAGCCATGGCCTACAGCGACAGCACCAAGGCAGCGGAATCCAGTGCCCAGCTTGAGGATATCGTTCAGACCGCACTGAGTGAATCTCAAATTGAAAGTCTGGTCATCGCAAAAGGTTACACCGACTGCGTTGCGTATATGACCGGGGAGGGGATCTCCGTTGCTGTGGCAGCACCGGAGGGAGGACTGCAGGATGCAGATGTTGCGGTGATCGCGGATATTGTCATGAACCAGTCCGATTACACCCTTTCCGACATCCGTATCGTTGAGGTCCAGTGACACATTGCCCCGGAGATGAAAATCTCCGGGGTTTTGGCGCAGAAAAGAGTTGTATTTTTTTGGATTTGTGGTACAATATACAAAAGTATGTCGTGGGTTCGGCCTGCGTCAATGATTTAGGAGGTCTTTATTATGGCTGAATATAAGCAGTACATCACCCAGATCCAGGAAAATGGCAATGTGATGATTTCTGAAGATGTTGTCTGCACCATCGCTGTGCAATCTCTGAGCGAAGTTGAGGGTATTGCCGGTCTGAATACCAAGGGCGGCTCCGACCTGATCGAGATTGCTGCCAAGAAGAACTGGGGCAAGGCCATGAAGGTTCAGATTTGTGAGAATAATTCCCTGAATGTGGAGTGCAGCATTCTGGTTGCCTACGGCAATGCGGTCGTGGATGTGGCCAAGGCTGCCCAGCTTGCCGTGACCAATGCGCTGGAGTCTATGACTGGCGTGAAGGTCAACTCTGTCAATGTCAATGTCAGTGGCATTGTCCATAAGTAAGGTAACGCCATGACCAGAGCAAATGCCAGAGAACTGGCCGTACATCTGATTTATGGCCGGGATTTTACCGGCGAAGAACCCCAGCAGGTGGTTTCCATCCGACTGGATAAGGAGTATTATTCCAAGCTTTCCGCAGAGAATGAAGTCTATGCCGAGCGCCCCAACCGCGCCCAGCTGGCATATATCGACAATGTAGTTGCCGGTGTGGCCAACCGGCAGGAGGAACTGAATGCCACCATTCAGAAGTTTTCCATCGGCTGGGACGTAACCCGTATTTCCCGTCTGGCCCGGAGCGTGATGCAGCTGGCGATCTACGAGATCCTCTATGTTGAGGATGTTCCCACCGGCGTTGCAGTTTCCGAAGCCGTGCGCCTTGCCAAGAAATATGACGGCAATGATACCGGTTCCTTTGTCAACGGTATTCTGGGCGCTTTCGCTCGCAGTCTGTCCGCCCCTAAGGAAGAGGAAGTTTAAATGGGCGTGATCGGCATTGATACCAGCAATTACACCACCTCCATCGCTTATTTCGACGGCATCGAAGGTGAGAATTGCTCCAAACTGCTCCCTGTCAAGCTGGGAGAGCTTGGTCTGCGTCAGTCTGACGCTGTTTTTGCCCATATCAAGAGCCTGCCGGAGCTATCCGGCAGGCTGTTTTCCCATATTCAGCAGGCTGACATCACTGCCGTGGGTGTTTCCACCCGCCCCCGAGCGGTGGAGGGCAGTTATATGCCTTGCTTTATGGTCGGTTACTCCCATGCCAAGCTGATCTCGGATATGCTGGGGGTGCCATTGGTGGAGGTTTCCCATCAACAGGGACATGTAGCAGCTTCCCTGTGGAGTGCAGAACGGATGGAACTGATGGATCAGCCCCACTTGGCGTGGCATCTTTCCGGCGGTACGACAGAATTGCTGCTGGTAGAACCGGAAGGAAAAAATGTCCGCTGCAGCAAAATCGGCGGCACCACCGATATCTCCGCCGGTCAGCTCATCGACCGTACAGGTCAGCTTCTGGAGCTGCCATTCCCTGCCGGTAAGCATCTGGATGCACTAAGCCGGGATGCGGTGATGAAAGACACCTTCAAAGTCAAGTGTTCCGATATGTCTTTCTCCCTGTCCGGTGTTCAGAATAAGGTGCAACAGTTCCATTCAGCCCACAATCAGAGTGTGGAGACTGCTGCTTATGCGCTTCGCTGTGTTGCCAAGGCAGTCTATGCCGCATCGGAGCAGGCGTTGAAAGCCTATCCCGGACTGCCCATTGTCTTTTCCGGTGGCGTTGCCTCCAATTCCATGCTGCGGCAGGTGCTGCAGCCCCTGAAACCCGTATTTTCACCACCACAATTTGCTACAGATAACGCCATGGGCGTGGCTGTGCTGACCTATCGCCATCAGGAGGGATAGTATGGCTCAACAGGTGCTGTCGATCACCCAGATCAATGAATACATCCGGGGAAAACTGGATAGCGACCAGCTGCTTAATGGAGTTGCCGTCCGGGGTGAGATCAGCAATTACAAGATGTATCCCTCCGGACATCACTACTTTACCTTAAAAGACGAAAGTTCCGCTCTGAAGTGTGTCATGTTCAAGGGAAGCGCCATGCGACTGCGCTTTCGCCCGGAAAATGGCATGAAAGTCATCGCCATGGGTAAGATCTCGGTCTACCCCCGGGATGGCGCTTATCAGCTTTACTGCACGGCCATGGCCATGGACGGCGTGGGCGATCTCTACGCAGCATTTGAGCAGCTCAAAAAGAAACTGGCGGCAGAGGGGCTGTTTGATCCTGCCCATAAAAAGCCGTTGCCCCGGTATCCCGGCACCATCGGCATCATCACCAGTTCTGCCGGTGCTGCGGTACACGATATGCTCCGTATCCTAAACAAGCGCTACCCGTTGACAAAAGTCCGGCTGCTACCTGTACGGGTGCAGGGTGTGGAAGCTCCCGGCGAGATTGCCGCTGCGATTGATTACGCCAACCGGCACGGCCTTGCGGATCTGCTGATCGTGGGAAGAGGCGGCGGATCCATCGAAGATCTCTGGGCCTTTAACGACGAACGGGTGGCCTATGCCATCTACCGCTCCCGGATCCCGGTGATTTCCGCTGTGGGACACGAACCGGATGTGACCATTTCTGACTATGTGGCCGACCTTCGGGCGGCAACCCCATCCAACGCCGCAGAACTGGCGGTTCCGGATCAGGATTCCCTCGGCCAAAGTCTTGATTCCATGTCTGCAGCTATGGCAACAGCATTATCCCGGCAGCTTCGCAATGCCCGGCAGCATCTGGACATTCTGTCCAAAAGCCCGGCACTGCAAAGTCCGGCCGGGTATCTGGACAAAAAAGAAAAAGATCTGGAATTTTTGAAAAATCGTCTGATTTCTGCAGAAAATCAGATCATTGGCCGAAAAAATCAGAACTATATTGCTCTGGCGGCAAAGCTGGATGCCATGAGTCCTCTGAAAGTGCTCACCCGTGGCTATGCTATGGTGCAGGCCGAGAATAACGAGGTCCTGCGTTCTGTCTCCGATGTGGAATTGGGCCAGCGCATCCATATCCGTTTAAGCGACGGCGCGCTTTCCGCTACCGTCATGGATAAAAAGGAGGAAATCCGATGAATTCCCAAAATAAGACCTTTGAAGAATCTATGCAGCGCTTAGAGCAGATCGTCCGGGCTATGGAGCGGGGCGACGTGGCGTTGGAAGAGAGCTTGAAGCTGTTTCAAGAGGGTACGGAACTGGTTCGTTCCTGCAATAAGCTGTTGGATGAGGCTCAGCTTCAGGTGAAGAAGATCATGACCGCCCCGGACGGAAGTCCTGTTGAGGAGGAATTTGACCATGAACTTTGATCAGCGCAGTAAAGAATACCGGGAATATATCGAGCGGTATCTGTCTGATTTCTATGCCCGATTCCATGATGAGCCGCAAAAGCTCCTGTTTGACGCCATGGAATATAGCCTTCTTGCCGGAGGTAAGCGGCTTCGCCCCATTTTTGCTTTTGATTTCTGCCGGATGTGCGGCGGCGACTGGAAAGCGGCTGCGCCTTTCGCTGCAGCCGTTGAGATGATCCACACGTATAGTCTGATCCACGACGATCTGCCCTGCATGGACAACGACGATTTTCGCCGCGGCCGCCCCACAAACCACAAGGTCTATGGCGAGGGCATGGCTGTTCTGGCGGGAGATGCGCTGTTGACGGATGCTTTTATGTCAGTCGCTTCCGCAAAACTGCCCAACCCTTCCGATATGTCCACCGCTGTCGCCCTGCTTGCTGAGTGTGCCGGCTCTCTGGGCATGGTTGGCGGTCAGGTGCTGGACATCCGCTCAGAGGAGCGCGAGCTTTCTGAGGATGAAGTGCTTGCCATTCAGTCCCGGAAGACCGGTGGTCTGATCCGTGCAGCCTGCTGCCTTGGTGCCATCGCCGGCGGCGCTACTGAGGCGCAATTCGATGCCGCCGCCCGGTTTGCCGCCAGTCTGGGGCTGGCATTCCAGATTCGCGACGATATGCTGGATATTATTGGCACACAGGAAGAAATGGGTAAGGGCGTAGGAACGGATTCCGCCAAGAATACCTTCGTACGTCTGTACGGCCTCGATAAATGCGAAGAACTGGTGAATCGCTATACCAAGCATGCAATTGATGCACTGGATGTTTTTGAGGATACCCAATACATGATCGCACTTGCCAAAAGTCTGACTGACCGCCGAGTTTAAGAGGGGAGAGGGCTATGAAGGAATTCGTCGATGCATTCGATTATGCAGGTCATATCTGCAAGGCCATGAAAAAGGGCATTTTGCTGACCACCCGTGATGGAGAAAAAGTCAACACCATGACCATCGGATGGGGTACATTGGGCATCGAGTGGGGAAAGCCCATTTTCGTCGCCTACGTCCGGGAAAGCCGATATACACGGGAAATTCTGGACAAAACAGGCGAATTTACCGTAAATATTCCCCTGATGGATGCAGATGCCGGGGTTATCGGATACTGCGGTAAGTATTCCGGTCGCGACCGTGACAAAATCGCGGATATGGGACTGACACTTGAGCAGCCTGAGAAGATCGCTGTTCCCGGAATTCGTCAGCTGCCCCTGACACTGGAGTGTAAGGTGCTGTTCCGGAATGTACAGGACGAAAGCGGCCTTCCGGAACCTCTTCGCAGCCGATATTACCCCGGTGAGCCGGCTGACTTCCACATTGCGTATTACGCAGAAATCGTCACTTCCTATAAAATTGTCTGACCGAACTGCCGCCCGGCGAAATCCGGGCGGTTTTCATTCTTTTTCCACGAAAAATCATGAAATATTTTGTTTACTTTTTCGGGATTATGCTATATAATAGCATTTATATGTAGAATGTCCAAAATGGCATTATTAGGGAATTGCTTCATACAGCGGAGGAGTTTATCGTGAAGAAAAGCAAGATCGTTCTTCATATTCTGGCAATCGTGGTTGCTGTTGCATGTTTTTTTGTGTTCCGGGTTTATACCCAAATCAAAACGGATGATGTTGCACCGCGGTTTTCAGTGGACACGGAACTGATTGAGGTTTCTGTTTCCGATCCGGAAACGATGCTTTTGCAGGGAGTTTCTGCCCGTGATAATCGTGATGGCGACGTGACACATACCATTATTATTGAAAGTATTACTGCCATCAACGAGGATCATGTTGCAGTAGTTTCATACGCCGCATTTGACAGATCCGGCAACGTGGGCAAGATTCAGAGAAATGTCTATTATAAAGATTATCATTCACCGCGTATTACGTTAACGCATCCTGCTTGCTTTACTATCACGGAAGCAGAGAAACTGATGGATTATGTTGGTGCCCAGGATGTATTGGAAGGTGATATCAGCCGCCGAGTCCGTGCTACTGTAGTCAGTAACAGTTCCATCCGTAACGAGGGAATTCATACAGTTCGGTTTGGTGTTACCAACTCCCTGGGTGACTCCGTACAACTTGAGGTTCCCATCCAAGTCTACGCCAATGGTCTTTATAATGCCCAATTAGAACTGTCTGATTACATCATTTATCTGCCTAAGGGCAGCAGCTTTGCTCCCAACAATTATCTGAAAACCCTCACATACAGCGGAAAAAGCATCAATCTGAGCCGAACGCTGCCTGCCGACATCAGCGTTCGGTGCGATAACCCGGTGAACACCCATACTCCTGGTGTCTATTCCGTCAAATACACCGTGACCTTGACTGATCGAAATGTGACTTTCACAGCTTACAGCAATCTGATCGTGGTCATAGAGTAATCAGGAGGTGTAGTTATGGAATCCAAACATGATCCCCATCCTTATGAGAATGACCTGTTGCCTTTCGACCCAATTGTTATCGTCCGGGATGTTTTGAGTCATTGGCTTCTGATTATCACAATGGCAATTATTGTAGGCATCGGTGCCTTCATCATTAAGGAAGGAACTTATCAGCCGGTCTATCGCTCTACAGCTACGTTGGTCGTCAGCACCCGGGATGCATCCCGGTCTGTGTATAATAACATTGACTCCGCCGGTAATCTTGCCACTGTTTTTACGGAGATCATCAACAGTTCGGTTCTGGAGAATAAGGTTTTGGACCAACTGAATATGGTTGAATTTGACGGCACCATTGCGGCCAGCCGGATCGAGAACACAAACCTGCTCACCATTAGTGTGACCGGAAGCGATCCCAGAACTGTCTTTCTGGTTATCCGTGCCATTATTGATAATCATGAGGTAATCACTTATGATATCATTGGCAATATCTCGGTTGAAGTTCTGCAGGTTCCTACTGTGCCGACTGCCCCAATCAACCGCTCTGAGTCGAACGGCGTTATGAAGAAGGCAATGCTCATTTCTGCAGCGGCTGCCTGTGTCCTGTTCGCTGTGATGTCCTATTATCGTGATTCTATCCGAAGCCGTAAGGAAGCTGAGAAAAAGCTCAACTGCTGGTGTTTGGGCGAGATTCACCATGAAAAGAAGAATAAGACCATCCGTGACTTATTTGCCCGCCGCAAGCGCAGCGTGTTGATCACCAGGCCGGAAACCAGCTTTTTGTTTGTTTCCACCATGGGTAAGCTGCGCCACCGTGTCGAGCAGCATATGCACGATGACAAGATTCTGATGATTACCAGTGTTATGGAGAACGAGGGAAAGTCCACAGTTGCTGTGAACCTGGCGCTTTCTATGGCCAAAAAGCACAGTAAGGTATTGCTGATCGACTGCGATATTCACAAGCCCGCCTGCCATAAAATACTGGGACTGGAGCAGCCGCTGTTCTATCTGAATGATGTACTTCGCGATGGTGTCCCGATGGAGAATGCGATCCAGACGGATAAATTTTACGGTCTTCACATTCTCCCATCCAAGCGCCTGCCCCATGCTGCCGCCAGTGATCTGGTCAACACCGATACATTCCGCGAGCTGCTGAACCAGGCGAGGGAAGAATATGACTATGTTGTCATAGACATGCCCCCCATGTCCGCAGCTACCGATGCCGAGTTCGTCATGGAACTGGTGGATGCCACCTTGCTGGTGGTCAGACAGAATTTTGCCGCAGCTTCGTCCGTCAATCGTGCGATTTCTGTGCTTCAGAGCGGAAATTCCCGGAATCTTGGCTGTGTGCTGAACAATGTATATACCACATACATTTCCTCCGGCGAGGGATGTGCAGCCGGTTACGGTCGTTACGGCAGCTATGGTAAATACGGAAAATATGGCCGTTATGCATCGAAATAACTCGTTTATAGGATGACATACTATGGATCACGAAGAAGTAACACTAAATAAACTGGATTTCAGTAAGGTTTTTGCCGGTTTACTGCAGTGCATTAAGCGCCTGTGGTGGCTGGCGCTGCTGCTGATTATGATCGGCGCGGCCTCATCGACCTTCTTGTCCTACCAAAGCTATACCCCTGTTTATGAGGCCTCCATGACCTTCACCGTCCGGGTCACAAACCCTCTTTATGCAAGCGTCAGTGCGTACAATTCCAAAACGGCCGAGCAGATGGAAAAGACCTTTCCCTATGTGATCACCAGCCCGGCTATGAAGCAAAAGGTGATGGATTATCTGGATATTTCCTTCATGCCCGGTGTTACTGCCACGGCTCTGGAAAACTCCAATATCTTTACCATGAAAGTCCGGGATACGGATCCCGAGCGCGCATACGAGATTCTCAACGCAGTGGTAGCCTGCTATCCCGATGTTGCTGAATTTGTGGTTGGTCCCACCGTTTTGGTTCCTCTGGATGAATCCGGCGTTCCCAAAACACCCGTCAACGCATTCAATCCCCTCAGTTCCATTACAATAGGTGCTGCCGGCGGTCTGGTGTGCTGGCTGCTGTATGCCGCCCTGATTACACTCACCCGAACCTCCATCCACGACGAAGAGCAGCTCAAGAGTGTGCTGAACAAACCTTGTCTCGGTAATATCCCCGTTACGCAGGTGGTTGGCCGGGATATGGTCTGTCCGCTGATCCATAAGGACCGTGGTAAGTTTGGATTTGGTGAGGCGATCCGCCTTCTGCGAATTCGTACGGAAAAAGAGATGAATAAGGTCGGAAAGAAGGTATTAATTGTCTCCAGCGCCATCCCAGGTGAGGGTAAGACAACCGTATCCGTCAATCTGGCTATCGCACTGGCCAGAAACGGAAAGCGTGTCCTGTTGATTGACTGCGATATGTACAATCCCTCCGTGGAGCGGGCGCTGAAGCCTACCATCGGTAAGGTTCTTGGCAGCTTCACCTTCGGTGAGACAGAGAAAAAAGCGAATGTGCATGCCTTGACCATCCGAAATCTCTTTACGGTGCTGCTTACCCAAGGCAAAGGTTCCGAAGGACGTTTCCTTACCTCGTCTGACCTTCGCCAGTTGGTGCAGTCCTCCAGAAAGGGCTTTGACTATGTCATTCTGGATACACCGCCCTGCTCTTTGTTAGCGGATACGGCAGAAATGTCCTCTGCTGCCGATTGTGCTTTGATGGTTGTGCGGCAGGACTATGCCCCCCGGGATAAGATTCTCGACGGTGCCCGTCTGCTCACCGACAGTGGACTGCCTTTGATTGGCTGTGTCATGAATGGTGTCACCGGAACCCAGCGCGCAGGCGGCTATAACTATGGTTACGGTTATGGCTATGGCGCAAGAGAGACCTGAATTAAGAAAACCCTGATGCATCGCATCAGGGTTTTTCCTGTATTTTATGAGCCGTTTTCGTGAGTGCCTCACGATATGCCCGGTTAAATTGGCACATATACTCCGGTTTTCCGTCGAATTTGCCGGTTTCTGTGTATGTAACCGCCGCACAGTTTAAGCATGTAGACTGTTGCTCACAATTTGCACAGTCAGTGCAGAGCCGAATCTGATCTGTCTTCTCGCGAAGCTGATCCCAATGAGCTTGAAAGGAAAGTGAGTCTGATAATAACTGCTGACTGGGCTGGTCCAGCATGCCACAGGGACTCATGCTGCCATTCCATGCCACCCAGAACTGGGATTTTCCTGCAACGCACTGCATGGGTTCACCCACATCCAGAGCACAGTCGCTGTCCTGACGGACATTCAACTGTGAAGCGCGTCTTAAGATTGCATCTGCCCCCTCCCGGAAGAGGATATCCTTTACAGACAGCTCAGCCGCTTCCTCCGGGGTGAGCCTGGAGAAGTCTTCGCATCTGCCGCATTCGCTGCGGCGCAGGGGAGGGAAGCAGTAGGAAGTCAAACGAAGCTCCAATCCTCTTTCTATTGCAAATCGTTCGATGTCTTCCCACTTATCTTTGTTTTGGGGAGCCATTGTGGTGTTCAAATGCACCAAAATATTCTGCTCTTTCAGCCAATTCAAACTATTTGTGACCGCAGTAAATGCCTTCGGGTTTCCGCACAGCGCCGCATAATCGTCTTCGCAGACTCCGTAAAGCGTTACATTCACCTGGGACGGCGGCCATTTTTCCCAAAGCTTTCGAATATCCGGTGTGAGATTGGTTCCGTTGGTGTTGATGGCGATGGAAAAACCCATTTGTGCCAATTGTACGTAAATTTCACAAAAATCAGACCGAAGGGTCGGCTCGCCGCCGGTGAGAAGAAGGAATACCATTCCTGCGGAGCGAGCTTCCTGTGCCAAATGCACCCATTCGTCCGCTGTCAACTCCTGGCCGAGAGGCCTCATTTGCTCCGGTGTCAGCCGGATATAGCACATTTTACACTGTAAATTACATCGAGGAGTCAACTCAAACGTACCACAAACCGGGATGCCCAGCTTCGCGCAACGGCGCGTGAGGAACCTTCTAATATTTGCGGTTTCAGATGCTGCCATGGGGATACTCCTTTTGGAATATTGTTTTGTATACCAAATCTACAGCCTCCCGATCAGGGCGACAGTTGAGTCTGTATACAGGAACACGCTTCAGCAAGCCACTATAAATGTCAGTAACCTTTTGCATAAATAGGGGATCCCAGCTGTTAACGGTAGTTTCGGCAATCAGATGCATAAATGCTTCCCAGCCCAGCTTCTCCAGCTTGCTTTCAGAGGACTGATTTACCAGAAAAATTCCTGCGATGGGCGCAATATCCGGCCTTCTTGCTTCAGAAGATCCGCACCACGGAGAACCACCGCCCCAATATGCACCTTCCTTTTCCATGACAACGCAGCGATCTCCGTTGATCAATTCTGCGCCGAGGTGCTTGACCCAAAGCGAAGCCTGCGTGGATTTTCCGACTCCGGATGCACCGCTGAACAGAACCATTTTCCCGTGGATCATCACAACGGAACTGTGCAGAAGCAGAGCATTGTGCCGCAGCAGAATATATTCGCCCCCAATTAAATGCAGCAGGTGCAGGGGGTGGGCGTAAAAATCCCACTTCTGTGCAGGATAATAAAGTTTATGTTTTCCGTCCGGGCACAAAAGACAGGCTACCTGACATCCATTCTCCGCAGTCAGCGGGGTATAGACGCGCAGCCAGCCTTTGTCAGCGGGATATACATGGGTACCAAGATACGTACTCACTGGGTTGCCGTTCAGGGGCAGGGGAGTTGTCAGCAGTTTGATCTGAAATTCCTCATCCGCATTCCCAGAATCATCGCAAGCCAGATCGGTTAATTCCGGAGTCAAGGTAACCACAGTGGGAAAGTGAAAACGGATTGTCAGCCCAGAGAAACCAATGCAGAATTTCAAATCTTCCATATGTCAGGAGCAGAAGAGAAGACTGACATTCGTATGATAACAAACGTTGTCGTCAAAATCCATACCAATAGTGGGCTCCACGCAACGGCCTTCGCCAAACATTCCGGTGGCTGCCAATTCGCGCATTAGCTCCGGCACATCTTCATCCTTTGCCATACAAATATTATCATTGTAGCCGACCTGTGTTGGGCAGGCGGCAATCGCTTGGCTGAGGGCATATTGCTCAACCGCGATCAGAGGTTTTTCATATTTCAGCTTCATCTCAGCACAACCTTCTTTCAATCATCGGAACTTCGATCTTCCAAAAGCATATCGTTTTTACGCAGAACATCCAGAAACTCGCGAATATCAACCAAAGCAGTTACTTCATCTACGTCATAAGTATCCGTCATCGCGTTCAAAAGGGAAGCTTCGGTCTGTTCACTCTGCAGCAGGTCAAATAAAAACCGACCGCAGCCGTTGATCACAACCAATCCGGATAAATGGTGCGCAGCCTGACCGGAGGGAATTGCCACAGTCTCGCCGGCGATCTCGCGAATCAAAAAACCGGGTACAATGCGCATGGTGCCTCCTGTCAGCTCGCATACGAGCATATAATATAATTCAATGTGCATTATAGTCTATCGCAAGTAATTTTGCAACCCCTAAATGGAAAATAATTAAAAAATAAATCCAGATATTGGATTGACTATAGCGGCTTGGGGTGATATAATTTAATGGATAAGTTGTATGATTCCGTATTATTTCGTTTTTTACGAAAGGGGCTGATCATAGTTGGATTTCCATAATTTCATAAGGAAGCGCAAGGCTTTGATTGGTCTGATTGTAGCATTCGCTATCGTACTTACAGCGCTGATTGGCGTATGGGTTTGGTTGTCCCAGAGAGGAAAGTCCACAGAGGATACTTCCATACAGAGTACCACTCAGCCAACCGGTGTTGATCATTCCGGAAACAGTCAAACCGGATCTGATGATCACACTAATGTTCCTTCCGGGGATGTGTCAGACACCCCAGGAAGTACGACTCCCACCAATCCGGATACTTCGAAACCGACTCAGCCGGAATCCACGGAACCTACCCAGTCAGATAACCCTTCTGCTTCGCCTGGCAGTTCTGCAAAGCCCGGCAGCAGCGGTGTTCCTCCTCAGTCTGATGGGAACGGCTACCAGGAGCCCGACTCACCAAAACCAGAAAAGAAACTGCTTACCTGTGATAACTTCAGTCTTTACTCCGGTCAGTATGTGGAGGACGGCAGAGATGAGTTGGTCACCAATGTTGCGGCCGTTCTCGTCACCAATCGTTCCACACAATTCCTGGATCTGGCTACATTGACCTTCCAAATCGATGGAAGGGAAGCGACTTTCCGGGTGAGCGGTCTTCCCGCAGGGCGGTCTGCATGGGTGTTGGAGGCCAGCCGCATGACGGCCACCAACTCCTCCACCTTTACCTTCGTGGATATGGTCACAGGCTTTAAGGAGAATGTAATTTCCTCCACTGACAAGCTGTCCATTACCTGCGTCGGAAACTTAGTCACCGCAACCAACAAATCCGAAAAGAAACTGGAAAACGTCTTTGTTTACTACCGTGTTCTTCACAGCGATGGCAATTATCTCGGCGGCATCACCTATGTGATCGACTTCGGCACATTGGAACCCGGCCAATCCGTGGAAAAACTGGCCGGTCACTTTTCCGCAGAAAAGGCACGGATCGTCCGTATCGGCTGGTCCGGTCAATAAGTTTGATTTGATTATGAATTTGATCCCTCGCAGGCCCAACTGCGAGTCGGAAAGGGGCAATTATTATGAGAAAGCATAGCGTTGGCAGCAGACTCGTATCGATGCTGCTGGTATTTGCGATGGCACTGTCCTTTGTGCCTGCCTCCGCATTTGCCGCGTACTATTACGAGGTAGATATCGGTGATATCGCAAATGAATACATCGCTAATAACGGCGTTACCTACGACTATACCGGTAAAACCGGTCTGAAGGGAAATATCGATACCTCTGACACCATTAGCTGGCCTATCAGAATCTATGACTATCTGAACGACGGTATGCTCTTTGAGTACGCCAACGCCGGCCATACCGGCGATATTCCGGACGGTCAGGGCGGTGCCTACGGCGGCGGCAAACCTGCACCCCAGTTTACCGGTGCCAAGTCTGTCATCGGTAATGACTATACCCTGAAGAGCACTTTCGACGACGAATATGCTTACAAGAATCTGGGATCTACTTCTGCTTATGCGCACGCAATTGATACCAGTGCGGAAGGTGCCAAGGAAGTAACCTACTCTCGTGCGGAAGCAAAGAATTTCATCGAGCCCAATCACCTGCATCTGGAATATGTCCTTGATCAGGGTGCCGATAATACGAAGAGTTATGTCTGGGTGTCTAACTTTGCTCGGGATAATACAAAATACTACAAGGGCAACGATATTCGCTACGCAGTCGTTGTCTATCGAACCAATGACGCATATACCGGCCGCTACGGACGGTTCATCTGGGCGGCTTCCAATGATAGCTACGACACGGACTATTACTATCATAATGGAGCCATCGATATCAGTAACCTGGACAGCAAAGACAACAACTATGGTATGCTCTATACCGATTATTTCGCCATGCCGAAATCCTCGGATTGGACATACGCAGTTGTCGATATGAAGCAATCCACAATCGATTCCAAGTGGAGCGACATTGGCGATAGTGAGCGTGTTGCCGGTATCGGTTTCGGATTCCCCCTTGGTGCAGTAGGGGAGCAGATGGATGTCACCCATATCGCATATTTCAGCAGCGAATTTGAGGCAGAGCAGTTCGGTATGGATGCCGTGGCTTTTGCGAAAGACCCCGGTGAATATCTGGATTCCCATACAGAAGTCACCGATGGCGGAAATCCGCACCCCGGTACGGTCAGTGGAAATGGTTGGGATTTTACGGATCCTGATTCTACCAGCTGGAACAGCAGTACCTTGGCAAGATGGTCCGGAAATGATAACTACGGTGGCTTTAATGTCACTGAGAAGGGCTCCAGCCCCACATACCTGAATGTCACCAACACAGACTCGTACAGAGACAGCACCTACATTTGGAACTCTTCGACCCCCGCTACGGCAAATGACTACGAAAGTTATGCACAGATTGAATTTGTGACCATTGTTTACCGTACCCATGGCATCACGAATCCTAAGATTGGCTTCTGGCTGGAGGACGGTGAGAGCGGTAGTTGGGACTCGGGTAAAACAGAGAATACGGATGTGGCCATGACCGCATCGTCTGATACTTGGGTTTACCTGACTTATAGCTTGGCAAATTTGAATAAAATCGAGCCCTTTGGTGGCCGTGTTGACTATTTCAATC
This sequence comes from Clostridia bacterium, assembly GCA_021153265.1. Lineage (GTDB taxonomy): Bacteria > Bacillota > Clostridia > Oscillospirales > Oscillospiraceae > Faecousia. The sequence goes on from JAGKTU010000009.1 coordinate 29,558, forward strand.
ACATTGGCATTAAGTTCCCCGGCTTTACTTCCAGCTCTCAGAGCATGGATATCGCATTTATCGACTATTTTGATAACGAGTCAGAAGCAAATGCATTTGGCGCAGCAGGTGCGGCCTACATGAATAATCCCGGTGGCTCCTACACAACCACCCAGAAGAAGTGGAACACCGGCAACAACGTCGCATACAGCATGCTGTACGCCAACCAGGGCGGTGGCTGGGGAAGTGTTGCCGGCGGCGAGAGCACCCAGGAGAACGGCTACTTTAGCTACCAGATCGGTATTACCTCCTGGAGCAGCGATTCCGCTACCGAAACCAATAACGACCGCCAGACGGCAAAGAGTAAGGGCTATACGGTTGCAGACGATATTTATCTGCTCAACAGCTGGCAGATGGTCCCGGATTCTGCCGAATACTATGATATTAAGTCGCTGGATCTGGGTTACACGCTGTATAATAAGCTCTATTCCGGCGTTATGACCGCAGGTCTTCTGGAATCCGGCATTACTACGGTTACCGCTAATGGCAGAGCTTATCGTGTTCCTCAGTACAAGGAGGAAACCATTGAGTATATTGCCTATCTGCTTCGCGATTCCCTCTGTATAGGCAAGACCGATTCCAATGGTAACTACAACTATAACTTCGTTCAGGGTACGCCCAACGGTGCCCAGTATGGCTACGATGCCAACGGAAACGCCTACGATTTAGCTTCCGCACTGCGTGCGGAGCTGGGCATCACTCTGCCGGCAAATGGCAACTGCACCTCCGGCTATGCCAGCGTCGGTGATTATGCCACTATGACCGATGCGCAGAAGAAAGCACTCATCGGTCCTTACATGAGCTGCAAGGACAACATCAACACCTTTGTCGATGCTGCTTACTACCTGCTCATGAACCTGTACATTGACAACTCTTATAACCAGGCACAGGACGAGTATAAGTATCTCGTTCTCAGCTCCGCGACTCTGGAGAGCAATAATAAGAAGGCTTACGTCTTTGACGGCGGCTTCACCACCGGTAAGGCTTCCGAAACCGCTAATACCGATGCTTACCGTAATTCCAGTAAGTCTGCTACCGTGTACGACAAGAACAAGCAGTCCATCTACCAGAGCACCGCTACCTCCAAGGACAAGATTTACTTCTCCGGTGCCTCTACCACAACCCGCTTCCCGTTCCTGCCGATTACTGACAGTGAAGGCGTTTATGCGGGAGAAACAAAATCTCCCTACTTCCTGGATGACGGTAATGGTGTTATGGGTGTCACCGAGGAAGGCGCGACCTTTGTCAACCGTAACTACAACTATGCCATCGCATCCAACGGTGAGTTCATCTACTACGAAGAAGATGCTCTGTTCTTCGACTTCGAAGGTGACGATGACGTGTACCTGTTCATCAATGGCGAGTTGGTCGTCGACGTCGGCGCTGCCCACTCCGTTACTACTGTCTCCATGAACGTCAAGGACTATGTGGATTGGGCGAATGGTGTTCTGTCCAACCTCTCCGGATACGATCCCAACATGAGCAATCGAGAGCTGGAGAATCTTCTGGAAACAATGAACCTTTCCGATGAAAAGAAAGCTGAGTACCTCCGTGCTCACCGCCTGAACCTGCAGGATGGCGAGATCTGCCAGTTCGACTTCTATTACATGGAGCGTCACGGTTGGGGTGCCAACTGCCGCATCGCCTCCAATATCCGCGTTACCGAGCCTGCGATGCGTGTGGAGAAGCATGCTTATCAGGGCGGCGACGAGATCGCCTACAGTGACGTCATCGTTGCCTCCGACCCTGTTGAGTATAACTTCAAGATGATCAACAACGGCTCCAGTAAGCTCTTTAATCTGACCTTCACCGACAGCACCATCGGCGTCACCCTGGATTACACCAACGGTCTGACCGTTGCCGATGGCTTCAACGGTGTCTATGTCTTCGATGCCAACGGCGGCACACTGGAAGCCTCTGACATAACCGCACTGGTCACCGGTTGGATGCCCGTGGAAAGCGGCGGTACCCACATTAAGGATATCGACGGTAACTATGTAGAGGATGCCAACGGCACCCATGTATATACCTCCATCGAAAATACCTTCAAGACCCAACAGGAACTCAAGAACTTCCTCGCATCCCTGCAAGGCGAAGGCCTGGACAACACGGAACTGGATACCACGTTCTTGCAGAGTGGCTATGGCCTCTGGGTCGATGCAGATGTGACCTTCAAGGGCATCTACTATAAGCTTAGTGTGGAGCAGGTTGAGGTCGGTGTCTTGGACAACACCGTCTATGTTACCGCAACCTCCATGCCCAACCCCAACGCCAGCGGCAATCAGATTTTGCAGTCCCAGGCGCGGCATCGTGTCTATATCACCGGTCTGCCTTACTACTATCAGTGGGCCGGTCACAATCTGTATCTGCCAATGGACGATATCATGGCGGATGCGATCGAAGCAGCTAAAGATAGCGGCAATCAGGCGCATGAGTATGAGTCCTTCCTGAACAGTATTCAGGGCAAGACCTACAATTACGCCCTTTGTGACAAGTTCGGCGCAGTCAAATCTTATCAGGAAGTCATTCCCAATAGCAGTAAAACCGGCTACATCGTCAATTATCCTGAGGCCGGAACGAAATGCTTCTACATTCTGGTGTCTTCCGAAACCATCACATCCACTACCAAAGCAAAAGACCTTACAACCGGCAAATATGCCATCATCCGCATCACCGTCTTTGTGGCAGATGTGGAGGACAGCTACTACGTTCTGGATTACGGTCTGACCACTGAGGATCTGGGTACCAACGGCGAGCTGTTCAAGAATGACTACCTCTTCGGCGGCTCCAGCGACAACCATGCTAAAATGATGGGCATCGCAACCACGCAGCCCAGCTATCTGTCCTATCCCGATCAGACTGCCAATTATAACCGGATCCAATTCAGCGCGGTTCCCAGTAATACTTCCATCCCTGTCGGCGATGGATACTACACCATGCAGATCCAGAACGGCAAGGATATCAGCTTCAATTCCTACACAGGCAAGTATTCCTTGACCGATGTCGGTACCGTTAAGGTCAACGTCTATACGCCTACCGACTGGACCGATGCTTATCTCTATTTCTGGTACGACGGCGGCAGCAACAACGGCTGGCCCGGCGCAAAAATGGAGAAGGTCACTGCCGGTCAGTTCAAGATCGATGTCCCCGCTGATATCACTCACGTCATCATCAGCAACGGCTCCCAGCAGACCGGCAACCTGATGATCACCCCCGGTGTGGAAAACACCATCAAGGTAACCAAGCCCTCCGGCGACAGTCTGCATCTGGATGCCGAGGTTGCCACCTTCACACCGGCTACCGTCACCATTACGGTACCTGATGGCTGGGGGGATGTGCACCTGTATTGTTGGAACAGTGTCAACAATAAGAATAATGGCGAATGGCCCGGCACCAAGCTGGAGGCTGGCCCTGATGGTAAATACACCACCACCATTGCCGGAAGCTATGACCGTATGATCGTCAACAATGGCAATGGCAACGGTAAGCAGACCAATGACCTTTGGGTCACAGCAGGTGCTAACCTGACCTTGGATGTCACGGTCAATTCTGCCAGCGCACCCTCCGTGGTCACTGTGAATGTTCCCGGCGATTGGGGAGATGTATATCTTTACTGTTGGGGCGATAACGGCAACAACGGGGAGTGGCCCGGCACTAAGATCGAAGCTGAATTTGGCAGATATCAGTTGTCGGTTCCCAGCCAGTACAACAATATGATCGTCAATAACGGTTCCGGTAAGCAGACCGGTGACCTGAAGGGTCTGAAGACCAATCACAATTTGACAATCAATGTCGCAGATACCGATAATGTCAAGATTACCGAGACGGACAAGTACAGTGCCGATGTCAACACATATTCCAGCGTTACGGAGAAGTACAACTTCTTCGTAGAAACGCCCAGCACCTGGACCAATGCACATTTGTACTACTGGAACAGCAACGGCGTTGTTGGTGTGCAGTGGCCGGGTACCAAGCTGACCACCAAGACCGAGGACGGTCTCTACGCGGTGCAGATTCCCGTGGATACTGCCTATGTCATCGTCAATAACGGAGAGGGAAGTTACCAGACCGTGGACCTGTCTGTGAAACTTGGCGTAGAGGCCACTGTATCTGTCACCAATCCCGGTGCTGACGGCAACTATCTGGCTTCCATCGACTATCACGATGACTTCACATTCACGCCCAGCGACTTTATGGACTCCACCTACAGTATTTGGATGGCAATTACTGTCCATAATAATTCTCTGGAGGCACCCACCGCACTCAATAACCCGATCGATGTCGCCAAGGAGGTCCAGCTCTATAAGAAGATCTCCGTCCTGCCTGCAAATGTGGTCTATTATGAGGATGATTTCCCGGCGATCACCTATGAGCAGTCCTCCGGAAATGTCTTTACCCCCATTGGCTCCAGTTCGGACCTGTCCCAGAGTGTGGATCAGGATCAGGAGTACGGTCAGGACGATGCTTATCAGAACAACAGCGACATGAGCGGCAACAGCCTGCACGTCATTGATATCTGCAAGTATAACGTGGCTGCTTCCTTCCAGTTTACCGGAACGGGATTTGAGCTAATCGGACGCACCAATGCGGATGACTCTGCTTCTATTGTTGTCGAAGTGCTGGATTCCTCTGATAAAGTCATTAAACGCATCCCGGTCATTACACAGTTCGATAACAACGAAACAGGTAAGACCCCCGGTGGTGATGAGTCTATCTATCAGGTGCCTGTGATCCGTGTGGATGACCTGACTAAGGGACAATATACTGTCAGAATCAAGGGCGTCCCCTCCAGCAGCCGTGAGCATACCTATTTGTATCTGGACGGCATCCGCATTTTCCAGCCCCTTGGTTCCGCAAACGAGCACTACAACGAGGCTGAGAACAACGCAATCTTTGCAGAAATCCGTGACCTGATTGTCACCGGCAAGGCAGCTGTTGCCAAATACGACGGCAACTCTATGTCTGTATCTTCCGGTACCATCACATGGACGGAGAATCTCACAGGCAAGGATATTACAGGACTGCAGGAGTTCGAGGGCAATCAGGTGGATAACGTGAATGCCTATCTGCTCAAGGGCCCCAACAACGAGGTCTACATGAACGGCACCATCGAAAATGCAGCTCTCATCTTCACTGTGAAAAAGACCACCGGTACGCCTGCTCTCCAGATTGCTGTCCGGGCCATCGACGAAGCACAGTTCTACATCGGTTCCACCACAGCACCTGCAGAACCAGCATCTGGCATGAACGCTGTCATTGAATTCTATGCCAAGCAATCCGACGGCAGCTTCGCATGGGAGCCTCTGGTCACTGTAACCAGCGGAACCGAACAGTATTATTCCATCGATCTCACCAGATGTTACACCGCTGATGGCGAAATCCTGGTTGCAGTCCGTGCGAAGTCCGGCATGGCATCCTTCACCAGCCTGAAGTACAACAATCTGACTGTAGAAGCCACTACAGGTGCGGAAGTGGCCACTTACTACTACATCAACGGCGAATTGGCTGTTTGTTCCTGTGAAAGCAAATGCGCTTCCAAGGACGATGCCATCACAAGGGCATGTCCCGTCTGTGTACTTGACTATGGCAAGTGTGCTGTTCCTGAAACCGTTAGTGAAGAGTCCGAGGAAGAGATCGAACGGAAAGAAGGCGGCATCCAGCTCAACTATTTGAGCTACATGATGGCTCGTCCCAGCCTCACCGACACCACGGATGCACCGGATGACGATGTCACCCCCGACAACCAGCAGCCCGAGATACTCCCGGATCCCGAGAATCAGCCCCAGCAGACACCCGAAACCACCCCCGAGGTCGATTCCGGTGTTCAGCCCGAGCAGAAGCCTGCTGAGAAGCCTGACAGCAGCGGCAGCAAGCCCAACAGCAACGCCGGCAACAAACCCTCCGGCAGTGATATCACTGCTCAGGTGGCCGCAAAGATTGCGTCCATCCGGAATAAGCTTTCCGAGGCACGCAATCAGATGAAGGACTTTGTTGGTGAATTCAACGATCTGTTCCGCTAAATGAAATTGTGGGGACTGCGCATATCTGCAGTCCCCACACCAAAGCATGTACCCGCATTTTCCGTAGCAAAAGAGAAGTGATACTATGTGTAAACCTTTCGCCCGTCTGATTTCTATTCTTTTGATTTGCTTTCTGTTCGCTGGTGCCTGTACGCCCAGTGCAGCGGCGGCAGGGGAGAGTACAGCCAGCCTTGGCCAGCTGTGCGATTCCTTTGTTCCCAACGACCAGGTCTTTACGCTGACCGGCTCCGCCAGAATCTATCTGATCTCCGATTCTGCACCCACCGGTGAACTTCTGCAGACAATACAGTTGATCCAACAGCAGTTTGCCGCTGACGATTTAACCATGGAACTGGTCTGGGGGCCTGCGGACTGGGCTCGCACCGGAGATATCTGCCTGTCTGTTGTCACAAATTCCGCCCTTGGTACAGAGGGCTACCAGCTTTCTGTCACGGATAAGGTTGCCATTTCTGCAGCTACTCCGGACGGCCTGATTTATGGCGCAAATGCGCTCATCAAGCACATTCGTAATGGCGGTACCTCCATTCAGGGTTTCACTGCTGTGGACACCCCTGACACCAGGCAGCGCGCAGTTTCCCTCGACTGCGGCCGCAAGTATTACTCAAAGGACTGGATCTGCAATTTCATCCGCCAGATGTCCTGGATGGGCTATAACACATTGGAATTGCACTTCTCTGACGACTCCGGTTTCCGCATTGACCTTTGGGACGAGGACTATTACAAGGGACAATTCCAGCCGAAGAATGATTTTTCTTGGCTCTGCGGCAGTAATTATACCTCCTGGACCCTTTCTGCCTATCAAAATGACCCCGATAAGGGTAAATACCTGACAACCGCAGAATTGGTGGAAATTCTGGAGACTGCGAATGCCTATCACATTGAAGTGATCCCAGCTTTCGACAGCCCGTCCCATTTAGATTACACCACATGGAAGTACGAGCAGAACTACAAAAGTAATTCCAACTATTCCTTTTATTCAACTTACGACAACACGACCTATTATGCAAAGAACGTAAATGGCTGCATCAACTATACCGGTGCTGTCAGACTTTCCACGCCATTGCAGTGGCCGTACTATTCCGCTGTTAATATCAACGACGCACAGGGTAAAGCCTTTATATTCGAACTGTATATCGATATTGCCAATTTCTTTAAGGAGTACGCCGGGAGTACCAACTTCAGCATTGGTGCAGACGAAGTACAGCTTAGTACCAGCAATCTGGCATCCGGCTACAGCTACAAATGGGGCTTCAGGGATTTTGTAGCATATATCAATGAGCTGAACGCCTTGCTCAATAACAAGGGCTATACCATGCGTATGTACAACGATTTCATGGGCAGCACTTCCTATAATGCATCTAACTATAGCTTTGCTGACAATATTGAAATTCTTTATTGGGATTCACCATTTAACCCCAGCGCCAAAACCGCAAGCAACCATACCGAGCCGGTCAGCCACTATGTCGATAAGGGCATGACCCTGTACAACTGCATCCAGACCCACACTTATTATGCCCTGCGCATCACGTCCGACGGCTCCGATGCGCGAAGTGCATACAACCGCCAGTGGACTTTCTACCGTGCCACCGAGGAGAACATTTACAACGAATGGTATCCCGCCAACATCAGCGAGATCGGTGACTACAGTGAGGATGTTCCTGATGTTCCGGATGCCAATCTGGGTGGTGCATACTATCTAATCTGGTGTGACTACGCCTGCGTCAGCACGGAAGCAGAGATTTGGAACGGTGTCTATGATAAAACCACCCAGAATACCGGAGAATTCTACAGTCTGTTGGATCGTATGTGGTCCAACACCGTCAAAATGTGGAACTGGGATATCAATCAAACCGTTTCTTATGCCGATTATGCAGCCTTGCGGGCAAAATTCGGCTATTTCCCCGGTTATTCCAGCTGTTCTGCTCCGGCCCGGTTACCGGAGGCTGTCACGCCGACCAAAGCATACCGCGCTGACCATTCCGCACTGAAAGCCGCTATTACCCTAAAACTGCCCAGCGAAGACTACACCTCCAAGAGCTACATTTCTTATAATTTAGCTTACGAAAAGGCACTTGAAGTAGATGCAAACAATGCCTCCACCGAAGAGGAGATCGCAGAAGCCATATATGCACTGCATATGGCCAAAAATCAATTGGTACTCAAGACGGCTGTCCTGACCGTCCACTGCAAAACTACGGTAAATGGTTCCGAGCGGCTTATCAAAACACTCTATTATCCGCTGGTGGTCAATGATTACCGGTTCCATATTCCTTCCATGACCGGTTACATCTATACAAGCTGCGACGGTGGCAATTTCACTCCACTGACTACCCAGGATGGGTCTGGTTTTGTGACAGGAAGGAGCAATGGTTCGGATGTTGTTACGATCTGGTATCAAAACACTCCGGATACAACGTCCCTAAACTATATGATCCGCAATGCTGTGCCTGAAAAGGGCGACTATACAGATTCCTCCTGGAGCGCGTATCAGAGTGCGCTGAATAACGCCCTCAAGTTCAGCGTTAATAACAATGTAACCCAGGCAGATATTGATCGTGTTATGTCCGATTTGGAAGCCGCACAGACCGGCCTTGCCATCGACTGCACACATACGGAGATTTATTCCATTGAGCGTCTGAGCCATGTAGCACGTTTGAATAAGCAGGTTGCCCTGCGGATCATAACCACACCGGATGTTACCACTATCGATGTCACTTCACCCGGCGGCAAGGAATCACTGACCCGCTGTGTCGGAAAAATTCAAACTATGACCAATAGCGAGACCGTTAAAATTTGGCTGATCTACTTCCCGGCAGATGAAGTGGGTAACTTCACCTATACCATTACCGCCGGTACTGCAACCCAAACCGTAGATATTACTGTTCAATAATAAAATGATCGAGTAACCCGATATACCGGGTTACTCGATCTTCTTTATATATCCATAGCAGGATTCATATAATACACATTCTTTTGATTCAGCTTCTCCCGAAGCAACTGAACCGCTTCACCAAACCGTTGGAAGTGAACAACCTCCCGCTCCCGGAGGAATTTGATCACATCGTTCACATCCGGATCGTCAGAAAGCCGCAGGATGTTGTCATAGGTCACGCGTGCTTTCTGTTCGGCAGCCAGATCTTCGGTCAGATCTGCCAAGGGATCACCCTTAACCTGCATGGATGCCGCACTCCAGGGGAATCCGGAAGCAGCAGTAGGGTAGACACCTGCTGTATGATCCACGAAATAGGGCGCAAAGGCGGAATCCTTGATTTGTGAATCCTTCAAATTCCGGGTCAACTGGTGTACAATGGCTCCGATCATCTCAAGATGACCCAATTCCTCCGTCCCAATGTCCGTCAGCAGTCCCTTGAGCTCATCGAACGGCATGGAATACCGTTGCGACAAATACCGCAGGCTGGCTCCCAGCTCACCGTCAGGTCCACCGTACTGGGAAATGATGATGGCAGCCAGTCGGGGGTTGGGGCGTTCGATTTTTACAGGATATTGCAGTTTTTTGTTATAAATGAACATGATTACGCCTCCTTATTTCCCGCATATTCCCAAGGCCATGGATCATCCAGCCATTTATACGGCCCATCCACCGGCGTTGCGTGATTCAACGGCGTGCAGTTCTGGGAATACTGGGCTGCTGCGTCGTGGTACATCTTCTGATAGGCTCTGTAAAGCTCCAGGGCCTCCTGGTCATCCCGATGGGTGTCCAAGTACAGCGCCAGCTCCTGCAAGGCAAAAGCCATTACCTGCAGCTCCGTACGAGGTGTCACCGGCTTTTCGTTCTTGTTGACCATGCCCATAAAGGGCAGATCCAATCCCGGAAACAATGTTCCCCGAACCAAACCCTTCCGAGCCTCGTAGCGAGGTGGGTTCTCCACCTGAAATGGCACATAGGGGTTTGCCAGCGGGGCAGATGCCGGCAAGCGACCCTCGAAGCCATCCTTCATAGACCGATTTCGTTCCAAAATACATTCCTCCGTTCCAATTGATACGGAACTGTCGTTCCGGGTCATACTATGTCAGCATCCGCGATCATGTTCATTCACGATCAAACTGTGCATAGAAATAGGGGAGGTGATCCAGGTGAAAAGACGACCCATCCAATTCAAAAGCATATGGTTTTACTGTCCGATCCTTCTGTTTGCACTGTGCGCCATCCATTGGGGCAGCGAGGCTGTGACAACCATTTCACAGCGCATCCTACCAGGCCGTGGTGTCTGCATCATTGTGGACGCAGGACACGGCGGCGAAGACGGCGGCGCTACATCCTGCAGCGGAGTTCTGGAGAGTCAGTTCAATTTGGAAATTGCTCTGCGACTGAACGATTTGCTGCAATTCATGGGCTACGATACCAAAATGGTCCGTACCACCGACTCAGCGGTACACACAGAAGGGGAGACAATCGCCGCCCGAAAACGTTCCGACCTGAATAACCGGGTAAGATTGGTCAACACAACAGAAAACGCGCTTCTGATCAGCATCCATCAAAATACATTCCCGGACGGACGATACAGCGGACCGCAGGTATTCTTTGCAAAGGGAAGCGAGCAAATGGCAAAACACTTCCAGATAATCTTAAACCGAAGCCTCAGCCCCAAAAGCTCGCGGCAGGCAAAACCTGCGAAAGGTGTCTATCTGATGGAGCATATATCTGCGCCGGGAATTTTGATCGAATGCGGCTTTTTGTCCAATCCCCAGGAAGAAGCAAAGCTCCGCGATCCATCCTATCAGCAAAAGATAAGCTGTGTGATTGTATCAGCCCTATGCGAATACTTATCGAACACTTGACCGAATCCGATCTGGTTGCTATAATATAGGCAAACAAAACATAAGGAGATCACCATGGCAAAGACAAAAACAATCTTCTTTTGCACCAACTGTGGCAGCGAGACCCTGAAGTGGATGGGGCGTTGTCCTGCCTGTGGCGCATTTAACACCATGGAAGAGCACATTGAAAAGCCCATTGCCGCCGGAAAAGCGAAACCGGCCCCTGTTGGTATGAGCCGACGCCCCCAGCGCATCCGTGATGTCACCGGTGACGATGAAATCCGTTTTTCCACCGGAATGGGCGAGTTGGATCGGGTTTTGGGTGGGGGATCCGTAGCCGGAAGTCTGGTTCTTGTAGGCGGCGCACCGGGTATCGGTAAGTCCACACTGCTTCTTCAGATTTGCAACCGCCTCTGCAGCGAACGGAAAGTGCTGTATATCTCCGGCGAGGAAAGTGAACGGCAGCTTAAACTCCGCGCTGAGCGCTTAGGTGTCAGCCCCGAGGAACTGTATATCCTCTCTGAGACTCGTCTGAGTGATGTTGTGGAAGCAACCGAAGAACTGAAGCCCGATATTCTCATCGTCGATTCCATCCAGACCCTCTATAACGAGGAAAATGACTCGTCTCCAGGCAGCATTTCACAGGTCAAAGACTGTACCATGACCATGATGCAGCTCAGCAAATCCCAAGGCATCACCATTTTTGTGGTTGGTCATATCAATAAAGACGGCAATATAGCCGGCCCCAAGGTCCTGGAACACATGGTGGACTGCGTTCTATATTTCGAGGGTGATCCCAATACATCCTACCGGCTTCTCCGTGGTGTCAAAAACCGCTTTGGCTCCACGAATGAGATCGGTGTCTTTGAAATGATGGATATTGGCCTTGTGGAAGTACCAAATCCCAGCCAGATGCTGCTGGAAGGCCGCCCTGAGGGTGCCAGCGGCACCTGCGTCGCTTGTGTGATGGAGGGAACCCGGCCGGTTTTGGCAGAGGTGCAGGCACTCGTGTCCAAAACGACCTTCAATGTGCCGCGCAGAACAGCAGATGGCTTTGACTTTAACCGCGCGGCGCTGCTTCTGGCTGTGGCAGAAAAGCGCGCCGGCATGAAATTGAGTGTATTTGATGCCTATATCAATGTAATCGGCGGCCTGCGGCTGGATGAACCCGGAGCAGATCTTCCTGTTGTGCTCGCAGTTGCATCCTCTTATCGGGATACCCCCATCGCCGACGATTTGGTAGCCATTGGTGAGGTTGGCCTAACCGGTGAGATTCGCACGGTATCACACTTAAATCAGCGCCTGGGAGAGGTATCCCGCCTGGGCTTTAAGAAATGTATCATTCCCAGGGGCGGCTCTGAGAAGCTGGATATTCCCCGGGGATTGACCGTTTACCGCGTCAAAAACATCCGTGAAGCCATAGAAACAGCTCTATAAGCGTAAAAAAGGAGGGGACATCCCCTCCTTTTTTCTATTATGGAAAGCAGGGCAGGGGAGTCAGAAAACTAACCCCAGAATCAGTCCCACAATAAAGCATCCGACACCCAGTAGTAGAAATTCTACCGGATTTCGCACATATTTCACCCGTTCCACCCGACGAATCGCTGGCTTTTCGACCACTTTTTCAACGACTTTCACCTGATCGACCTTTTCAACCATGTTAACAACGATCGGGGGGCTCTGATAAATTGGCTTATTACCTGTGGCCAGGAACTCAACTTCGGTATTGAGAATATCCGCTAATTGAATCAGTTTTATCGTATCCGGTGCGCACAAATCATTTTCCCATTTACTGACGGCTTGTCTGGAAACATCCAATATTTTAGCCAGCTGTGCTTGCGAGATATTGCGTTCTTTCCGGAGTGTGCAGATTCGTTCACCAATCGACATATATAATATTTCCTTGAGATATTTGTCAACTATAGGTTGCATTATAAGAATATCATAACTATCAGCAATTATCAAGAAAAAACTGCTCCGGAATAACCGGAGCAGTCGCATAAATCAAATTAATGATGGAACCAGTATTCAGAATAACCCGAAGATGTCAGTGCGGGTTTAATTGTCATCATCGTCCGGTCATCGTTGAATTCAACTGTATAAATCTCATCGCTTCCTTCGACTCTGAATTGGTTTGCGGATACAATCTCATACTCGTAGGTTGCGATGTTGGAGTTAAAGTAGTAGCCATCAAAATTGTACTCAATTTCATCTTCCGAGAAATCCAGTTCCAGCGTGTAGTAGCTACTGCCTTCGATTTCCACTCTAGACCAATCCCGCATAAGCTCTTTTTTCAGATTATCTTTTCCTATTTGTATGGATAATAGCAAAATTAATGCAACAAGTATAACAGCAGCGGAGGAAATTATGACAATATTGCGTGTGCGATTCGAATCTGATTTCGTCTCAGAGGGAGGAGGGGCCGCAGGCGAGAATACGGGAGCAGATACCTCAGGGGCTGGTTTTTCCTCAGTCTTTACCTGGTATTCCGGGGCAGAAACAGACTGAGCCGGGGAAAAATAAGTGGGTCTTCGTTCGCCGCAGTTTTCACAAAAAAACTTCCCTTCAGAAAAAGCGGCGCCGCATCTGGGACAATTCATGTGATCACCCTTTCTATTATTTTACGCAATAATCGTATCATATCCCTATGCTTATATCAAGAGTTTTCGTCGAACCCATCCGAAAAGTCTAATTTTGACAGAGGATTTGCTTCAGCTGCAATTTTTAGCTCTGTATTTTCAATATGGGTGTAAATTTGCGTCGTATTTAGATTCTCGTGGCCCAATACTTCCTGTACTGTCTTCACATCCACACCGCCGGAAAGCATCATAGTCGCAGCTGTGTGCCGCAGCTTATGTGCAGAATACTGAGTTGTGTCCAGGCCGGCTTGCAGCAGAGCTTTGTCGACCAGCCTGTGAACTGCCGAGACGCTGATCCGATTGCCATTTCTGGAACCAAAAAGGGCCCGATTATCCGTCAATACCAATTTATTGCGCTCAACAATGTAGGCATCGATCGCCTTTCTGCATGCCGAGCCAAAATAGACGAATCGTTCCTTATTTCCTTTACCTATAACACGAATCCGGTCTTCATATACATCTGCAACGTTCAGCCCCACCAACTCACTTCTGCGAATACCGCAGTTCAGGAATAGCATTAGGATTGCGTAATCACGTTTTTCATTGACGCCGGATACGCACTGTAAAAGCCTTGATGCCTGATCTAATGTCAAGTATTTAGGCAAACTTTTGCGAAGTTTCGGATACTCCAGATCCGCAACCGGATTTTCTGTCAGTTGTTTTGTACGCACTGTCAAATATTTATAGAACGACTTAATTGCAGAGAGTTTTCTTGCTCTGGATGAAGCCGAAATGCCCAAATCCGGTGCAGGGGAGTCGGGTTCCGGATTTCTGTCATTTGCCAGATATGAGAGAAAGTCAAAGATTTCCGACGTTGTAATCTCCCGAACGAAATTCAAATCAATTCTCTTGATATCTATCTCATCCAGTCTGGTATCGATCGGCATGTCGCCGCGCATGAGCTGGATGAATCTAAGAAACATCCGAAGATCTAAATAGTATTCCGAAATCGTAAGCTGGGATTGACCTTTGATTGTTTCGTGATAAGTTAAAAAATCCCGCAAAATCTGGGGACAATCGTGGTATCGTTTCATATGATCACTGCTCCAACATCCATGTAAAAGTTTCGATTGCAAAGGCTTTTGAACTGGCTTGGCCGTGTTTGCAATCATCAATAATGCAAAATTCAACATTTCCGCCTGACATATTGATTCTGTCCACTAAGGATTGCATCTCACGAATGCATCCTTCGCGACTGCCAGCCATTGCACGAATAGGCACATTGTTCATAGTATCTTGATTGAGTATTGCGGCATATCTGCTGCTTACTGGAACAGCGGCCGAAAAAAAGTCACCATAGAGATTGACCATATGCCATGCGCCGATAGCACCCCGGCTGTGACCGGTTATGATGATGTGATTGGGATCTATTTCACATTCTGTCACGATTGTGTCTATCAACCCTTTTAACGTGACAGGGATTTTGTTGTTGATCCAGGAATACTCACGTGTACATGGCGAGATTGCAATGAAAGGGAATTCATCGCCATAAATCTCTCTGGCACTGGCGATTAGGCCAAAATTCTCCAAAATATCCAAGTTATTTACTTCGCCGTCACCGTGAAGGAAAATGACCAATGGCATATCTTTGACAGCATTCTTAGGAACGAATAGATAATAGTCTAAAAAACGCTTGGTAGTCTCATCTGTATACCTGCGACAATGACTTCCGGCAGAAACAGATATGGAAAGATCCGGTTGTGTTGTAAGTGGTGTTTCTTTAGGGGAATCCAACTCTACCATAGGCAATGTTTATGTAGCATTCACATAAGATGTACATCCGCTCATAATCAGGTAGGTAAATAGTATTATGATGTATTTTTTCATGAAGTCACTCCTAATCTTGTCGTACCAGTTGATTATAACACATCACCCCCTTGAACGCAACAAAATTTTTATTTTGTTGCGTTCAGAAAGTCCAAAAATAAATCGGCCAATGTCTGGCCTTTCTGAACCGCTGCGCTGCCCCCTCGCCACCTCGGCGGCTTCGGGCCCGTGCTCGCTCGCATCAAAATAATGGTTTTGTTTCGTTTGCCTTTGAGCATCTGCCGCTGTGACATCTTTACAAGCATCCGTTTCGATCAATTCCTAACACTGTCCCTATACTCGTCAAAAATATTCTTGCCATACCAAATTTCGTCTTTACAATTCCAGCATTAACCGCTAAAATATATACGGAAAAACTTTTACTTCTCTCTGGAGGATTTCATTATGAGTGTTAAAAGAATCGGCGTTCTTACCAGCGGCGGCGACGCCCCCGGTATGAATCCCTGCGTCCGCGCAGTCGTCAGAAGCGCCCTGTACCACGGTCTAGAATGCTATGGCATTCGCCGCGGCTGGAATGGTCTGATCACCGGCGATATCATCCGTCTGGATGAAAAGAGCGTTTCCCATACCATCAATCGCGGCGGCACCATCCTTTACACTGCACGCAGCAAAGAATTCATGACCGAGGAAGGCCAGCGCAAAGCGGTGTCCACCTGCAAGTTTCTGGGATTGGACAGCATCATCGCCATCGGCGGCGACGGCACATTCCGCGGCGCCCGCGCCCTGAGCAAATACGGCATCAATGTCATTGGTATCCCCGGCACCATCGATAATGACATCAGCTGCACCAACTACTGCATCGGTTTCGACACCGCTGCCAACACCGCCATCCAGTGCATCGATAAACTTCGTGATACCATGCAGTCCCACGAACGCTGCTCCGTTGTTGAGGTTATGGGACGCAACGCCGGCTATCTGGCCATGTATGTTGGTCTTGCCGTTGGTGCAACCGCTGTTTTGGTTCCTGAAGAAGAGATTGACTTTGAACGGGATGTTATTGAAAAGATTCGTCAGGCTCGTTTTAACGGATTTACCCACTACATGATTGTTGTAGCTGAGG
>JAGKTU010000010.1 GCA_021153265.1 Clostridia bacterium
GTCCCAGGGTGGGGTTCGCAGATAGGGGGGCTATAGCCTGTCCGTCTGGTGCTGCGGAAGGATCCCTACCACGTCGCCATCCTCATCGAAGGCCACCACAGGATCACAGCGCATGGATACTCCGTGCCCTTCGTGCTGGTCGTGGCAGTCCTTGCACTCGAAGGAAAGATGCTTCCAATTCAGGGCGATGTCCGGATCTACGATGTTCTCCGGTGTCAGCAGGATCTTGTGGTGAACGATATAGCCCAGCGCATTATGACAGCATTCACATACACCGCCATCAATGCGCTTACGTTCCGCTATGTACCCGGCCCTGCATTGCCGCCACGGTTTGGATTTGTAGAACCCTTCCGCCCATTCTTTGGCCATTCGCCCTCTCCCCTAGCTTTCTGATTCTACCACTCTAGCAGATTTATTTGGCTCTGGGGTGCCAACTACATCGAAGCCATAGCATTTTCCTACCAGCCGCACAAAATCTCCATGCCAACGCTTTGCCGTTCGTTCAGACACATGGGCATACAGAGCAGCGTGTTTGAGCGGATGCTCCGTTCTGCACCAGTAGGTGTAGCGGATCAGGGCGATACGTTCTTCCCCATCCGGGCGCAGTCTCGTGATCTCCACAGCTCGTGTCACAGCATCGTAGGCTTTCTGGTCATCCTCGGGAAGCTGTCGCAAAGCGATGGTCTCCACCGTCCTGCCAGCCCCGCCGCCTCTCGGCATACCGGTCATGCTGGCTGTGACATTCTGGCTGTGCAGATCATCAACAGCTTCTTTCAGCCCAGGATAATCCCGGATCATTCTGCGTACGAATCCCCACCAACGGTATCTTGGTTTGCTCATTCGGCACCTCCTTGGTCTGTCCTATCGGTTTTCGTCCCGCCACCGGGTTTGTTTTCCTTTGGCAGGACATAGCGGATATACTGGGGTCTTCCGGGGATGAAGGTACTCCGGTAGACGATGAACGCGCCCTTTGGCGGCTGAACTTCCTTGCCGCCCAGGGCGATGCGGTCCTTGGGTTCGGGGATGGTCAGATTCCGGGAACGCTTGTACTTCTTGGCATCGGGGATCCGGCGCACCTGGTCCATCAGGTACTTGGCAAGGCCGAAGTGATCCTCTTCATGCCAGACAGCATCCTTCTCCACGATGCCGTTGGTCCACAGAGAACGGATGATGGCCTTGACCTCCCGGGTGGTGATGATGTGGTGATGCACTCGCACCATTTCCCCTGTCTCTCCGTTCATGTCGGAGGTAATGGCGAAATACTTGAACTCTACGCCAGCCTTTTTGCAGGCATAGCGGGCGCGGCGGAGGAACAGCTCCAGCTCATGGTCTGCCTTCTGGTATATGTAATCCCTGCGGGCATCCTCCTCCAGACCATTAGGCATCCCGGCAGTCAAGCGGATCAGGGCATCGTCTGCGTATGTATAGGCATCAAAGACATCT
The DNA here is from genome assembly GCA_021153265.1 of Clostridia bacterium. GTDB lineage: Bacteria > Bacillota > Clostridia > Oscillospirales > Oscillospiraceae > Faecousia. Next base: position 1,444 of record JAGKTU010000010.1, read on the forward strand.
CCGCCCTGGAAGTTCTCGTTGATGATCCGGGCAACACGCTTTGTGGCATCATTCTCATTCTGCTGCTGTTTCCGGATATCGGACTTTATTCTGCGGGCAGAGCGGGAGGGTTTCTTGCCCGGCACCCAATACTTGATCTTCTCTCCGATCATACCTGCCTTGTATGTACGAATGACCCAGTACCCTTCCTTCATCCCGCTCTCCCCTTTCTTAATTGGCTTCGTTCTAAACTTAGGCGCTTACCAAGTCTTGAATGATCGCCGAAGCGATCTTTGAGCGTCACAGGCTCCGACATGGCACCGACCATTGGTCAGTACCACGGCGCAGGCTGCGCTTGTTTCTCATCCCCAAAACCATGGCGTTTTCCAAATATCAGAGATCCTTACCCTCCTGTTCATCGAGGGACTGTAATCCCGGACCAAGCCACGGAAAAAGATTCGAATTACCCTGGCGAATCTGCTGCGTCTCACCGGCCGCACCTCCTCCCTGTTACTCTGTTCTTCTCCGTCAGTTCCATCGGGAAGAAGCATTCCCGGAAGTTGCCGTGGATGCCGGTAAACTCCAGGGCGGCGTAACGCCCCTGTGGGTGGACATACACCACCCGGCCCCGGAGTTTGTTGTTGCCCTTTCCGTCGCCGCCAGGTGCAGCGACCGTATTTACAATGTACACTTCCCCATATTGCATCAGATTACCTCCAAATGTCTGTCGATTCTTCCGTATATGATTTTTCTCCCCACTTGCGGAACAGGAACGCGACCACAAGTCCGTCGTACTCGACGACCTCCAGGTACAGCAGCTTCCCGTCCCGGACCATCTGCCGCAGTTCCTTGTATCGGCCGGCGGCAAGCCAGGAAGGAAACACCAGCCGCCTGACGGCTACCTTTCTCGGTTTCTTTCCTCCCGCCACAGGGCTGGGCGCAGAAACCTGCGCCAGCATCTTAACTGCCACCTGCTCCTGCATGGGGAGCGGTAATTCCTTGGGATCAACTCTCATTCCTCCTGACATAATCATTCCTCCACTCTCTGGATCAGGATGGTACTGCAAGAGGATGCGTTCTTTTTGATCCACTCCAAGAGTTTCTTTTCTGACGGCATCTCCACCAATTGTATATAACGTCCATGGATCTTTTTATATGTAATAAGCCAACTAACCATTATGTATCCTCCTTTGGTTCCTTGGGCAGCGGCATCCAGTGGGTCACATCCTTGCCGATCTTCTGACCGCTGGTATCCCACAGATAATCATCTGCCACCGGATATCCGGTCTTTGTGGTGCTTACCTGGCCTGTAAGGATGCGGCCCTTCCTCGGTTTGTCGACCGTTTTGTAATACCCCAGGAACTCCTCCCCAGGTCTGGGCGGGTCCTCCCTGGCATCGATCCACTCAGCATCCAAATATCGGGGTTCTGCCTCCAGCTCCCGGATTCTGCTCTGGAGTGCATCCAGCGCAGAGCGGATGCTGTTCAGAATGTCCGTATACCGCCGCCGAAGCCTGTCCCAGGGAAGATACGGGCCAAACTCCCCCAGCTCCTCCAGGAGCTTCCCGGTATCCTCCGGTTCCTTTACTTCCGGTCTGTCATTCCGCATTTTCGCCAAGTCGCACCACCTCCTGTGATTCTTAAAGCCTACTTATCCATCCTTGCGCCGCAGTGCGGGCAGTATTTCCACTTTTGGCCGTCCGGCCATTCGTCGTATGTAATACAGTCGCGGCAAGCAGAACACCGCACAAATCCCGGCACCATAGGATGTGGCTCCCACCGCCCACGCACCACTTCCACGGCATCGATGGTAGGCGCATAGGTCAGCAGTTCCATCGTCAGCACATGGGCAGCCATGGGCAAGCCTGAGTATGAATGGTCTTCATTGATATATTCGATAAGAGCATCTGCATCAATCAGCCGTTTTTCATTTGCCATCACACACCCTCCTTGATCTCACAGACTTCTGCCGGGTAGGATATCCCGCCGCAGTACCAGCAGCTGGTTTCCGGTTTGTAGAGCCAGTGACCGGATATATTCTCGGGCGGCGTGTCGGGGTCTTGATGGAGGATCAGCATGGTCCCCGTGAAGAAACGGTACCCTTCACTCATGCCCACCACCGGCAGGCTGGGCATCTCCAGCTCCTCCACCAGCCGCCGGGCTTCCTCATAGGCGGTCCGCTGGACGCCCTTCACCCTCCGCTCCGCCTGCTGCAGGGCCAGGACCATCTTGACCCGCATGGCCTCCGTGCCCTCAAGGAAAAGATTCCGGGAAGACAGCGGCTGAAGAATATCCTCCGCCTTTGCCGCCGTGCCGATCTTATCCCGGATCTCCCTTAAAGCCTTGGGACCAATGCCCCGGATCTTCCCGATCTGCAGCTCGTTCATTTCCATCAGTTCTTCCACCGTATCGATCTCCGCCCGGCGCAGCGCCTTATAAACGGAGGGCGAAAGGTCAAGTTTTGCAATATCCATTATGTAGCCTCCTGTTCCATCAGATCAAACAAGCTGGGCTGTTCCATCTCCACTTCCTCCGCCCGCAGGTACCCAACGCCATCGGCATAATACCCAGCATTCAGCTCACAGCCATAGCCTTTTCTTCCCATGCGCACGGCCATCATGGGCACCGTTGCCAGACCGGCGAAAGGATCAAATACCAGGTCGCCCGGGTTGGAATACCGATTGATGACCCGCTCCACAATATCCAGCTGCAATGGACAGACGTGCAGCTGCTTCCTGCGCTGGCTCTGGGTGGTGTTCAGAGTCTTCATGCGGCTGATATCATCCCATACGTCCGGGTGAATAGACGCAGGCGGCACCGTCATAAACTCTTTGCTGATAGCGTCCCTCTGCTCCAGCGCATAGGACAGAGCCGAATGCTTGTCGTAGTCGTAGACGTGGGCCTTACTGAAATCCCGGAACCGGCGCATCCGGTCGCTCATTTTCAGCCGGGCCAGTTCATCAGGATCGATATTCCGGTCACCGCTGGAGCGCCAGAAGGCGTGAGCATCCAGCTGCCACTGGCTCAGGGGATAATCCGCCTTATCCTTTGCCACCCGCTCATCAGCATAGGCCTTGGAGCGGTCCGTGGGCAGCTTGCGGAACAGCAGGATATACTCCGGGCACCCTACGCCCATCTTTGTGCCGTCCTTGCACTGCTCCGTCCAGCCCAGACGGTATGTCTGATTGTTCTCCCGGACCACATCAGTGGTCACGGTGATCATACCGAAGTAGACAAATCCATGCTTCATGTAGTGGGAGATGCACAGCGCATGGAAAGGTTCCATAGAGGGCATACCGTAGCCGGTGACGTTGCCAAACAGCACCCGGTCCTTAACGTGAATCGCCGCCACCCGGCCGGGCTGCAGGATTCTCAGCAGCTCCGGGGTCAGGTAGTCCATCTGTTCAAAGAACTTCGCCGTATCCGCATTGTGTCCGAAGTCGTTGTAGCTGGGGGTGTATTCGTAATGGTTGCTGAATGGGATAGAGGTATGGATCAGGCCCACGGAATTATCGGCCATCCTCCGAACCTCATCGACACAGTCGTTATTGCAAAGCGTCCAGTTTTCGCCTTTGATCTCCATTCTCTCAACTCCTATGCTCCGAGCCATCCGCTCCGCCTGTACCTGGGCCAGCAGGCCGTATTCCTTCACGATCCGGCGCATATTCTCCTGGAGCTTGTTGTGGTTCTCCCACTTCTCCAGCAGCACACGCCAGATCTGTTCCTCCGCTTCGGTGTAGATCACATCGATAATGACCTGTTCCGTTTGGAGGAAGCGGTAAATGCGGTGGATCGCCTGAATGAAATCATTAAATTCGTAATCGATGCCTACAAAGATCGCCCGGTGGCAATGCCGCTGAAAGTTACAGCCGGAGCCGGACAGGCTTTTCTTTGTGGCAAACAGACGGGTTTGTCCCTCGGAGAAATCAATGACCCGCCGTTCCCGTTCGTCATAGTCCATGGAGCCGTAGATGTCCACCACTCCGGGGATTTCCTTCAGAATGGTTACCCGCTCATATTCCAGGTCATGCCACAACAGGAAATGGGCATCCGGGTCACTGTCCACGATCTCCTTGGCCATGGCCACGCGCTGGGTAACGGATTCCCGCTTTTCCTTTGCGGCATCCTGGAGACTGACGGCGGCATCCCGCATCAGCTTGACCTGTCCATCCTTGTCCACCACATCGCCAACGCGTGAGGTAATCATGTGAGTGCGTACATCCAGCGGCGGCAGGTCATAGCCGGTGTCGTCATAGCCCAGGTCGGAAGGTTCGGAGAGGAACAGCGCCCAGCTGCTGACCCACAGCCAGAATTCTTCCTCTTTGTGTGGGTACAGGGTCAGGTTGTTGGCCTTGGTGCTGTCCCGCTGGAAGAACCGTGTCAGGGCCTGCCCGGTGTCCATGACCTCCAGATACCCGGCGTAGTGGATCAGCTCTTTGTACCGGTTCGGAGATGGGGTGGCCGTGGCCACCAGTTTGTACTTGACTCCCTTAAAGAGCCGCATAAACTCCTGAAAGGTTTTGGAGCCGTAGGAGCGGAGCACAGAGGCTTCGTCCAGAGCAGCCCCGGCAAACCACGAAGGATCAATATCCCCGTCCCGGACACGCTCATAGTTGGTCATGTAGATCTTGGCCTTGGCAGCCTTGACCTCCTCCATGGTCCGCACATACACCGGCGGCTCCATGCCCAGCAGCTGTGCCGCGTCCCGGCTGAACTCCTTCCGGACACCCAGAGGGAGCGTGACCAGGACAGGGCCGTTTTCATGTTCCGCCACCAGTCGGCACCATTCCAGCTCCTGGACTGTTTTGCCCAGGCCGAAGGATTCAAACAGCGCCCGGCGGCCGCCCTTGATCGCCCACATGACCGCGTCCCGCTGGTGTGGCTTCAGCGCTGGGTTGATATCCTCCAGCCGAACCTCGAAGCCACTCACCGGAGCGACTTCAATTTTTGTATGTAAAAAATCATCGTAGTTCAAAGAACACCCTCCAAAGTAATTTGCCCCGGCAATGCTCCCGGCAGGCCCTCCCATTCGATCCCTAGGTAATCCAGAACACGGCCCCACCCGTACCGCTCCCCTGTCTCAGGGTCTGTAACACAGCGGTACATCCAGAACTCCCATTCTTTGAGATTGTCTTCCCGGAGCCGATCAAAGCGGTGTGGCCGCTTCTCCATATGGATTCCGAAGCCGCACATGGCACAGCCTGTTCGCTGAGCTCTTGTGGTTCTGAGTGTTCCGTCGGAATCTCTTACGATTTCGCCATATATTTTCGGCACGGGCACATCCAGGTCAAGTGCAAGCTGAAGGAGGTCCTGCCTCGTGAACACTGCGAATGGGCAGCTCCTAACCGTCTCCTTGCCAAAGTAGTTGCAGCCGTTCTTTGTCAGGCCCATTTCGCGTTGTCCGCCCTCTGATGCCATCAGGCCCAAAAAGGGGACGCTGTTGTGAGCCTTCGCCCACTCATCTGCAGGCAACTCCTTCAGCCAGTAACAGCACTGGGCGGACACCTTGAACGGAGCACATTGGCATTTCAGGTCGGGACGATGGTCGGCATGCAAGCCGCCAAACAGTTCTATCCACTTGTCTGGAAGTTTTATTTTTTCACTGTGCTCAAAATTGCCCTGTGCACCCATGTCACCCGTCATGATGGCATGGATGAAGGTGGTTTTCTCATTTAGGGACTGCAGCTTCTCGATTTTCGCGGCCTTAGCCTTGCTTATCACAGGAAACCCGTAGTCCCTCAGGATGCTTACCTTTGTCTTGGCCCCCGGAATACTCTGAACGCCGAGCTGTTTATGTATAACCTGGATGCTCTTGTCTTCTAGGGCAGAGCGGGAAATAGCCGGGATCTCCACATCCGGGAAGTATTTTCGGAGAAACAGCAGCAGGGTGATAGAATCCAGGCCACCCACGCTGATATGGACGTTGTGCGCCTGGTACTTGTTCCCTTTATTGCCGCCATATTCGATTCCGGCGTAAACTTTGTCAATGAATTCTTCTGCCACTCTCTTAGCATGAGCAATCTTCACTTCATAAGGCCAAGCCTGTCGGATTCTCATTTCATCATAAGTCATAAATTATCCTCTTGCCGAAAACAGGGCCGTGTGCTATAATAGTCACACAGCCCCTTGCGGCTGGCTTCGTGTAAAAGTGGCGCCCTGACTTTGGTCGGTTGAGGGCGCCGCTTTTTATTTCTCTACCGGCCACCGAATGGCGGCCATGTGGTCCATTTGGGGTTTTCGCCGTCCTGTTATTCCCACGGCCTGTCCCCCTTTCTGATGGTCACATCATCCCGGGTCTTGTAGCACAGGAGACGAATGACGTTTTCATCCTGGGTTCCTGCTCTTACGCCGTAGCTTTTCGGATCCATGCCGTTTTCCCGGATGATCTTCTTTTCTCGTTCATCAGGTACCCGGATATTAGGCATTGCACCGTTCTCTCCTTTCGCTTTCGATATGATTGCTGACCCGGCAGACCGCAGCCACCAAGCAACCTACGATTGCACCGATAGCCACCAGCTGGCCGAAGCGGTAAGTGCAGTACACCAGGAGGGCGGTTACGATCAGGCTCATGCAATCCTTGACCGTGTACCACCGCCGCCGGGACCTCTTCGCGGCCTCCTGGCCGGACTTGCGCTGCTGCATCTCTTCGGTGCGCAGTTTGGCAGCGGCATCCCGCTTCTGGTCCTCCCAAGCCTTGTCCCGGTTGGAGAACATCTTCTCCGTCTGGGCATCTGCCATAGCATTCTCGTCGGCGTGGAAGGTCTTCACCGTGTCACCCGTGACCTTTGCCACATACACGCCGTTTTCAGGTTTCTTCATGGGATCCTCCTTTTTATTTCTTTGAAGTATGGCGGGACAGGCCGGGATCGAACCGGCATTCCCCCACCGACTGGCAGGGCGCTCCAACTGCGCTGTCCCGTATTACCCGGCCACGGGGGCCGGGCTGCAATTTGCAATAAGCGAGGGATTTCCTCCTTATTTATTTTGGCTATGTAAAAATATAGGTATGGTGTATTTCGTTAATCAGCTGGGCAGGATTCTATCGCTACTGGAACCCGCTGGTGTACCAGGGAATGCGGTCAATTCTGATGAGATGCGGGCGGGTGCATAAGATATCCCGACACATAGTTTTTGGTGTTTCTTCCGCCGCATCTTCAGTATCAACCGCCGCGTCATAGGCTTCTTCAGAATCACTGTACATACCATTCCTCCTTTCCTTCGGGATGGGTGAGAAAATATGGCCTTTCGGCTGGTGGGGCGAGGATGGATCGAACATCCTTATGCTGGAGAGAAAGGATGAAATCTCCAGCGCAAACCAGCCGCCCCGTATGGAGTGCCGGGCGCGTCCACTTCCCGGCACTGCGGCCTTTCCCGCCGTCAGCGAAAACTACAAGGGGGTATTCGTTTGCGGCGGCACCGCTCCGCCGCTGGAGGGCAGGGCCGGATTCGAACCGGCTTCCTCCCGCTGTGCCTGCGGGTGTGCTTCCGAAAGCACCTCCTGCCCGTGTCGCCGCCACCGATGGGCGGCGGGTGACAAACGTTTGGGAATTAAGCCGAGCCGCAAGCCAGCCGCTTCTTTCTTTCGGCAAGCCACGCCTGATAGCGTTCTTCCTCCCCGGGTATGGCAAAGCAGTTTCTGGTGACCTCCAGAGCAAACCTTGCCAGCTCGCCCCGCTGGTACTCGGGTATTTCACCGAGATCGATCTTGATGTCCACATCCCCCACAGGGTGGAACACGGGATCGTTTTTAGAATTCTTTTTCCGGCTCATAGCTTCTCTCCTTTCCATTTCATTGTGTAGATAAATTCATTATCATCGGATTAAATTTGTCATTTCTTGTCAATCGCTTTCAAACTCCCTATAATGCATACACAGGCTGCTGCAACAGCCCAGTACGCAGAAAGGAGGGTTACAAGTGGCAAAGATTACATTTGACGGTTTAGAAGAAGTGTCCAACGCTCTGGAGCAGCTCTAACAAAAAGCCGAGGAAATGTGTAATGGAGCAGAAGTTTCTTTCGGTGAACTATTTACCGAGTCCTTTATGGTTGAATTTACAGACTTTTTATCTATCGATGATCTGTTCGAAGCTGGCGGCTTCCGTGTAGATTCTAACGAAGATCTTGACGCAATTCCCGAAGACGTACTCAACGCTCACATTTCTAAAGTCACAAGATTTGACTCTTTCCAAGCCATGCTCAACGAAGCAGGAGCGCAATATGTCCTGCGACAGTTAGGTTTCTAACTGTTTTTCTCCCCTAAGCGAATCGATAATGCTGGACGCTTCTCGTAAAAGTTCCACCAGTCGGTTCGCTTTTTCCATTGCTTCATCCAGGCCGGGGGTTTCTACCTCGATAAGCAGCTTGGGCTTGGTTTCTCGTTCCATATTCTCACCCTCCCTTTTCGGCCATGCCCCGAGATTAAACGTTTTTGTTCGATCGTAAGGCCATTAATTACATGCCTCTTCAGATTCCAGTGACCACGCTTTGAGCGATTTCCCATGCTCTCACCCCCCTGTTTTAGGATGCGGATGCATCCGACGTTCCATCAACCAGGCTGTCTACTGTAACACCAAAGAATTTTGCGACAGCCCTTACCTTGTCAACGCTAGGAGAAGATAATTTCCAGTTTCTGATTGTTGCATTTCCCAATCCGACTTCTCTCTCCAGCCTTGCGACACTGATATTCCTTTCCTTGCACAAGGTAACGATATTTTCGTAAAGCAAGCACTCCCCTCCTTTGCGTAGATTGGCTTAGAAAATTCCTAAATACCTATTGACTTTTCTTAGAGAATATTCTAAAATACAGGTGTCAGCTAATTCTAAAAAATCCCAAGGTCTTATTCGGAATTTAGGATATTTCCTAAGCACATCCCCATTGTATAGGATTTATTCTAATTTGTCAATAGTCTTTTTAGGATTTTTTCTAAAATTGAATGGGGGATCTTTATGTTCAACAGCGTCCAGTACGTTAGGGACATCTGCAAACAGAGAAAAATACCAATTTCCCAGCTTGAAAAAGAGTGCGGTTTCTCAAACGGATATCTGAATCCAAAGAAAATGGCGAAAATACCATATGACCGTGCCCAAATCATAGCTGAATACCTTGGCATATCCGCAAATCTAATTATGACAGGCGAAGAAACAGAAAAAGCGCCCGCCGAAACCGGCAAGCGCACAGAACGAAATGACGTACTTGATGATATTGACATCGCATTTTATGGCGAGTTCAAGGCATTAAGCGATGACCAAAAAGCCACTATCCGCGACATGGTATTAGTCATGCGGAAGAGAAGGGCGCAGAGCAATAAATAGGAGACCACAGTGTTTGAGCTATCAAATTTTTATTCTCATTGCAGGCGTAATGACATAGATATTATCCCTTTTCCCGGAGCTCCCAGTCAGGGGGTTACAGTACGAGACGGGAACTATTACGCAATCTTTTTAGATTTCTCGAAGATCAGTTCAACCAGAATGTTGAAAGGAACTTGCTATCACGAGATCGGCCACGCCGCCACTGGTGCACTTCACAAAGTAGATAGCCCCTACGAAACAGTGGAGCGTAGCGAATACCGTGCAAACCGATGGTCGGCGGAAACATTTCTTCCCGCGGAGGATTTTAAAGAAGCTTTTGCAGCAGGATACACCGAATTGTGGCAGTTGGCAGAGTATTTCGATCTTCCTGAAGCCGATGTTTTCAAGGCATATTGCTATTGGACGGAAAGCAGAGGGGTCAACTTCAATCAGATGTAGAAGGAGGGAATCAACATGGCCCGCGATATTGTACCAGCTAACCAAGGCGTGATAATCAGTGATGGCGCACCTGTCGCAGAAACCTTCCGCGTCGGCAGTGTTCAAAATTATACAAGCAGTCTCAAAAAACTGGCCCAGGCAAACCCAGACTGGAACCTATCCCCTGCGGAGATTATTACCGCAGGCAAAGCCGGGCAGAAAATTTATAAGATCAAATTCTTAAATAGCCCGGTAAAATTTTCGTCTGTGCCGGAAGTTTCTGACCAGACTTATTTGACTATCGCCGGAGAAATCGTCGGTATCCTCAGCCCGGAGGATACCGCCCGGATCAAAACCATATTCAGCAGCTTTGACACCCAGCGCGTATCCTGTATGCTCCGGGGCGGCTTGTACAAAATCGTGGACAGCCACGGCAATGTAGAGACCCAGCAGCAGGGTTTTTCCGTTTCTCTGAAAATCACCTATGCGCCCAAGGATACCCGGGCAGCCCCTGTCCAAAGTCAGGCCATCAGCACACCCAGAAGTTCCTCTTCCCGCCACCCGGACCGCCCCCGGGCTTCCTCGCGTACCTCCGCCACCAGGGCCGCAAAAGCAAAAAAGCCATTCTACAAACGCTGGTGGTTCTGGACGGTCATCGCCCTTCTTATTCTTGGATCGTTTGGCAGTAAGGAAGAAGTCGCTACACCCACCACGGTCCCTACTGTAATCGCGGAGCCTTCCGAAATACCTACCATTGCTACGGAAGAATATATACCGCCAGTATCTACCACCCCATCCACCGCCGTTCCCGGCGTTCCCACCGATCCTCCTGTCGTTCCCACCGCCGTTCCGCCCACCACGGAAGCAGAAAAACAAGAAACCACCTACATACTGAATACCAGCTCCCATAAATTCCACTATACTTGGTGCAGTAGTGCCGATGATATAAAAGAAAAGAATAAGAGTTCCTATACTGGCACCCGAGAAGAGGTCATCGCCAAAGGATACGAACCCTGCGGTAGGTGCCACCCATAAAACATCCCCTCCCAGAGCAGCAACTCTGAGGAGGCATCCCCAAACGTTTGTTAAAAAGAAAACCGCCCAGGAGCGGCAACTCCCAGGCGGCAAATACAGAACATTCCCACGATCATCATAGGGGCAGTCTGCCCTTTTAGGGTATCACACCCGGAAAGGAAAGTCAAATGAAAAAGAATACGCCCCTTCCCTCCGCAATTGGCGTTATCTATGCCCGGTACAGCTCCCACAATCAGAAAGAGGAAAGCATCGAGCAGCAGGTGGAGGAGTGCATGGCGTTCGCCCTTGCAAACAACATCCAGATTGTCGAGGTCTATGCAGACAAGGCCATCAGCGGTAAAACCGATAAGCGCTCCAATTTCCAGCGGATGATGCGGGATGCGGAAAAACAGAAATTTACCGCCGTCGTTGCCTATAAGTCAAACCGGATCGCCCGGAATATGCTGAATGCTTTGACCTACGAAAGCAAACTGGAATCCTTCGGCATCCGAACCCTCTACGCCAAGGAGGAATTTGGAAACACCGCTGCCGGGCGCTTCGCTCTGCGGACCATGATGAACGTCAACCAGTTCTACTCAGAGAATATGGCGGAGGATATCAGGCGCGGCATGGCTGACAACGCGGCTGATTGCAAGGTCAACGGTAGGCTTCCCCTGGGTTATAAGAATGTGGACGGTTACTACGCCATCGATGAACCGAACGCCGCCATCGTCCGGGAGATCTTCGAGCGGTTTCTGTCAAAGGAGACCTTCGCCAGTATCGCCATGGATCTGAACCAGCGCGGCATCAAAACCGGCTATGGCAACCTGTGGAACAAGGGCAGCTTTCACAGGCTCCTGAAAAACGACAACTACATCGGTACCTATCACCATTCGGGCATCGTCAAGGAAAACGGTATCCCAGCCATCGTCACCAAGGAGGTGTTTTACGCTGTGCAAAACGAGCTGAAGGAAAATAAGGGTCTCAAAGGCAGGAAGCGGGAAAACAGCGACTACCTGCTTACCGGAAAACTGAAGTGCGGAAATTGTGGTTCCTTCATGGTCGGCATTTCCGGGACCAGCAAGACCGGATCCACGCACTACTATTATACCTGCAACGACCGCCGTGTCGGCGGCAGTTGCCGGAAGAAAAACGTTCGGCGCGACTGGCTGGAGCAGCGCATCGCGGAACTCACCCGGGACTGCATTCTGCAACGTGACGTTATCGAATGGATCGCCGACAATGCAGTAGAATTTCAAAAGCAGGCCCGGAGGACCGTCGAGGTCACCACCATGGAGAACAGTCTGGCAGAAGCCAGGAAGGCATCCAAAAATATCATGTCAGCCATTGAACAGGGCGTCATTACCGCCACCACAAAGTCCCGCCTTATGGAACTTGAGGTGCAGATCGCCGATCTGGAACGCTCGCTTGCAATTTCCCGGAGCATGAATGACCTGGTAGACAGAGACCGCATCGTCTACGCACTGGAAAAGCTTCAAACCGGGGATGTCGCGGACAAATCCTACCAAGAGAAGCTGATAAACACTTTTGTAAAAATGGTCTATCTTTGGGATGATAAGATCCGAATCGACTACTATTACGCAGGTAAAAAGAATTCTGTGACATACAATATGTCTTCTGATGATGAGGCAGAATATGCCCTCAATGAATGTCCGAAGTGTTCGTATAGTGTCCCCTCAGCTCCACCAAAGGAGAGCTGTACGAACTCAGATGCAGTTATTTACTTGACTGCAGATGGGTTCGTACTCCTCGCTCCTCTTGATTTTACAATCTCAGCCACAAGATAATTTAACAAGAACGCAAAAAATCCCCGCTTCCGGAGTAATTTTCAGGAGCGGGGATTTGTCTGCAAATCTTTTGTGTTACACATAGATGTCGAGCTGTCGTGTTTAGAGATTTTCAGATATTTTATGAGATTTTCCTAGCTTTTCCGGGTTGTCTGTCCAGGACCGGCTGTGCTATGCTTTTTTCGGAAAGAAAAACAAAGCGAGGTAATCATATGGAAGCCATCACACCCGCACAAGAAATGACACGGCAGATGCTGCAGGAGCTGGGGATCCCGGCGAACCGGATCGGTTACCGCTTCCTTTGCGCTGCCATTCCCTGCTACGCCCAGGACAGCGCCCAGAGCGTGACCAAGGAGCTGTATCCCGCCATCGGCAAGGCGTTCGGTTATTCCAACGGCTGCGCCGTGGAGCGGGCTATCCGGGGCGTGATCCTGGATGCCACGGAACATAACGAGACCGATGTCTGGAAGCAGTATTTCCCTCGGTGCCGTAAGGCCCCCTCCAATTCCCTGTTTATAGCCACCCTCGCAGAGTGTCTGAAATAAAATCGCCCCTCCCAGAACAGTCCGGGAGGGGTTTTATTTAGAATGCCAGGAGGATGTCTCTAATTAGTTTAGATCAGTATAGAATGTTTAGGATAAATCAGGGCATCGTGATAGACGATGTATGGCTGATATACTCAGCAGTACCGGCGCTGTTCTTTGCGTAGAAACAGACATAGGCCCGATAGTAGTATCCCGGCTGCGCGCCACTGTAAGTAACGTAACTTGCATGGGATGCAGTACTTTTACAGATCATGCTGGAATAATTCGCTTTTCTGTAGGTCTGCATATTTTCCCAATCTTCACCATCGGCAGAACGCTGAACAATAATTGTGCTTACGCCCAGTTCATCCATGATTCCCATTGCGGTCACATCGAACCACACCTGGAACTGGGTACCGGAAGTCTTCCAAAGATAGCAGCTTCTACACATAAAATAATCACTGCCCCGGGCGGTATTTTCCGCAGCGTAGGCAGGGATCGAGCAGATTGTTGCGCAAACCAAAAGCAGGCAGATGAGCCGTAAGAAACGTTTCATTTACAAATCCTCCATTGTATAAATCGACTTGAGTATCTTGTAGAGATCATCCTCAAGGCAATCTATCGCAATGGAGCATTCGATATTGTCCTTTGTCCAGAACACGACCCACGCACCATTATTATCTATGATATTATAGGTCGTTTCCTCTAATATGTATTGTTTTCCTTCCATGCCATCGCCATGATATGTATGAGATACATCCGAATAGTAAACATCCAGCTTGTAGACCGCATATCCATCTCCATGCGGGAGCGTAGCAATAACCCCCGTCTTAACCGGCGTGGTCACCGTCTTACACTCAATAGCCTCCCCTGATTCAGGCAGCCACATGGGCACCACAGGTTCGGTCACGCCCAGCGCCACTACAGCATCATAGACTTGCTGTAACCCGGGATTATCGGTGGTAAACTGATAGTTTTCCATTCGGTGGGCATTGTCCCCGGCTCCGAAGAACTCCACGATCTCCGCCGTCCATCGCTGTAAGGCTTCCCAGAAGGTTTCCGCATTGGCTTTCCCTGGTACGATGGCAAGGAATACCACCGCAACCACCGCCGCAGCAGCCAGCACCCTTCGGATCCCAGAGCGTCTTTTTCTGGCCAGGGTCTCCCGCCGTGCCAGCGCATCGGTTTTCTCCTGGTAGTTTTCCCAGGCCTCCCGCATCTGGGGCGTGATTTCACAGGGCTGCTCCCTGTCTCGCTCCCGCAGGATATCCAGGATCAAGCGGACAGCATTGGTATCCGGCTCCGGCTGGTGTAGTTCCGTGTCCAGGAGCTGCTCCAGCTTTTCCGTGGAAAGTTGCCCGAACATATCTCTGGCAGAGGATATTTGATTGATTTCCATGCTATCCCCTCCTCAGCAGCAATCCCGCCACAGCTCCAGAAAACAGGCAAGCTGGGCAATAAACACCTTGTTTGACGGTTTTGTTTCCAGAAACTCTTCCCGAAAGAAGTAGCTCCACTTCTCATTATCCCGGTTTTGCCACGCCAGATCTATAGCGGTTATGATCGCCTGTTCAATCTGCCTGCTGGAGATCGAAATGTCACAAGCATCCGCAATTTCCCGGTAGATATCGGACAGCCGCATATCCGCCTTATCGCACCGCATCTGCAAGGCTTTTCGCAGATACACAAATCCGTCTACGTGTGTCTGAAAGCCTAATTCGATCAGCACCGTCAAGGTTGCTGCCGAAATATCTCCTCTGCGAACATGGACAGCCAATGAAATAACATATTCCAATGTCTCATTAACTCTATGTTGCATTCTATCTCCCCTCGTTGGGGTATATTATGGCACAGATATTTTATCTTGTCTATCTCAAAATGGGAATTTTTTGAATTTTCTTCAATTTACTGTAAAGATTTCTCAAAATGGGACGAAAACATTTCTTTATCCGTTATAATGACATTGAGGTGATTTTCATGACACTGGATAACGCTATCAAAAAACGGTTCGAAGTACTTTGCTCCGAAAAAAACATCACACTGGAGCAATTATGCCGTGACGCCGGAGTCTCTGTTTCCGATCTGGAGCGCCCCGGCGGTATTCTCTTCTCCACGGTGGAAGATCTCTGTTTTGCGCTGCATATCAGTCTGTCAGATTTTTTCTGCAATGAGCTGTTCAGCAGGTCTTTTCACGAATAAGCGCACAAAAAATCCCCGCTCCCGGAGCAAATTCCAGGAGCGGGGATCTTTTATCATTCGGTAATCTCTGTATTGTCTTTATCGGTGGCGCTGTCGCCGGCTGCTTCCACAATCTTTGCGCTGGCCTTCAGCAGCTTCACCAGCCAGGCAGGTACGTTTGCACCCATCTTCACCGCATTTTCCAGGATGGAGCCTAATTCCGTGATGATGTACCATGCCAGAACCAGCGGCAGGATAATGCCGGGCCACTGGATGCCGATGGGGACATACTCCACGATCACGACCATAACCGCATCCGCAATGGCGGAGACTGCCACAACAAGGATCATGCCGCCCTTGTGCCACAGGCCCTGCCGGGCGGTGGCGCTGCACCACTCCCCTGCTTTGCAGGCAGCCATGGTGCCGGAGAGGTAGTCCAGGACCATGACAGCCACCCAGGCGATCAGCATGACGCCCTTCCAGCCCAGGAATGCGCCCAGGGCGGTACAGCCCGCCACAATGGCGGTTTTGATGGTTACCAGGTTTTCATTCATTTTTGTTTCCTCCTTATGTTTATTCGATGTCCATATGTACAAACCTACTGTCAATGGCGTAGGCGTACCGGATATCCTTTTGCTTACTGACGTAGGCCAGGACCATGTCAGCAGAGAAGCCGGACACGCAGAAGTCCATGGCCTTGCCCCGGACGTGCCGACTGTTCGGCACACTGCCCGGCAGCTCATCGTTGTGTGTCTGGCAACGCACGGTGCTGGACGGAATCATGGGGGCACCGAAGTGATCCCGCACCCGGTCCGCAATGCGCATGAGCTTTTCAGCCGGTTCTACCGGGAATCCGCCGCAGCGTCCGCAGGGACAGGCAATGCCATTTTCGTCCCGGTCAAAATACCGGATATCGTCCCAGAACGTGCCGGTGATGTCCTCCGCGCGCTTTGGCTCCTCCCCGGTGGCGATGACCTCCCGGATCCGCTTCTCCGTCTCCGGACCAAAGTCGCCGTCCACGTTCTCGCAGTAGTCCTGCTGAAAGGCTTCCGTGGCCCTCTGGGTCATGGGGCCGCCGATGCCATCGACGACCCCGGTGTAGTAGCCCAGGTAGGCCAGAAGGTGCTGTTTCTGTTTAATGGTCATGCTGGTTTATCTCCTTTCGATACTTGCAGGTGCTTCCACCGTACCAGGAAGTGCAGTGATAAGCGAACATACACTCCCAGCAGTTCTTTGGCACTTCCATGGCATCAAAAGCAGTCCAGCAGAATTGCAATGATCTTTTTCATATTTTCCTCCTTATTCAGCAGCCATCAGCCCAGCGTTTCGTAAGGCTGTCAGCAAAGCGTTAAACTCCTCTGCGGTAGGGGTGGTCCCAACAGCATCAGGGACAGGATAAGTGTACAGGCTAACAGTTTTTTCATAAAAGTTCCTCGCTTTCTCAGTAGTTATGTTGATTGTCGTACCATTCGGGGTCAGGCGCATGCCCGG
Organism: Clostridia bacterium; assembly: GCA_021153265.1. Classification (GTDB taxonomy): domain Bacteria; phylum Bacillota; class Clostridia; order Oscillospirales; family Oscillospiraceae; genus Faecousia. The sequence goes on from JAGKTU010000010.1 coordinate 18,165, forward strand.
CAAACAGGCACAGCACAACGGCGGTGATGATGATGCAGATTGCTATCATAGCGTTCTCCCTCTCAATGTAAATATGGTCCGCTTTGTAATCGTGGTTCTCTTTAGAATGCGGATTACAGCCCCATCATAAACCGCCGCATTGCGTGGTAGTACAGATTGTTGGACTCAATACTTGCCACATGGATGCCGTCAGTCATCTGGTCAAGGCAGATGCCGCTTTCCTTCCACATATCGCAGTAAGGTACGGCGTAGTCATCACTGTTCAGGACTTCCAGCATTGCCGTTCTGCCGCTGGTAATTCTGGTATCACCCTCGCCCCAGGAGGACTGGGGAGGCAGAACGAAACCAAAAACCATCTTCTGATTATAGTTCTTCTGGAGGTATCTCAGCTTTTCAATGAAATACTTCATTGCGCCGTAAACCTTCGTTCTGGTTTCACTGGTGTCCGCATTGGTGCCGATATCCTGTGTCCGGGTATTACTGCCGAATCCGACAGTAATATAATCCGCACATTCCGTTGTTCCGGCTTCCACCTCGGCAATGTAGGCATCCAGCATGATGCAGCCGTTTACATCGGCGTAGGTGTAGCCCTCGCCGTAGTAGATATTGCTGCCGCTCTTTGCCCGGTTGTCGAGGGTCATGCCCAACTCGGATGCAATACGGCTTGCCCAGAGCTGACCAGTCCACGCAACGTAGGTATTCTCCTTTGTCCAGCCGACACCGCCGGTGTTCATGGTGGATTCATCCCAACCCTTGCCAGCATAGGCATCGGTCAGGGAATCACCGAACAGCACCCACCGCTTGCCGGCGTAGGGCGGCTGATAGGTGTATCCCACAGATTCAGCGGGGATATAGGACTTTTCGATGTTATCCTTGAACCAGTGCATCGGAGCAGTGATGGGAGCATCTGCCAGATGGACGAAGCATTTCTCCGGGGTCTGTGCCGGGTAGAAATAATAACCGCCGCCCTGCGGTGCCCACGATACTCTCACATAGGCCGCACCACTGGGAACTTCCACACCAGCCATTGAACCTTGACCAAGGCCAATCCCGTCTGTTGCAATCACGGTGCTTTTATCGCTGCCAAAGAAAACATATCCGATGCAGTATTCACACCATACCGTAGCTTCAAACCACGGGTTGTGTCTGTACTTGTGGATGAAACCGCAGGACATGATTTTTCCCGGTGTTACAGGAATAAAATCAGAAGTATTACAGCCACCTTGCGCCGTGGCAATTGCGCCAGTTGCGCTGATAAGGCCGATGGTGAACTTGCCGGGGTCTGCGAGGTTCGGATTTTGGACAACCCTCTGAAAAAGGACATCCGCATTGCCGCCGCTGGCAATGAGATTTCCCGCTCTGTCATAAAAAGCCATTTATGCCACCACCTTCTCAACGGTAATAGATACCGAATTATCGGTTCTGAGGAAATAGTTTGCAATAAGCAGTCTATATCCGGCACGAACCGTATATTCATACGCAAAGGTTGCGGGACTTTGTGTCCACCCACCGCCGGGAAGGTCTTCCGCATAGTAGGCATTTCCCCTATGGTCACCGGTACTAACTCCATCCCAGTCAGTCGATGCAAAGCTGTGTCCAATATAAGGCTTTCCGGATACGGCCTCAATAGTGATCTTAACCTTTGTATCTTCCTCAAAAATTTCAGCGGAAGCAAATGCACCACCATTGCCGCTGATTTCAAGTGTTGCGGAGGTTGTGCCACCATCCGAATAAGCAGTAAAGGAGGTTTGATTTTTCGCAGAAACTTCAGCCAGCATTTCAACCGTTTCTCCCGTAGTTTCGCCACCGCCAGATTCAGCAACACCATTCACAGTGAAGGTTGTGGTCTTGCCGCCGTAGCTAACGGTGACGGTGTTGCTGCCCTCTGCAATTATGCCGCTCAGGGTGTACCCGGTCACGGTTTCGCTTGTGCCGTCAGAATAATGCGCAGTTACAGCAATACCCGTCAGTGAAGTGACAGCCGTACCCACGGCTACATCCCCGCCGCTATAGGTTGCGGAAATGCTGGACAGCGTTTTCTCAGGCGTTACAGGCTCGTCCGGTTCTTCCTCGCCGCCCCCGCCACCTCTCAGAGATGCAATCAGATTGTCAGCAATCATGCCGCCCTCAGCACTGTTGAAGTGGATATGGTTGAAAAGTTCGTCCAGCAAACTGATTTGCTCAGCAGTCCAGCCCGTGCCTTGGTTCGCATTCCCGCCAGAATTCTGACCAGGTACCGTAACCAACTTTCCCTCCGCCGTAATACCGACAGGCTGCGTCATCTCCTCCGTAGCTGCTGCCGCCTTAACTCCGCCCAGAGTGGTCTCGGTGGCTATGGGGAGGGTGTAGGCCGCAGGAGGATTCTTCTCCAGATATTCGTCCACAATCCGCCCGATTTCCTCCGGGTCAACCTCTCCCCCGCCCTTGGTCAAAGCCTCATTGATGGCCGCTACAAGGTTTTCTTTTGCTTCGGTGCTCAGGTCCGCGAGGTTGCCCAGCTTCGCCAAAATCTGCGCCCAGATAGGTAAGCTGGGGTCTGCTGCCGGGTCACCGGAAGGGTCTGCGCCGGGCCGGACTACGCCCAGATTGGCCCAGCAGGTGGGGATCGCAATCTGCTTTTCCGCATCGGTTCCGTAGACACCGATCTCCAGGTCAAAGCCGCTTTTCGTCAGCACCTCCGCCGGGATGGTGCCGGTATCCCCTTCCAGGTATTCGTCCCTGACCACACCGCCGCAGCGGTACACGGCGATCTTGTTCAGGCCACCCCAGTATTCATCGAATGCAAAAGAGACGGTAACGCCCACCATGCCCGCCCGGATGGTTTTCTTCTCATACGCACAGGCGCACGTCCCGCCTACCTGTATCTTGGCTACTTCCATATACCTGCCTCCTTCAAAATCACTTATCATTTTTTGATGTAACGCATGAATATCCTCAGCACATAGCCTGCATGAATATCATAGTTGTAGTATTGGATTCCTACATCAGTTGCATCTACATAGTTTACCGATATGCTGCTGTAGCCCGACATAAGAGGGAGCATATATTTTCCTAGCTGTACTTCAATGCTCCGAAGTTGGTAAATATCAGATACCCCATGAGGGATCGTGTATATCGTTCCCACTCCTCCCTCCACGTCTTCCGTCCCTTTATAGTAGATATACTTGCTGTAGACAGGCTTGCCGTCGAACCGCTCCGTTGTCCGATACTCCGTTCCGGCATACAGCGGTGGATTGATCCATTCCTTTTCACCGTCAACCATGTGGTAGAAACAGCCTGGATTGTCTGTGTCTTCCACGGCCAGAGCATCCACATATCCTTTGGTAGCCGCGTCTGTCGCGTCTGTCGGCTCGGGAAGAGCGGTGATCCGGTTTCCGTTCATGTAGATATAGAAGCCCATGTCCAGGGCTCCCTCTTTCTCCGCCACCTTGCCAAAAGCAAATCCCAAGCCTTTTTTGAACGCGGACCAAAGTTTTTTGATGGAGGAACCATCATTGCTTTTGTCGACAGCCTTAAAGTCATCTGTTACCGTCAGGGTAACGTCGTAGCTGCTGGACGTATCCGCAGCAAATACTACAGAAGCGTTTGTCGCCTGATAGGTGCCCGCCAGGGCAGTAAGGGTCTTAGTGCTGTAGGCTGTCGCGGTTTTCTTCTTATATTTCAGCGTATATTTCGCACTGTTTTTGCTGTTCAGCGGACTGACGCTTGCGCTGAATGTAACAGACAAATAAGTTCCGGAAGAATTTGCGGTGCCATTGGAATCACAGCGTCTTATGGTAAGGTCGCTGATTTTAGGAAGGGCATATTCCAGCACGGCCAGGGTTTTGGACGCTGTGCCAGTCCTGCCACGGCTGTCCTTTACCGTCGCTTTCAAAACCAGGCTTCCTGAGCTCTTGATAACTTCCGTGGTAAAGATATCCACCACATACCCGTAGCCATCAAAATCTGCGGAGTATTTGGTTATCTCGGAACCCTGTGACCCGGATGCCGTAAGAGTGACCTTCAGATAAGATTGTCCCTGGACGTACTTTCCATACTTGCTGTAGCATCCGGTCTGGTCCGTCACGCTGATGGACACTGTAGGCTTTACACTGTCCGGGATGGAAAGGGTCTTTTCCAGTGTTACGCTTCCCAGTACAACATCTCCCTTGTATGTGGTCAGGGTAAATGTAATCGGAACCGTTGTACCGGTGGTGTTTTGCTTTGCCAGCGTCAGAGGTGGTGTCCAGCTCTTGGATGTGGTGGTGGACTTACTGAGAATGGTCCCGGAGGTACTGCCGCATACATAGGTCAGAGAATGGGTAAGGGTGGTGTCCCCGCGGGTAACAGAAAAAGACAGTGCCGTTCCAAGGGGATACGAACTGTTGGTGCAGGTGCAGGTAAATGTGGAGAGATCCGGTATCGGTGTCAGCTCCCAGGAATCTACATCGGTGACTGTTCCGCTGCTCGTGCCAGTGGTGTAGGAAGCCTGGCATACCAGGGTCTTTTCCCCATCGTCGTCATGGTAGACTTTGATGGTCCTGGAATAGATCACCTTGCTTCCACTGGTGGTGGAATTATCATTGAAGGACGAAGAAAAATAATATTTCGTACCGTCCGCGTTCAGCCAGCCGGACGCCTGATTCCAGTTATAGGACCCGCCTGTCCAGTGTGCGGTGACCTCAATTAAGACCTCTGTATATTTTTCAGTGTAGTTTTTCCCCTGTTCTGTAGCAGACATTGACAGCGTAACAGCCATCGTTTATCCCTCCTCCATTCCAACATAGCCGCAATTGACATTTCCCTCTTCGTCCATATCAATCAGATAGCCCAGCAGATTCAGTGCCTTCGTCACCGTCAATTCCGGGGTCAGAGCGCGTCCGCTGGAGTCAAACTTCTGCACAACGGATCCATTGACAAGGATGCTGATCTCATCATTGTCAATAACCACCTTATTGGGATTATCCTCCTGGCCAATGGTCAGGCCGTTAATATCGAACGTGAAATACTTGACGATGGTGTTGATCTTGGTCTGTAAGTCGCCGTTGATCTCCTCTATCTGTTCGACAGCCTCGGTGAATTTCAGCGTCAGCTTATCCGAGAGGAGCTTCAATTCGCTTTCCGTGGTCTTTTTGAACGTCTCATAGTCGCTGGTCTGCACATAGGATTTCAGAGCATTCATAACGACCTTTTCGCTGTCGTTGATGATCTGGGTGTACTGCTCCGTAATGGTCTGCCGAATTTCATTCAGCTCTTCATCCACATCCTCGGTGAACTTCTTCCAGGTGTAGTCGTTAAAATTCAGACTGTCCGCCTCGGTAAAATCCACAAGCGTGCCTATGTAAGCGCCCAGTTCCTCGCCATCATTGGCGGTGAATGTCTTGCCGTCATCGGAATACTTGATATGCAGGTACTGAGTTTTTCCGTCGGCACCGGCAGCGCCTGGAGTTCCGTTGGTGCCATCATTGCCGCGGCACTGGGTCCAGGTGTATCTACTGCGATCCGTAGGTGCAGTCGTCTCTGTGGTGCTGCAAACTCCCATATATCTTGTGTCACTATCCGGTGTCTCGGTCATGTATAGGCCGTTTGGTTTCGGAGAATACTTGACGTAAAAATAGGTTGATTGTCCGTCTTGGCCGTCTGCGCCGTCGATTCCCGGCTTTCCGTCCTCACCTACGATCTTTCGCCAGCTATAGGCACTGAAATCTGTAGGATCTGTCTGGGTTCCATTGACACAGGTGCCCATCCAGTCGCCCAGCTCCTCGCCGCCGTTTGCAGTGAAGGTTTTGCCGTCATCGGAATACTTCACATGGAAATACTGGCTTTTTCCGTCGGCACCTGCGGCGCCCGGAGTGCCGTCCGTTCCGTCCAGTCCCCTTACCCTGCACCAGGTATACACCGTATGATCCGTGGGTGCCGTTGCTTGGCTGGTACTGCAGGTGCCCATGTATTGGGTATTCTCATCAGGTTCTTCTGTCATTTCCCGGCCGTCCTCATATTGGCTGTACCGGATGTAGAAATAGGTCCCATCAATGCCTTTGATGGCTTCATTCATTTCGACAATCTCTTCTTCAAGGTCATCGATAGCCTGCATTCTGGCAATTCCATTGTCCAGGTCAAAGAAAAACGCACCGTTGGCACTCTGGATGGTACCGGCCGTAAGGTGGGCGGTAGTTACAAACTCCGCAAGCAGGCCCTGATCCAGGGTGGCTCCCATGACAAAGGGACCGTTGTAGCCGTTCTTCGATGCGCCCCAGCCCTCATAGTTGAAACGCCAGACCTTTACAGCCTGGGCAGGATCCTCGTTGTCGGCAATATACAGCGTGTCGGGCATACCGTCACCGTTGGTGTCCAGCAGCCGGACAGCGCCGCCGGTAACGCCCAGGATGTTTTTTGTCATCTCCGCCGCTGCCCGCTGGACAAGGTTGGATACTGTCCCGGAAGATGGTTTGTTGTTCAACTCCTGCTGCTGTTTGACAATGGTGTCAGCCAGGTTACTTTTCACTTTGCCCAGGGTCACCTTTTCATAGCGTTCCAGCAAAGGCTTGTACCGTACGGAAACCGCCCTGGCAGAAGCATACACGCCCATCTTGGCAAATTCCACCGTTACCGTATCGCCCAGGAGTACCCGTTCCAGAAGGGCCATTCCCCTATATTCCGGGGTCTGTTCCAGGGCTACAAATTCCACAGTCCAGGATACATCCGGGACACCGATTTCGTTGTCCTTGATGTACTTTTGTGCCCTGGCGCGGAGCTGGTCCTCCGTGGGGGCAGTTTCCCACTCCGTAGAGAAGTCCAGCGGCAGGATCTTTACATACCCAAAAGTTCCTTCCGCATTTACAATCTTCTCAGAAAGCTGCACCAGCTCTCCCTCTGTGCTGACCCAGTAAGGGTATACGCCCGTGTAGCAGGCGGCGCAGTTTTCGTCCTGTTCAAAGGAGGTCAGGTTCTTTCCGTATCGAATCGTCACGCCACGATCCGCTCCACGCCGTGTCAGCAGGTTTACCGTCCAGCGGTCAAACTCATATTCGCCGCCAAACGTGTCCAGCACGGAGCCGCGGACGCCGCCCAGGAGCTTCCAAATAGCAGTCGGCACAGAGACCGTCATGGTTCCCTGTGCCGACTTATCTGTGAGAAACTCAAAAGGGCAATCCGTTGCCGCATTGTTTTTCAGCCCCTGAAGGGCCAGGTGGGCACCTGTCTCTGAAAAAGGGCTGACCGTTATGCCTGCCAGATCATAGGCCAGATGCCGGGCAAAAACCCGGACGATGCCATTCAATGGCTTTGTGATACGGTACACCCGGAAAGGCTGGTGCTCCGCCACCGGATTGGGTTTCGCCAGGATGATAGATCGCTGGCAGATTTCCGAAAAATGAATGCCCGTCACCGGGTACAGCATCTCCAACTCAAAGATGCCGTTGAGCGCTTCTTCCACAGTAGCATCGATGGCATCCCGGAGAATACCCAGGCCGTTTGTTGTAAAAGCGGTTTCAGATGCCGCGTAAAGAATCGGTTTCATAGCGTCCACCACCTCGGAGTGATTTCAAGCCTCGATACGCCACCAGTCCAGCTTACCGCGTTGCTTCCTGGCTGGAGGGTGGGAAATTCAGGGGCGTAGATATGGTTGTTCCAATTCTCCGCCGCGCCATCACCATTCTCCTGGTAGGCGTTCTGCAGCTCGCAGTCCAGGGTAACACTGCCGTCCAGGTCAAACACCTTGACCGTGGTATCTCCCACCGTTACCGTGCCATCACCGGATCCGTAGACCCGGATGAGCGGCAAGGCTGGGAAATAGTCGTTTTTAAGGGTCGATGCAGCGTAGAAAGTCAGCGGTGTTTCACCGGAGATCAAAAAACGCTGGGGCTTGCAGTCGAACATCAAGGATACTTCTCCAACCCTGTTCAAGAGCTTCATATCGAAGTTTACAGGGCCAATAAACACACCCAGCCGGAAGTATTCGGGGTTATACCCGTCAGTCAAGCGCTTATAGGTGCCATCGGACAGCAGCCACCGCCGTGCTTTCTCTGCATTGGTGGCAAAGTCCTTGAAAATCGCCACCGGGTAGCTGACCGTGATATTCTTGAACCGCCCGTTGTCCCGGAACAGATCGCCGTTACGCCCCGGAATGGAGATCCGTTCCAGATCCCGTTCCGGGGCGTTGAAGGTGTGGACACCGCTGGTGATCATGCCGAATTCCGTGCAGGAATGTCCCCCAAAAGAAAAGCGGCGTCCATTTTTTGCGTAGGCTTCACTCATGTCACAGCCGCCTCCTTCTGGTTGTAAATGTGCTGCATTTCATCCATGACGATCTCCGCCAATTCTCGGACATCCTGGCCGGGAGCGCCGTAGATGGTGAAATTCACGCCGCCCAGGTGGGTCGCGTGATTGGTGGTGTTGTTCGTAAGAGGCTGGACTATCGCCCGGCCTCCCGAAACGGTCAGCAGCTCCGGGCCGGCTTCACCTACGATGGCGGAACCGGACCAAACCGTACCGCCATTGGCCAGCATGGGGATAGTGCCGATCTGACCGATATTGACACCGGGTATGTTGTTTACGCCCCGAATGAGAGAATTGATACCGGAGATTGCTCCATTTACCAGCCTGATAACCGCATTGATGGGAGATTTCATCAGACCGGAAAGGCCGGAGAAGATTCCACCGAAGATCTGTTTCACGCCCTCCCAGGCACGTGTCCAGTCACCGGTAAAGACACCGCGGATGAAGTTTATGATACCGTCGAATATCTGCTTTACGGAATCCCAGAGAACTTTCAGATCGTCAAAGAACGCATTGAGCACACCGCCCAAAACCGGGCCGAAAACCTCCGTCCAGTCCTTTGCGAATACACCCTGCAGGAAGTCGTCCACCTTTTGAAGCATGGCCTGAATCTCATCGCCTTTGGTTCCGATCAGTACCACCAGTGCAACGATGGCCGCCACAATGGCGGCAACGGGATTGGAAACGATGAAGCTCAGCACCGTAGAAAAGGTATCCTTCATTTTTGGAAGTATATTGATGATGCTGTTCACCGAGGACGTAACCCCGGAAAATGCCGATGTGACTGGGCCAATGGCCGCAATCAGCGCAACGGTTCCGATAATGAAGTTCTGTGTGCCTTCATCCAGGCCGTTGAACCACTCCAGCGCCTCAGTGACCAGGTTTGTCAGCTTCGTAGCCAAGGGTTCCAATTTTTCGCCCAGCAGGGCCATCTGATCCTGCAAATCAGCATTGGCCTGGTTAGCTTCCACCAAAGTGGCGTTGTTTTCTTTCCACTTCTCTCCGGCTGCTGTAAGGCCCTGTTCTGCCATGACCTGCATAACCAGGTTCGCCCGCTCCGCTTCCGTGGAACACTGCTGCAACGCGAGATTAAAGAAGTCCTCGGCAGTTTTGGCATCCGCCACGGACTGGTTCCAGGCTTCATTTTCTGCGGTGGCTTCCCGCATTTTGACACCGTAGGTTTCACCCTCCTGAGCGCCCCAATTGAGAATATCCGCAAACGTTCCAGTAACTTCTCCGGCCTTGACCGTTTCGTTGATCGCTTCCGCAAGGCTGTCGATAGGGATGCTGTCTCCATAGGTTGCCCAGCCGCCGATGGTGCTCTGGATCAGGGTTAGCAGGTCCCCTTGGCTCAGTTCCAAAGCCTGAAGGTTTGCCAGGGTGGTTGCGGCACTCTGATCGTCCGCCAGAACGCCGAACAATTCCCGGTATGCCTCCTTGGTCTGATCGGCGGTGTATCCCGCCTTTTCCGAGGAAACCTCCAGAGAGCCCATAATTGTTCGGTACTCCTTCGTCTCCTCGGCCACACCCTTCAGGGATTCCACGATATTCCCGGCCGCTTCGGAGATCAGTTCCGCTTTCAGGATATCTCCAAAACCGGCTGCTTCATTTTTTGCCCCTTCCAAGGAATCCTTCGCATTGTCAGCGGCCTTTTTCACATCCCGGAGACTATCGTCCTCAATGTCCCGTATGGCGCTAGCGGTTTTGTCAGCTTCCTGGCGGGTATTGCGTAGGGTTATCTCATTGGCTTCGATCTGCCGTTCCAGCTCCCGGTAGGCCCTTTCATTGACCTGGGTACCGTTTGCCATGTCCGAATCCGCCTTATCCTTGGCGGCTCGGAGGGATTTGATAACACCCTCAGTTTTTTCGATGGACTGGTTCAGAAGCTCCTGCTTCTGTTTCAGGAGAACTACGTTTGTAGGGTCCATTTTCAGAAGCTTTTCGATCTTCTTTAGTTCACTCTGGGTGCTTCTCGCATCAGCAGATACCGAATTGATAGCCTTGCTAAGGCTTGTGGTATCGCCGCCGATTTCCACGATAATACCCTTTACTTTCGTACCGCTCACCTGTCCACCTCCTCAGAAATTATCAAAATCATCCTGCGTTGCCAGCACAGGGTAATGCTCTTTGTCATTGGCCTTTTCGGTCAGCATATCGTACACCATGCCCATGGTGTACGATGCAAGCACCTCATCCGAAACAAGCCCCAACTCCGCACAGCGCAGCAGAAATGCCGCGCCGTTGGGCTCGCGGGTTGTGGCCCTTATTTTTTTGCCGGGATGGACGTTGTCTTCTGGTTGATTCCCCACAGTTCCAGGATCACCGGGAACACCTCATAGATAGAGAAAACGCCGTCAAAGGATTCCAGCCACGCATCCGGATCCCGGGGGACGATGCCCTCCTTGTCCGCATGGTAGGCCATGGCCCAGGCCGTCCGCTCAAAAATGGTCAGGTCAATTTCGTCCAGCTGAGCGGCTTCCCGCTCCTCTTCGGTAGCATTCTTGGAAAGGTTCTGGGCGGCGTTGAAGCTTTTTCGCAGGCGATTCATATCCGCCACCATATCCTTGCCGAAGTTGATTCGGTAAATCTTGGGCAACAGGGCACTGGCTCCCAGCACCACAGGCTTCCCGCAGATCTGAATTTCCTTCTTGATCATAGGCTACACCTCTCAGCCGGAAGTAGTGGTGTCCTTGATCCAGACCGCCTTGTTCCAGTTGTCATAGACGCTCTGGGGCGTTTCTGCGGTGGTGCTGGCCTTCACCATACCATCAGGAAGAGGAACTGAGGAAATGGTCAGGGCCTCGGTGTCAGGCTGCTTCTGGTTGTCCTTATTCTCGCCCTTGATATTGGGGCGGTTCGCCGTGCAGTTGTAAAGAACATGGCGGCGGTGGTTCTTGTCGCCCAGGAACTCATAGAGCATAGCGAAGGGTTTCCCTTCCTTCAGGGCGTTTTCCACCAGCACCTTGTCCTTTTCACTGATGGTGTTGCCCAGATGTTCCACCCGGAACCAGTCAGGAACCATAGCGATATTCAGATCACCGGAATAACCGTTGTTGCTGTTGGCCGTATAGTAATCCATGGCATCTGCCCGGAGCTTTACGGTCTCGCCCTGTGCCGCCAGATCCATGGAGATGGCACCCAGCAGGCGAACGGGTGTGCCATAGTTGTAGGTGCCCTCTGCCAGATCAAGGGTAAGGGGCGCCACGTGCACGTTGGCAAGGTCAAAATGAACCTTGTTTTCAGTTGCTTCGCTCATTGTTACACCTCAATTTCATAAACAATTTTGTAGCAGTTTTCGGATTTGATGTATTCCTCGGATTTGTGCCAGACGATACCTGCCAGAGCGGCTTCTAGTCGGGCTTCCAGCGCCGGGTCCTTGACCGCACAGTACAGTTCGATGGCCACATCGGAATAAGTGTAGTAAACCCCGCTGTCAGCCGGCAGCGGGGTAGTATTGGTGCAGAGGACACAGGCAAAAGGGAGCGGGGGTGCCTCTCCCTCGGGCCATGCCCGGTAGGTTGTAGGCACCACGGAATTTATGAGATCAATGATTTGGGTTAGCGTCATTTGCTCAGTCCCACCTTTACAGCAGTATGTAGATTCCGCTCCGCTTCGTCTCTTGCCTTGGTGATATGTCCATCGCCCTCTACCCGTCCGCCGTTCACCTTTGCGTGACCGTCGTTCAGGAGATGGGTGAGCTGGTAGCGGTCTTTGTTATGGACCTGGACGCGGATATCAAATTCCCCGGAGTAAGCTTTGCGAACCCGCCAGGATTCGGCGTAGTCGCCCGAATCCTTTGGAGAATTCTGCTGCAGGGTATCCCGGCATTTTTTCGCCGTCTCCTCCACGTCCGAAAAGACCTCTTGGGCTACTTCCTGGCTGTATTCCGCCAATGCTCCTGCAATTGCATCGCCCAGGCCGTCAATGCCGACTTTAGCCATCAGATGCCCACCCGCCTTTCCAGATACAGCTCCGTCTTGTCATCCTTGCGGCGGTACGTACGGTAGACCTTATAGCGTATCCCGTCCAGGACGGCGATTCCCTCACCGCCGTATTCATCCGTGTAGACGATAACTTTATAGGCAGCATTCAAGCCCTGTTTTCCTGCCGCCGCCCATTCGCTCTGTGTAATGGATTCCACGGAGCAAAAAAGTTCATGCCCCGGAAGTTCCCGCGGCACTTTCTGTTTCAGCGCATCTTCCTCATAAATTACAGGAACCAGAGTGATGGTCTCAGTCGTATCCACCGCAGCAGCCCTCCCCCTCATTGTAGAAGCCGCTAAGAGACAGCGAATCCCGCAGGGATTCATATGCAGCGTTGAATCTGCCGCTTTCGTCCCCGTAGCCGAATTGCGCCTTCAGGTACAGCTTGATTGCCTGCTGGATCAGAGGGTTGCTGGGATCCGGGTCGTGGACCCCAGTCTTTCTCAGATCCAGCAGGCAGGCGGACATCGTCTGGATGATCTCGCTGTCCAGCGCCGGTTTGCTCTTGCGAAGCCAAAGCTTGGCTTCCTTCAGCAGTTCATTTACAACCATGCCGATTCCGCCCCGCTTTCATTAAGCGCCCTTCTTGATGAGGATAACGCCGTTGGCATCGGCGATCTTGCCGTCACAGATCAGCATGACCTTGGTTTTCTTCTTGTTGGTGTCATGGTCGATCCACTGGACAACAGTCATGGTCATGTTGGAGTTCAGGACGTAGTCCTTCAGGTTCATATACACGGCAACCACCTCATCAGCGGCTGCGGTGTCATAGGGAGTGATGACATCATCTTCCACAGTTTCCACGGGCTTGCCGCCAAAACGGTACTGGGTACCCTCGGTAATGCCGTAGTTGGTGCGGCCCACAGGCTGGCCGTTCTTGTCCACCATGCCGTCAATGTAGCCCTCGAAGGTACCTTGGGCCATGAAGAACTTACCCCGCTGGTACTTCTTCTTGATCTTGGCAAAGACCTTCTTTTTCCAGCCGTCGTAAGTGGCGAACTCGGCAGCGGTCAGGGTAACGGAGTTGGTCACTCTGGGATCGTTGCAGACACCCAGCATCTGGCCCTCACCGGTGCCCTTGAACACGCCCTTTTCCAGGGCCTCGATGATCGCCTCAGTGGCCAGCTCCACGAACAGTTCCTGGAATGCGTCGATAGTGACTACGCTGGTCAGAATGGACTGGGCAATCTTGCACTCCAGGCCGAAGTAGCTGAAAGAAACCTTTTCCTTGGCAGACAGCTTCTGGTCTTCAGATGCACCCTCGCCCACCCAGTTTGCGGTGGGCTTCAGATCCAGGATGGGGATCTCTACGCCGCCCTGGATATTCAGATGGCGCAGCTGGTGGAACAGGATACCGGTTTCCTTCAGGTTGCGGATGATCTCCTTCAGCAAAGTCTTGGGGATAACCGCGCCGGTGTCAGAGGTGGTGGTAGTCTCAGCAGCATTGCGGAACTTCGCAGGGATCGCAGTGCCGCGGCAGGCGAAGTTCATGAAGGCTTCCATGTACTCATCGCTGTCATAGGGATTCTGGATAACGTTAGCCTGAGTGCCAGTAGGAGCAGGAGCGCCGCCCAGGTTCTGCATGGCAGGGGGCACAACGGCACCATTCTGCAGTGCCGCGTAATTGGCCTGTGCAGTGGCTTCGGCTTCATACTTGGTGTCCAGGTCTTCCACCTGCTTCTTTGTGGCGTTGAACTGGTCGATGTTGCCGGCATCCAAGAATGCCTTAGCCTGGTTCATCAGCTGGTTACGCTGATTCATGTATTCTTCTCTGGTCATTTGATTTTTCCCTCCAAAAGTAAAAATTCATATTCTGCATCGGCTTTCGCCTTTGCGTTTTGCTGGTTGAAATGGGTCTTTGCGTATGCAATTACATTGGGATGGAGCAGGCCGGAACCACTGCTTGCGGCAAGCTGTACCGGATTCCCAAACGTTTGGGAATCAGAGAACATCACCCGGTCCACGAAACCCTCTTTTACAGCCTGTTCGGCAGTGAACCAGGTTTCCCGGTTCATCAGTTCCAGGATCTCCGCTTCACTCTTACCGGTCTTGGCTACAAATGCGGAAGCAATGGCCTTATTGGCATTCTCCAACACTTCCGCCGCGTGTTCCATGTCCCGGTTATCTCCGCTGGTCCGGGCGCTTACATTGTGGATCATCAGCTGAGCCACGGGAGACATCTCCGATTCACCCGCCATGGCAATCACAGCGGCAGCAGAAGCGGCAAAGCTCTGGATTTTGATCAGGACCTTTCCGCTATAGCCCCGGAGAATGGTGAAAATCTCACTGCCCGCCATGACATCGCCGCCATTGGAGTTGATAAGCACCTCTACCGCATCGCCGCCGGCTTCATCCAAAGCCTTTCTTACGGACTGCGGTGCCGTGGCCGTCATGCCGAACCAGTCGTAGATCCACAGGTCGTCATCCGGTACGATCACGCCCCGGATCTCAATTTGCTTCATTTGCGTTCACCTCGTTTTCGTTTACTACCGCCGTATCCAGCCTGCGCACCGGCTTGTCGCCGCCGGGCAGCGGAGCCAGGTTAAACACGGACCGCCACTCGTTGGGGGTCATGGCTCCCCGGTCCACCATCTCACGCAGGTTTAGCTTCGTTGTCATGCTCGCTGTCGCCAGATTCGCAGCTTCAAACATGATGCGGTTTCCATAGCTGCGCTTTTTTCTGGAGAAGATTTTCCGGGTGTATTCCAGTCCCATCTGAATCACATCCGGCTCCACCTGGGCCTCATAGTAAGAGTTCCATTCATCCTCCGTGTAGGAAGAGGTTACGATCTTCTCGTTGGTATTCAGCGCAGCATAAAACCGTTTGACCGTTCTGTCCGTATGGGTCGCATTCGGTACATAGTCATTCGGCTTGATCTGGGTAGCTTCAGATTTACTGTCCGTCGCCGCCACACCAAATCCCTTGTCTGTTGCCAGAAACTGATTGGCAAAATTTTTCGCCTGCTTTTCCAGATCCTCCGGGCGAACGGAACTGGTAAAACGCAGCAGCCAGCGGATGACTGCACTGTTTTTGATGGCGTTGACAATACCCTTGTCGATGGTTCCGATCTTCTCCATCAGCGGGAGCAGCTGCTCCACCTTGGAACCGCCCCAGAATTCACCACCGGCGCCCACATCTCCCCGCAAGTGGATCAGGTCCGTATAGGCAAAAACAAAGCTTTTGCCGTTGCGCATATAGAACCGGATGTACAAACGCCCACCCTCGTCATACTCTGCCACTGCCAACGTGGCATTGATAGGGTACAACGCAGATGGAATGCCGTTTTCGTCCCGGACGATCAGAACGAAGGCATGGTTGTTGATCTTCAGTGTTGCGGCCATCCACTCCTGAAGCTTCTGACCCGTCATAAGCGGGTTGGGTTCCTCCAGAAGGAATCGGATGTAGGGCTCCGGATTGACTTTGATCTCCCGTTCCCCGTTCTCCCGGCACGTTTCCTGGATGTGCTTGCCCACAGTCTTTCCGATGGCGTTGACGTAGGGCCTGATGGCACTCATCACGATATCCGACTTGTAAAGGTCGCCGTTCCAGGCAAAGGTTTCTCCATCAATGGCAACCATCTTATAGGCTGTGCTTTCTGTGGTGGGAGACCGGTTCGTCACCCTGGCCCACATTCTCGATGCGATTCCCGTAGAAATCCCTCCTTAAGCGATCATAGATTCATACTCCTCCTGCTTATCCTGCAGGACGGTAAAGGCATCCAGAAGGGCGGCGGTGCCGTCGATTCTTCTGGTAGGCTTGCTGGTTTTGTGCGGCTGGATATTGCCATTTTTATCTTCCTCGTAGGCGGTGTTGGCAAGGCACCACTTGTCCACGGGGTTGTTGTTATAAACAATCAGCTTGTCCGCAAGATCGTTTTTCAACCGCTTCATGGGGTCGGACAAGGTCTTTTTACCCTGGTGCACGGCGATCATTGCAGACTTGCCGAATGTGCTTTCCATGTCCTCCACCCAGTAGGTAGCGCTCCAATAATCGTAGCCAACGTAAGTGATGTAAATATCCAGGTGGTTTTGTACTTCCTCGAACCATTCCTTGACGTATTTCGCATGGACCTTGTTGCCTGGGGAAAGCCTGACCAGCTCACGGTCATGCCACTTGTCGTAGGGGATCCGATCCTCTTTTGTCCGCCGCTCCAGAAGATCCTCTGCAATCCAGTACATGGACAAGGCAAATACCTTGGGGCACCCCGGAACCATAAACAGCACCTTTGCGGCAGTAAGGTCCGTGGTACTGGAAAGGTCCGCACCGCCGATGCCGTAGCGCGGATAGGGCAGTTCGGTTTCCACCCACTCCTCGCCTACCATGTGCCGCCACAGGAAGCGTTTTTCTGCAGGGATCAGCTGGAAGGTTTCCCGGTTGTCCAGCTCCTCGAAGGTGAGCCAGGCTTCGGAATTGGTCTCCCGGATATTGAACTCCTTGCAGACCAGATTTTTGACCATCGCAGGATTCTGCATAGCCTTGTAGACCTTGTCCGCCAGGGTCTTGTAGTTCTTGATGGTTCCAAGGCCCGGATTTGCCTTTTTCCAGCAGTTGGGATCCGTCCATTCGGCCCGGTTGTCCAGCTCATAGACAAAGCAGATGGTGTGTTCGTCATGGTAGCCGTCCGGGTCTTCATAGCCGTTGATGATTTTCTCGGCTTCCTCGTACTCATCGTCGTAGATGTCCTCCCGGATGGTGCCGGCTGTGGAGGTGATGAAGATCAGGGGCTGGTCTCGGGCGGTAACGCCATCGGCAATGATGTCATACAGCGCCCGGCCGTTCTTCCACTGGTGAATCTCGTCCATCAGGGCGCAGTGGACATTCAGTCCGTCCAGGGTATCGCTGTCGGATGCCAATGGTTTGAAAACGCCGTCATTGAAATCACTGTCCAGTTCTGCCACAAGGGGTTTTACCCGCTTCAACAGCGCTGGAGATTTTTTGACCATGCGTTTGGATTCCTGCCAAATGATCTTGGCCTGGTCTTTCTTGGTTGCGACAGCATAGACCTCCGGGCCGGGTTCGCCATCGGCGGTTTGCATATACAAGCCCACACCGGAAGCCAGCAGGGATTTGCCGTTTTTCTTACCCACGATCAGCAGTGCCTTGCGGTACTGCCGATGCCCCTCTACATCTACGAAGCCAAATACAGCGGCCAGCAGAGCTTTTTCCCATAACTCCAACTCCACCAGCTTTCCGCCGAATTTACCCTTGGAGTGATGGCAGTAGTTTTCAAAAAACTCAATGACGTGGTTTGCCCGGGAGGGGCTGTAAAAATATTCACCCGGGCGATTCAGTTCATCGACCAGGTGTTTGTAAGTTTTATATATCTTTTTACAGACGACTTCCCGGCCATCCTGGATCGCCTGCCAGTATTCCAGAATGGGGTTGTAGGTGAGCGGATATCGGCGGAATTTTCTCAAATTTCATCACGTCCGCTCACAAAATCATCAAACCCATCGTCCATTACGGCAGGGTTTTTCGCTTCTTCCTTGGGCAGAAGGGCGTCAAGCTGTTTGATAATTTTCTGGTAATTTGCGTTCATGGTGTTGTAGGTCTGGCCCTGGGGCCTTGCCCGGTCATAAGGCTCTTGGTTGCCCTGGCTGAAAAGTTCTGTCCAACCGTTTTCCGAAAGAAATTCCTCCAAATCTTCCAGCTCTACCCGCATAAAGGCTGCTCTTTCGATCAATCCTTCCGCAAGCTGCTTCTTGGTGTCGGTTAATTCCGCATAGTTCTTTTCAAGTCGGGCTTTCTCTGCCTTGATCCGGTTCTTCTTAGTCTTCTTTGCCACAGCTTTCTCCTCCTTTCTGCATTTTGGGGAGGGGGGTCATACGCGCGACCTGTGTGTTAAATCTACCCCCTGCAC
>JAGKTU010000123.1 GCA_021153265.1 Clostridia bacterium
AGTCGTATACTGCAGTGCAACAGCAATATCTCTGTTTTCTGCAACAAGGTTTGCTGCTTCGGTTTCATCCCCCAGCATCAAGTAGACCTTCTGCTCATCAGTCTGCGTACTTTGAATGCTACTGGGCAACGCATAGAATTCCATATCGGCATTTCTATGCTCGCAATCCAAATAGAAGGTGTTGACCACAACACCGGATCGAACCTGCTGCACGATCACATGATCGACATACGCGTCTACCACATCGGTAGACTGCGCTTTCACATAAACCTTATTCAGAGAACTCATTCCGGTAGCTGTCAATCCGTTCACGGAATAGATGGTCTTACCTTCAGCATCTGTCAGCTTGTTAAGACCCTTAGCACCGGATTCCAATACACTGCCGTAGCTGTTGGTATACTGTGCACGAATATCAATATTAAACGAGCCGGAAGCATCATCGGCCATATATACAAAGACATTCAAAACATCATTTTGGGAATTCGGCACACGGGATACCGCGCTGATCCATGTATTTGTCTTTGTATCCAGCTTGATAGCTTCATGTTCGCTAAAATAAATCTCTTGATAAATGTTGCGATCGGTGGGCAGGAAGAGTTCAAATGCAGGAATCTTATCCACTGTGTCCTCACACAAATACTCGGTTGTCCCCAAGCGCACATATTCATCTTGATCATTGATCTGCAAAAGTCCGGTTTCCATCACCAAGGCAGCCGTTATATTTGTAATTTGCAACGACCCGCCGTTAAGACTCTTCATATTCAAGGAAAGCTTTCCAAGTTTTGCTACATCAGAAACGCTAACAACAAATCGATCCGTATGGTTTTCCCGGAACATAAAGCTGTTGTCCGAAACCGCCAAGGGTGTTCCGGTGCTTCCTGTAGTACCGTTATCCAAATAAATCGGTGCTTTGTTAGCATAGTCATACATAGCACGAATGACATCAAAAGTAAGCTGCTTACGTTTTCCCTCTTGGTTGTAGTACTCCAAAGTAGCTTCCATGGTGCCATAGAAGGGACCGCCATTGCCGCTATCGGTATAAACGCCGATTCCCATGAGGAATTCCAGGTTCAATGCATAGGAACTGTAGGAAATCGGATAAATGCGAGAAATATCGGATTCCTTACGGCCTTGCTGACCGGTGATAGAATTGCTTGCTCCCTCGTCTCGATAGTCAATTCCGATCCAGCCTACATTCTGAATCACCCATTCCTTAGATATGCTACCGCCATCGTTACGGCGGACACGAATCTGGGCGATATTCAACTTATCATAGGGATCGCTATCCTCGGAAATATCATCCGGAATGATATGAACCGATACCAATTCACCATAGTCATAATTGGTAGATACGATAAAGCTCTCCGTGCTGCCGGAACGGAAACCATCAGCACTTAATTGCTGATTGGCCAAAACATAGCCACTGACACCGTTTTCAAACTCCAGCAGGAAATAGAATCTATTCTTGGATCCATTATCGCCATAGCTGTCTAACAATGAAGTTGTTCCACTTTGGACCTGCACTTCAACCGTATAGTTTTCCCGAACTTTAGCCAGTCCCAAATTGGACGAACACTGATCATAGGACATAGCATAACGGTATTGACTCCAGTCAAAATCATCCACTTTTTGAACACTTTGGGAGATAAAATCAATGACAGCGCTATTATCAGGCTGAATGAGAGCCTTTTCTTCCATGGAAAAAACAGTATAGCCTTCTACATCACGATAATATCTACGATTTGACATCGCGCCATCGACAACCATATCTTCCCAAACACAAGCACGTTTGCCCAAGCGATCCAGCCGAATCACACGGAAACCTGCCATTTGCCAATCGCCGCTTCCATTAGGAACAGAAATGGTCAAGCCTGTAAAATGCTCTACCTGAGAAAGCTCCATAATAAAGGAAATACCGGATTCGGAATTGATCAGCCCGGTAAAGGCAAAATCCTCCCTGGAAGCGGGCCAATATCCGTAAAAGTCTTTTGCGCCGTTACGAACACTATAAGCTCCGCTTTCACGTGCTACACCCGACATATCCACATAACGCAGTTCTACAGTAACATCATCCGGAAAACGAGTAATCTGCGACGGATCAGCAATCAGTTGAATTAAATACTTTTCCGTTGCATCAACAGGAGCAAGTGCTGCTCCCATCTCATAGGAACTCATAGAGACGTAGAGGGTTCCGTCAGCAGAAATATTTTCGCCTTCCACCGTAGTCGCCGTATGGTAGAACAGCGGATTGCCTGCAAAGAAATACTCAGGTCCGCTCGCAGAATTTTCTACAGTAGACGCACTTGCGCTTACACTAGACGCCGGATAAATGCTAACACCAGTTAAGCTGGCGCTTTCCGAACCTGCGATGGTTTGGGAAAGCAAAGCCTTTGCTTCTGTTCCGGTGTGCAGAGTAATCCCCTGAATCTTCTGCATATCCTGCAAGGTACACCCGAAAACAACACTTTCTCCCTGCTGTGCCAGACCTGCGATTTTTGTATCTCCTGACACACCATTCTCCAACAACCAGTTGACTGCACTTGTCATAACGGGCTGGGTAACGCTTCTCAAATCGCCAAAGGAATCCATATACTCGATCTGGATCGCCAAATATTCCCCGAAATTCGCGTCTTTCAGTGCTTTATTGGCATTATAGGCTTGATTCATTTGCTCAAAGCCTGCGCCGCTAAAGTCAGCAAAATCCAACCGTACTACGTAATTGAAATCGCCCTCCATAGAATATGGAACCGTTTCAAAAACCAGCCGATGGGAAGCAGTATCCTGCTGGCGAAGCTGGAACAAGGTATTGCCCGTCCAACTAAATACATCTCCGCCGTTTCCATTGCGTTCCTCCAAATAAGCGATCTGGGAACCATTGAATCGAATCAAGTTATTACTTCCGTTGGAAACCACATCGATGATTTGATCCACGCGATACAGGCGCAGACCACTCACATCCCAAGAATACAGCTTGCCTTGTACTCCCTGGCAATAAACATCCAGTCCGGTAACTTCCGCAACCTCAAATTCCGGTTGGAAGAAATAAGTGTTTGTCTTACCTTTTTCCAAAGCTCTTTCAGATGCATATTTACCATCATTGGAAGCCATTTTCAGAGAATCTTGAAGTCCTCCCTTAAATGGGAATACATATTCCATATGGGTATACCCATCGGTATCCACATACTCAAGAGCAAAGTAACTTACACCCTCACCGGCACCATTACCGGTGGTCACAACAAGTGCATATGTATTTTCCACATTTCGAGCAGCTGTTGCAGTTCCGGGAAGTACCAGCGCAAGGAAGAGGGCAAAAAGGCATGCCCCAACAATACCCAATATATGCTTTTTGTTGCGCATAACCTTTCTCATTTCTATTCCTCCATTTTTATTGGTAAGTAAAATGCTTTACACAATTTTCAGAAGTCCGGCAAAGCCTGTCATTTCAAGGACTTCCATGACCATCTTATTGACGTGGCTCAATTCCAGAACACCATTCTTTTTCACGGCAGCCATATACGTCTTCTTCAAAACACGAAGGCCGGCCGAAGATATGTACTGAAGCTGCTCCATGTTCAGAATCAGCGTTTCAAAACGTTCCGTCATTTGAAGGAAAATTTCCTCCGCCTCCGGAGAGGTCACAGCATCCAGCCGACCATCCAGTAACAGCTCTCCTTCTGTGCCACGATTGATCAATTTAATTGTCATACTATTCAGTCCCTTTGTTACTTGTGGTTTTTATTAATGTATTTTTCCAGTTCTTCCAGAGTAACCTCCGAGAAATCCTCACCATACATTTCCATCATTTCAATTGTAGAAATGTTCTCCATTTTCTTTGCTTGTGCGGAAAGGAGCGCCATGATGTCAATACCGCCAGAGGTTTCTTCCTCGGTATCGCCAGAATGCTTCTCATCAGGCATGATCAAGTCGCTGTAATCCCTCTTTGCAGGCGCAGACACAGGCGCAGACACAGGCGCAGGCGCAGGCGCAGGTGCAGACGCAGGCGCAGGTGCAGGCGCAGGTGCAGGCG
>JAGKTU010000061.1 GCA_021153265.1 Clostridia bacterium
ACTCCGGCCGGCCCATCCGCATCCCCCAGAACAAGCTGAAGGAGCTGATCGGCGGCACCATTTTTGCCGTGTCCGAAAATCAGGGCCGGCCCATCCACACCGGCGTGAAATTCGAGGTCACCAATGATTCCATCACTGCTGTGGCTGTGGACGGCTTCCGCCTGGCCCGCCGTACCTTCCACCCTGAGGAAGCCACCGGCCGGGAGCTGAGCTTCGTGGTGCCGGCGGCAGGTCTGAAGGAAGTGGAGAAAATTCTCACGGATTCCGAGGAAAATGCCGCATTTACCTTAGGCCCCAAGCACATTTTGTTCCAGATCGGCGGCGCGACTCTGGTCTGCCGTCTGCTGGAGGGCGAATTCCTGGATTGGAGAAGAGTTGTGCCTACCAACTGCCCCGTTAAGCTGGTGGCAAATGTCTCCGACCTGCAGTCCAGCGTGGAGCGCGTGGGTCTGATCGTTTCCGAAAAGTATAAGAGCCCCGTCCGCTGCGTTTTCGGCAGCCAGGTGCTGCAGATGCGCACCAACACCACCATCGGCGCCGCCGAGGACCGCTGCGCCATCGCCGGCGACGGCAAGGAGCTGGAGATCGGCTTCAATGTGCGCTATCTGATCGATGCTCTGAGAGCCATCCCCTGTGAGGAGGTCACCATGGAGCTGACCAATGGATTAAGCCCCATCGTGCTGACCCCCGTGGACGAGAAGTATGACTTTGCATACATGGTCCTGCCTGTTCGGATCAAGAACGGCTGATGAAGGAGAAATTATGAAAGTAACTGTCAAAAAGAAGGACAATTCCATTCCTGTGGTGATCTCCACGGAGTTTATCAAGCTGCAGGATGCTATGAAGTACGCCAACATCGTCTACAGTGGCGGTGAAGCCAAGGCACTGATCCAGGAGGGCGAGGTCACCGTCAACGGTGAGGTCTGCACTATGCGTGGTAAGAAACTGCGCCCCGGCGACAAGTTTGGCTTCAATGGCGAAAACTATCTGATCACCATCCATGCACCTAACTGATATCGAATTGCGGTCTTTCCGCAACTATGATTACGAAAAACTGACCTTTGAGCCCGGCGTGAATCTGATCGTGGGTGACAATGCCCAGGGTAAGACCAACCTTTTGGAGGCCATCGCCTATCTCGGCTCGGGAAAGAGCTTCCGGGCGATGAAAACTTCTGAAATGGTGCGGTTTGGGGCGGATTTTGCGGATATTGAGGGCAATATCTTCGCCCAGGGGCGCAATCAGACCCTAAGGTGGGTGCTGTTCAACGGCTCCCGTCCCCGACAAATCTGGCGAAACGGCGCAAAGAAGAAGACCGCCGGCGAAGTCGCCGGTGTACTGCCTACGGTGCTGTTCTGCCCGGAGGATCTGATGGTTCTCAAAGCCGGCGCCGCCCAGCGGCGGCGGCTGGGTGATCATGCCCTGTGTGAACTGCGTCCCAACTACGATGCCGCGCTGACGGAGTATAACCGGATTCTGGATCAGAAGAGCCGGATCCTCAAGGATCATTTTGAAAATCCTGCGGTGCTGGAAATTCTGCCGGAGTACAACGCCCGGCTGTGTCAGGTGGGCGCGCTGCTGATCAGCTATCGGGCGCGGTTTTACGATTCTCTCGGCAAGGCTGCTGGAAAATACCATGGCCAGTTTTCCGGCGGCGCGGAGGATTTTACACTGGAATACAAGACTGTGTCCACGGTAAGCGATCCTTTTGCCCCGGTTAGTAAGCTGACGGAGGACTTGCAGGAGCATCTTCAGCGGCATTATCGGGCGGAGCTGGAAACGGCTCAGTGTCTGACCGGCCCACACAAGGATGATTTTGACGTTTCCCTTTCCGGGATCAATCTGAAAGCCTACGGCTCGCAGGGTCAGACCCGGACGGCCGCCATCAGCCTGAAGCTGGCCCAAAGAGAACTGATGGGCCGGGAGCTGGGCGAAGAGCCGGTGCTGCTATTGGACGATGTTTTGTCCGAGCTGGATCCCGGACGGCAGGACTTCGTGCTGAACCAGATCGTGTCGGGACAGGTGTTCATCACCTGCTGTGAACCGGGACGGTTTACAAAGTTGGGTAAAACTTTTGAAATACGAAAAGGTAATCTAATTGACAATTGACAATGGACAATTGACAGTTAAGGTATTCCCTTCGGGAATCATTCAAATAGTCCGAAAAGCGGACACCTTAATTGTCAACTGTCAACTGTCAACTGTACATTTGTCCAAGGAGGACAACTATGTCTGACGAAATGAAAGTAACAGAAGAATACGGCGGATCGCAGATTCAGGTTCTGGAAGGTCTGGAAGCTGTTCGCAAGCGCCCCGGTATGTATATCGGCTCTACCAGTAGCTCGGGTCTGCACCATCTGGTGTACGAGATCGTGGACAACGCCATCGACGAGGCGCTGGCAGGCTACTGTAAGAATATCACCGTGACCATCAATCCCGGTAACTCCATCACCGTTACCGACGATGGCCGCGGTATCCCCGTGGATATCCAGCCCCAGACCGGCAAGCCCGCTCTGGAGGTCGTGTTTACCGTGCTTCACGCCGGCGGTAAGTTCGGCGGCGGCGGTTATAAGGTCTCCGGCGGCCTCCACGGCGTGGGCGCGTCTGTTGTCAACGCTCTGTCTGAGTGGCTGAGAGTCCGGGTCCACAAGAACGGCAATATCTACGAGATGAAGTTTGCCCGGGGTCACATTACCCAGGAAATGAAGATCGTGGGCAAGACCGACAAGACCGGCACGGAAGTCACCTTCCAGCCCGATCCTGAGATGTTCGACACCACGGTGTATGAATACGAAATTCTCCACGAGCGCATGCGCGAGGAGGCTTTCCTGAATGCAGGCCTCGCCATCACCATCACCGATGACCGGGATGACGAGAAGCAGGTCACCGAGACCATGTGCTACGAGGGTGGTATCCGGGAGTTCGCTGTGTGGTGCAACCGCAACAAGACCCCCATCCACTCCGACGTAGTGTATATGTCCGGCATGAAGGGCGATGCTTCCGCCGAAATCGCCATTCAGTATAATGACGGCTACAACGAATTTATGCTGTCCTTCGCCAACGATGTCCGCACTCCCGAGGGCGGTATGCATGAGACGGGCTTTAAGACCGCGCTGACCAGAGTATTGAACGCCTACGGCATGAAAAACGGCCTGATTAAGGGCGATGACAAGGTTTCCGGCGAAGACTGCCGGGAAGGCATTACCGCCATCATCTCCGTTAAGCTGACGGATGCCCAGTTTGAGGGTCAGACCAAGGCAAAGCTGGGTAACGCCTACATCCGTACGTTGGTGGACAGCATCGTCAATGAACAGCTGGCTACCTATTTCGAGGAGCATCCCCAGACTGCCAAGGCCATTCTGGAGAAGGCTATGATGGCCAACCGCGCCAGAGAGGCTGCCCGGAAGGCTAGAGAAAATGCCCGACGGAAGACCGGTCTGGAGTCCGGCGGCATGCCCGACAAGCTGAAGGACTGCAACGAAAAAGACCCTGCCCTGTGCGAAATTTACATCGTCGAGGGTGACTCCGCTGCAGGCTCTGCCAACCAGGGCAGAGATTCCCGATTCCAGGCGATCCTTCCCATGTGGGGTAAAATGCTGAACGTGGAAAAGGCCAGAGTGGACCGGATCTACGGCAACGATAAGCTATCTCCCCTGATTTCCGCCCTGGGCGGCGGCATCGGTGAGGATTTTGATATCGAAAAGCTCCGCTATCACAAAATCGTCATCATGTCCGATGCCGACGTGGACGGCGCCCATATCCGTACCCTGCTTCTGACCTTCTTCTTCCGCTATATGCGTCCTCTGATCGAAAACGGCTACGTCTACTCCGCTGTGCCGCCCCTGTACAAGCTGATGCGCGGCAAGCAGACCCGGGTCGCCTACTCCGACGAGCAGAGAGATCTGGTTTCCGCCGAGATGCGTGGCGAAAGCAACGCAAAAATCGAGATCCAGCGCTACAAGGGTCTCGGTGAGATGAACAAGGAAGAACTCTGGGAGACCACCATGGACCCCGAGAGAAGAACTCTGCGCCGGATCACCCTGGAGGACGCCCGCCGCGCTGACGAGATCTTCACCATTCTCATGGGCGAACAGGTTGAGCCGAGAAAAGAATGGATCGAGCGCAACGCCAAGTATGCCATCAACATTGATATTTAAGGAGGTGACGCGTTTTGGCTAAGCACAATCGAAATTATAAGCCCGAGGATATCATGTTCCCGGATCAGGTGATCACCGAATCCAATCTGGTGGACGAAATGGAGAAATCCTACATCGAGTACGCCATGAGCGTCATCGTAGGCCGTGCCTTGCCGGACGTCCGTGACGGTCTGAAGCCGGTTCACCGCCGCATCCTGTACACCATGTACGAGGACGGTCTGACTTCTGACAAGAAGTATAAAAAGTCCGCTACCACCGTCGGTGCCGTGCTGGGTAGTTACCATCCCCACGGCGACGCATCCGTCTACGACGCCATGGTGCGCCTTGCCCAGGACTTTTCCATGCGCTATATGCTGGTGGACGGTCAGGGTAACTTCGGCTCCGTGGACGGCGACCCTGCGGCTGCCTACCGTTACACCGAGGCACGTCTTTCTAAGCTCTCCAATGAGATGCTCCGGGACATCGACAAGGACACCGTCAACTGGGATCCCAACTTCGATGAGTCCAAGAAAGAGCCCCGGGTACTGCCCAGCCGGTTCCCCAACCTGCTGGTGAACGGTACCAACGGTATTGCCGTTGGTATGGCAACCAACATTCCCCCTCACAACTTAACCGAGGTCATCAACGCCTGTGTCTGCGTTCTGGATGACCCCGAGGCATCCATGATCGACCTGATGGAACATGTATCCGGCCCGGATTTCCCCACCGGCGGCATCATCATGGGTCGTTCCGGCATCCGTGCCGCTTACGCCACCGGCCGCGGCAAGGTAGTCGTCCGCGCCAGAACCGAATTTGAGGAATTCAACAAGGATCGTGTCCGCATTATTGTCACCGAGCTGCCTTACCAGGTCAACAAGAGCGAACTGGTGCGGAAAATTGCCGAGCAGGTTCGGGATAAGAAGCTGGAGGGCATTTCTGACCTCCGGGACGAGTCCGACCGTATCGGTATGCGCATCGTCATCGAGCTGAAGAAGGACGCCAACCCCCAGGTGGTGCTCAATAATCTCTTCAAGCAGACCGCGCTGCAGTCCACCTTCGGTATCATCATGCTGGCGCTGGTGGACGACCAGAAGCAGCCCAAGATCCTGTCCCTGCGGCAGATCATCGACGAATATCTGAACCATCAGATCGAAGTGCTGACCCGCCGCACCGAGTATGACCTGCGCAAGGCCCGGGAGCGGGCTCATCTGCTGGAAGGTCTGCTGATCGCCCAGGACAACATCGACGAAGTCATCCGTATCATCCGCAGCGCCTATGATGACGCCAAGCAGAAGCTCATGGAGCGCTTTGGTCTGGACGAAATCCAGGCACAGGCCATTCTCGATATGCGTCTGAAGGCGCTGCAGGGCCTTGACCGGGAAAAGCTGCAGGCAGAATACGACGAGCTGATGCAGAAGATCAACTACTATCTGGAGCTGCTGGCTGACCCTGCCAAGCTGCGGGGTGTTCTGAGAGAAGAGCTGATCCAGATCCGGGACAAGTTCGGCGACAAGCGCAGAACCGAGATTCAGGACATCGAGGACGAGATCGACATCGAAGACCTGATCGAGGAAGAGACCTGCGCCTTCACTCTGAGTAACCACGGCTATATCAAGCGGATGCCCGTGGACACCTACCGCACCCAGAGCCGTGGTGGTCGTGGCGTCAATGCCCAGAATCTGAAGGACGAGGACTACGTCAAGTCCCTGAATATCGCCTCCACCCACGATCATATGCTCTTCTTCACCGATAAGGGCCGTGTACACCACCGCAAGGGCTATCAGATCCCCGAGGCCGGCCGTACCGCCCGTGGCACTGCCATCGTCAACGTTCTGCCTCTGGAGGCCGGAGAAAGCGTCACCGCCATGGTCATCACCAGAGAGTTCCATGAGAATGAATTCCTGATGATGGTGACCAAGAAGGGTACTGTCAAGCGCATCCCCTTCATCGCGCTGAAGACCAACCGCAAGGGTGGTATCCGTGCCATCACTTTGGAGGAGGGAGATCAGCTGATCAACGTCATCCGCACCGAGGGCAACGACAATGTGATTCTGGCTACCGCTGAGGGTATGGCCATCTGCTTCAATGAAAACGATGTACGCCCCATGGGCCGTGACGCCGCAGGCGTCCGTGGTATTATGTTAACCGGTGAGGACTTTGTGGTGGGCGCAGAGAAGGCCGAGGAGGGCAAGACTCTGCTGACCGTCACCGTCAACGGCTTCGGCAAGCGCACGGAACTCCAGGAGTACCTGCGTACCGGCCCCGACGGCGAGAAGATCCCCCAGGGACGCGGCGGTAAGGGTCTGAAAAACTACAACATCACTCCCAAGACCGGCAATGTGGCCGGCTGTCGTGTGGTGGGCGAGAACGACGACGTGATGGTCATCGAAAACGGCGGCGTCATCATCCGCATCCCCGCATCCTCCATCAATGTCTACAAGCGCGATGTACAGGGCGTTATCGTCATGCGCATCGAAGAGGGCAACCAGGTCGTCTCTCTGGAGCGTGTCGAAAATATCGAGGAAGAAGCCGAATGAAAACGGTGACCCTCTATACCGATGGTGCCTGTTCCGGCAACCCCGGCCCCGGCGGCTGGGGTGCCATCTTAGAATTTAACGGCCACCAAAAGGAACTCTCCGGCGGCGAAGAAAATACCACCAATAACCGGATGGAGCTTACTGCGGTGATCCGTGGCTTGCAGGCGCTGAAAGAGCCCTGTATCGTGGAATTATACTCTGACTCCAAGTACGTCATCGACGCGCTGGAAAAGGGCTGGGCATGGGGCTGGAAGAAGAAGGGCTGGATCAAGTCCGACAAGAAACCTGCCCTCAACCCCGACCTCTGGGAGGAACTGCTGGCCTTGACTATGCGCCATCAAGTCCATTACCACTGGGTCAAGGGCCACGCCGACAATCCCATGAACAACCGCTGCGACGAAATGGCAGTATGCGAAAGCAAACGCTTTCGCAGTTGACAATTGACAGTTATGGTATGGCCTTCGGCCATGATCTTAAAGAGTCACCAAAGGCGACATAATAACTGTCCTCTTTCAACTGTCTACTGTCAACTAAGCGATCGGAGGATTATTATGTACTTGAACATCGGCGGTGACATGGCCGTCCGGGAGAAGAGCATCATCGGCATCTTCGATCTGGACAACACCACCACCTCCAAGCGCACCCGGGAATTTTTGGACCGGGCGGAGAAGGAGGGGCAGGTGGTTCCCTGCGACGACCTGCCAAAATCCTTCGTGCTGACGGCAGAATATGGCATGGAACGGATCTTTCTGACCTCTCTCAGCGCATCCACATTGGAAAAACGCATGAAATGACAAATCCCGGCGTTATGCCGGGATTTTCGTTTTTTCGTTCGCATATATTGACATTTTTTACAAACTGGGTTATGATATACCTGCAAAAACAATTGTTTTATAAAGAAAACGGGTTATCGTAAATTACAATGCTTTATCAAAAATTTATTTCCTGTAAATGAGGTGCATGTTATGCAGATCATCATCCGTAACGAAATATTTTCCAGAAATCTGCGATATTTGCGCCAGAAAAGTAAACTATCTCAAAAAGAACTGGCGCAAAGGATGGGCTTCAGCGTCTATTATCTGCGAAATGTCGAGCTGTGCCGCCGGGAGGCTGTGCTGACCTATCAGGAGCTGAAGTTACTTTGCAGTATTTTGCAGACCGATGTGGAGGGCTTGCTCCACGGAGAATTCGCAGCTTAATGAAAACAGAAAAACCGCCGCTGATCATCAGCGGCGGTTTTCTGATTTATGCAGTTTACATAACTCTACGTTTCGTAATCAGCACACCGACTGCGCTCATGCACAGCATCACCAGCAGCATCCAAACCACGGCGAATTCCTCATCTCCGGTGCCAGGGTTGGAGGGATCACTGGGCTTGGAGGGCTTTGTTTCCTTGGGAACGGTGGGTTCGGTTTCGGTAGGCTCGGTTTCGGTGGGTTCTTCTTCCTTTTCGAGGAATGTGTTGGTGTAGCGCAGGGCGTTTTCGGCGGCGACGGTGCCGGTGACCACTTCATTGACAGCTACGCCGTCGCCGGTGGTGACCGCGGCGGTGACAGTAAAGGCGGTTTTGTCAGCTTCGGTCAGCACCTCCGTCACCGTAAAGCCGGTGCCAAGGGGGATGCCGGCCACAGAAATGGTCTGACCGCCCTTCAGCAGGAAGCTGCCAGTGATCTGATTCTCGCCGGTGACGCTCCACTGCATGGGCAGGGTGCTTTCCAGCATGGAGATCACATATTCCTCGTCCAGCCAGTCCATGGTATTGTCCATCAGCGCAGCCTTGGAAAGATCCAGAGTCAGCGTGAAGGGGAAGGACTCATAGGCCTTGGCTTCGGAGGTATTGACCACTTCCTTGGAAATGTCCAGCTTGCCGGTGAGATAAGAATTTTCCACAGTTCCCTCAGTATGCTTGTTGGTATCCGCGGCGTAACCGGGCAGAGGGCTGACTTCCTTGAAGTAGTACTCGCCGTCGCTGTCTACGGACAGGATGATTTTGCCGTTTTCATCGGTGGTGTAGGTGCCCATGGACACTTCCTTGCCGTCGAGCTTGGCAAACAGTTCAAATTCCACGCCGCTGAGGGTCTTGCCGGAGGCGGCATCTACCTTGGTGATGGAAAGCGCGCAGTTTGCTTCGGGAATCTCCAAATCGTCGGAACACATAACAGGACCCGGGTCGTTGGCATAGCCCACCAGATTCTGATTGGCTCTCCGGGGATCCAGTTGTCCTTCCGGCTTGGACTCGTAGAAGCAGACCTCGTGGACGGTCTGGGTGCCGTCGATTTCCAGCAGCAGACGGTCGGCGGTGCGGGTCATGCTGGGCTGGTTGTCAAAGGTAAAGGCGTAAATGCTGCCGGAACGGGCGTTGAGGGTATTGTTTTTGCCCAATTCATAGGTCTGGGACTGGCCGCCGTAGGAGGCGGTGAGGGTCAGCACATCGTCGGAATCGATGGTGGCGCGGATATCCACCAACAGGGTGACCTGATTGTCATGGCGGATCACACCCACCAAATTGAGGCTGTTTTCGGTGAGGATAATGTCTTTACAGGGCATGCCGGGCAGGCTCAGCAGATACAGATAGACACCATGGATGTTGGTGGCAGTAAATTCGTTGGTTTTTTCCAGAATGTTGATGGGGTCATCGGTATACATCATCTGGGGGAAGTAGTACATGGCAAAGTTGGGACCCCAGGCTTCGTAATCCTCGGTTCTGATATAGGGATTGGGGGCGGAGAAATCGGCTCCGTTTGTGTAATACCAGATGGCAGCTTGGGAAGCGGATGCCCACTCCGCGCCGGTCAGACCCTGCACCAGAATGGCTTCTTCGCCGTAGGTCTCTGTGAGATAGGCGTTGACGGTAGCTTCCATGGCGGCAGTATCGCGGTAGAAGGGGAATGTGTGGTTCAGCACGGAACGGACCTTCTCCGCAGGGATTTTGATTTGATTGCCGTTGGCATCCAGACAGAAATAACCGTCCTCCAGATTCAATCGGCGGAAGATCGCGCCATAATTCAGATCGGTTTCGATGTCCGCGCAATAGGTAAAGAAGCTGGCATAGCCGCCTTCGGGGGCTTCTGCCTCGTCCTCGATCAGAGCGGACACATTGACGACGTTGAAGACGTAAACATATTTCTCTCCGTCAAAATTCGTAGCCTGAATCAGGTGAGGAGAGTTTCCCAGGAAGGGCTTGGCATAAAATGAATAGTAATCGGGAACCATGGAAGAACTGGGACTGAAATAATAGACATAGGGGTTATATTCCGGTGTTTCTTCCGTGGGGGGGTCGGTTTCCTCAGTAGTTTCCCCGGAAGTTTCTTCGGTAGTTTCTTCGGTAGGATCCTCTTGCACCTGAGTTTCCTCTCCGGTGGGTTCTTCAGCGGCGGCAGGCAGGGCAAATAAGGTCACAAGCAGACTGCAAAGCAGCAGGCAGGAAATAATTTTCTTCCACGTTTCCATCTGAATACCTCTTTCCAATGGTAATCAATAGTATATCCATTATATACCAATAATTGTATTTGTCAACGTTTCAAGAAAATAGAAAAGTCCGCCGCAGCGGTGGCTGCAGCGGACAAAAAAATTCAATTACTTGCCTTCGGCCATTTCCTTCAGTGCGTCGCGGCGGCTGAAGTTGGCGCGGCCCTTCTCGTCGAAGCCCATGAACTTGACCCAGGTCATATCGCCCAGATTCAGAACATCCTCGACCTTCTCCACGCGGCGGTTCTCCAGCTTGGAGATGTGAACCATGCCGTCGTGACCGGGAGCGATCTCAACGAAAGCGCCGATGGGCAGGATGCGGACGACCTTGCCGTAGTACAGCTTGCCAACCTCGGGAACGAAGCAGATGTCGTCCACCATCTTCTTGGCAGCGTAGGCAGCGGCGGAGTCAACAGCGGAGATGAAGACAGAGCCATCGTCCTCGATGTCCACCTTGGCACCGGTATCAGCGCAGATCTTCTGGATGGTCTTGCCGCCGGAGCCGATGACCTCGCGGATCTTCTCCACGGGGATCTTCATGGAGATCATCTTGGGT
The DNA here is from genome assembly GCA_021153265.1 of Clostridia bacterium. Taxonomy (GTDB): domain Bacteria; phylum Bacillota; class Clostridia; order Oscillospirales; family Oscillospiraceae; genus Faecousia. The sequence continues at coordinate 10,696 of JAGKTU010000061.1, forward strand.
GCGTACTCAGAAACCTCGGCACGGGGCTCGGAAATGCAGGGCAGCATGACCTCGTTCAGGATCTCGAGTCTTGCAACACGGCAGCGCTCCAGAGCGTCGGCGATGATTTCCATGGTCAGACCCTTATTCTTCAGGTCCATCTGGATGGCGGTGATACCCTCGGTGGTACCGGCAACCTTGAAGTCCATCTCGCCGTGGAAGTCCTCGACACCCTGAATGTCGGTGAAGGTTCTCCACTCGCCGGTCTCCTGATCGGAGATCAGACCGCAGGAAATACCTGCAACAGGACGGCGGATGGGGACACCGGCATCCATCAGAGCCAGAGTGGAGCCGCAGATGGAACCCTGAGAGGTAGAACCGTTGGAGGACAGAACCTCGGAAACCACACGGATGGCGTAGGGGAACTCCTCAACGGGAGGAATCACAGGCAGCAGAGCCTTCTCAGCCAGAGCGCCGTGGCCGATCTCACGACGGGAGGTGGAACGGGCAGCACGAGCCTCACCGGTGGAGAAGGAGGGGAAGTTGTAGTGGTGGATATAGCGCTTGGTTTCCTCGGGGTAGATGGTGTCCAGCTTCTGAGCAGCGGACAGGGTGTTCAGGGTGCAGATGGACAGCACCTGAGTCTGGCCACGGGAGAACAGGCCGGAGCCGTGAACTCTGGGCAGAACGCCGACTTCGGCATCCAGGGGACGGATCTCGTCCATGCCGCGGCCGTCCACGCGCTTGCCCTGCAGCAGCCACTTCTTGACGACCTTCTTCTGCATCTTGTAGAGGCACACCTCGATGTGCGTCTCAAAGTCTTCGTACTTTTCAGCGAACTTGGCGGCGAAGTCCAGACGGGCAGCGGTCAGGCGCTCCTCACGGACGTTCTTGTCGTCGGTGTCCAGAGCGTACTCGATCTGGTTCAGACCGTAAGCGATCAGATCGTCCAGCAGATCGTGGTTGACAGCAGCCTTCTCGAAGGTGAACTTGGGCTTGCCGATCTCAGCGACAATGCCGTTGATGAACTTGACGATCTCCATGTTGGTCTCGTGGGCAACACGGATGCACTCGTAGACGATATTCTCGGGAGCCTCGTTGGCCTCGGTCTCGATCATGACCACCTTCTCGAAGGTGGAGGAGATGCAGACGAAGCACTCGCAGGCCTCACGCTCGTCGGCGGAGGGGTTGACGATATACTGACCGTTCAGGTAAGCAACGTTGGTGGTGGCGACGGGTCCGTTCCAGGGCACATCGGAAGAAGCGATGGCGATGGAAGCGCCCAGAGAAGCGACGATCTCCACGGGGTTCTCGTGGTCGGTGGCCAGGACGGTGCAGGTGACGACGGTGTCGTTACGCAGCTCCTCGTCGAACAGGGGACGCATGGGACGGTCGATGATACGGCTGTTCAGGATGCCGCGCTCGGAGGGCTTGCCCTCGCGGCGGTTGAAGGAGCCGGGGATGCGGCCGACAGAGTACATTCTCTCCTCGAACTCGATGGTCAGGGGGAAGTAGTCGATACCGGCCTTGGGGATGGGGTTGCAGGTGCAGGTGACCAGCACCACGGTGTCGCCGTAGCGGCAGATGCACTCGGCGTTGGCCAGCTCAGCCACCTTACCGGTTTCCACGGTGAAGGGACGGCCGCCGATTTCCATCTCGTAAACATGATGGTTGGGATACTGCTTGCGAGTAATCATTGGTAATAACCTCCTTGATTTTTTGAGTGGACAGTGGAAAGTGGACAGTTGACAGTTATGGAAATAACTGTCCATTGTCAACTGTAAACTGTCAACTGGTTTTGTTTCGGGAGGTTTAGCACTTGATCCAACTGTCGGAGCCCGACAACTCGATCAACTGCTAAGCCGCTCCCGATGGATTTTTTTGAAAAAGGGGCGACTTTGGTCGCCCCTTAAACAAAACTTACTTACGGATACCCAGCTTGGCGATCAGAGCACGGTAACGGTTGATGTCCTTACGAGCCAGATAGTCCAGCAGGTTGCGGCGCTTACCGACCATCATCAGCAGACCACGACGGGAGTGGTTGTCATGCTTGTGGGTACGCAGGTGATCGGTCAGCTCGTTGATGCGAGCGGTCAGGATAGCGACCTGAACCTCGGGGGAGCCGGTGTCGCCCTCGTGAGTAGCGTTCTCCAGGATGACCTGAGTCTTCTTTTCCTTCTGAATCATGGTAATTTCCACCTTTCTAAATATTCCCCGTCTGCCAAGTATGGGTCGGTGAAAGGATCCCGAAACCGAGCAGAGGGCACAAAAATGTTCTGGCCATAGCCAGCCCGACTATCATATCACGAGTTTGCCCAAAAGTAAAGGATTATTTTCATGTTTTCAATGGTTTTTCGTAAGAATAATTGTAGTTTAGCAGCGCAGCCCAAAGCCTTCCCCTGGGGGAAGGTGGCACGGCGCAAGCCGTGACGGATGAGGGTTTTCTGGGCGTAAAGTTTCATTAAGTCTG
>JAGKTU010000062.1 GCA_021153265.1 Clostridia bacterium
TTTTTATTCGCTTGAGAAGCTATTACAGCAGCTTAGCGTAGTGCTTGATGGTACGGACCATCTGGCTGGTGTAGGAGTTCTCGTTGTCGTACCAGGAAACGACCTGAACCTGAGTCATGCCGTTGCCCAGATCCAGAACCATGGTCTGGGTAGCATCGAACAGGGAGCCGTAACGCATGCCGATAACGTCGGAGGAAACGATCTCGTCCTCGTTGTAGCCGTAGGACTCGGTAGCAGCAGCCTTCATAGCAGCGTTGATCTCCTCAACGGACACGCTCTTAGCGCAGACAGCGTTCAGAATGGTGGTGGAGCCGGTGGGAGTGGGGATACGCTGAGCAGCGCCGATCAGCTTGCCGTTCAGCTCGGGGATGACCAGGCCGATAGCCTTAGCAGCACCGGTGGAGTTGGGAACGATGTTGATAGCGCCAGCGCGGGAACGACGCAGGTCGCCCTTTCTCTGGGGGCCGTCCAGGATCATCTGGTCGCCGGTGTAAGCGTGGATGGTGCACATGATACCAGCCTCGATGCCAGCCAGCTCGTTCAGAGCCTTAGCCATGGGAGCCAGGCAGTTGGTGGTGCAGGAAGCAGCGGAGATGATGTGATCGTCCTTGGTCAGGGTGTCGTGGTTGACGTTGTAGACGATGGTGGGCAGGTCGTTGCCAGCGGGAGCGGAGATAACGACCTTCTTGGCGCCGGCGTCGATGTGAGCCTGGCTCTTAGCCTTGGAGACGTAGAAGCCGGTGCACTCCAGGACGACGTCAACACCCAGCTCGCCCCAGGGCAGCTCAGCAGCGTTGGCCTTAGCGTAGATGGTGATCTTCTTGCCGTCGACAACGATGTGGTCCTCGCCAGCCTCGACAGTGTGAGCACCGAAGGGAGCAGCATAAGCGCCCTGAGTGGAGTCATACTTCAGCAGGTGAGCCAGCATCTTGGGGGAGGTCAGGTCATTGATAGCGACAACCTCGAAACCCTCAGCACCGAACATCTGACGGAAAGCCAGACGGCCGATACGGCCGAAACCATTGATAGCAACTTTAACAGACATTGGAATATCCTCCATTTCAAATATTACTGCATTTCGCAGCATAATTATGTGGATCTGTGCGGAAAATCGATATTTCCGCACGGATTCATTTTACTATAATCGGGGCGATTTGTAAACAGGTATTTTGGAAAAAATCGAGGTATTTTGCTCTTTTTCCTTGGTGCAATATGCTTATTACCATTTTACGCTGGATTTCAGCGGAACCAGCGCGATGTAGCTGGAGCCAACGCCCTGAATCAGGGGCGTACCATCCTCCAGAGTGAAGTGGAAGGTGTCGCTGTCACCGGCTCTGGACCAGCGGATGGGGATGATCTTGCCGTCGCAGGCGAAGTAGCCCTTGCCCTCGCCTTCCAGATCGGCCACATGGTACACACCCTTGTTGGTCACATTGGCGAAGACCACGATGACGTTGCGGAAGCCCTCTTTCTCCTTGTAGATGGCATCCTTCATTTCCTTTCCGTACTGGTTATAGATGTACAGGCCGGACTCCTGGTCATAGATCATCTCGGTGATCTTGTAGTTGTCATAGAGATTGAAGGTAATGCGCACCTTGGCGGCATCTTCTCCGCCGGCAGCGGAGGAAGTTTCTCCGAAGGTCAGGCCATAGTTCTTGTTGGGGTCCTGGGTCACGGAGATACCCTGACTCTCGGCAAAGGCCTTCACTTCAGGTCCCTTGACGAACAGGCAGTGCTCGGAGGAATAACCGGAGCTCTTGCGGCCCTGGTCGCGGTAGTAGTAATCGCCGCCGCTGACCTCGGCATAGATGGAATCCACGCCGCTGCTCTTCATATCGTTGAGAACCTCGTCGCTGCCGCCGGAATAGACCGCCACGGCATCGTAGCTGCAGGCGATATCGGTGAAGTTATAGCGCTGGCTGCGGACGGAACCGATGTCGCTGACTTCGTTGATGTCGTAATACAGGGCCAGACCACGGGTGGCGTAGTCGTTGATGAACATCTCGAAGTACAGGTCGGCCTTGCTGACACCGTAGTGGGGGATGGCAGGACGGATGTTGTTGATGGTCACGGCAAAGACCCGGCTGGTGGCAGGACCGTCGATTTTTTCACCGGTCAGGGGGTTAAAGTAGTCCTGCTCCGGCTCCGTGGGAGGCTCGGTCATTTCCTCGGTGGGATCTTCGGTGATCTCCTCGGTGGAATCTTCCGTAGGCTCTGTGGTGGGTTTGGGGACAGTGGTAGGCTGGGTGGTAGTAGGCTGGGTGGTGTTCATGGTGTCCTCGTCATGCTCGGCCAGCAGACCGGGAACGAAAGCAACACCTGCTGCGACCAGCGCCAGAACCAACACAACAATGCCGATGATCAGCGGCATTTTGCTGGATTTGGCTTTGTACTTGGGCTTGCGTCTGCTCATGATCTGTCACTTCCTGTTTTGATTTGATTTTATGGAATATTGCCAGTATACCAGCATTATTTCACAAAGGGAAGAGGTATTTTATTCCTCATCGTCGTAGATCACCGGCAACATGGCGTCCTCCATGGTTCTGCCCAGATCATAGAACAGCAGGCAGTCCCGGCCGACCACCATGTCGGAAACCAGACCGCGGGTGGCATAGATGGAGTAACCGGCGAAGAGAATGGGCACGATCCGGGCTTCCGTTGCCACGGTCTGATGGAGGTTATAGTAGTTACCCTTGTTCTCCAGCGCCAGACGGCACAGGCTGTAGGTATCCTTATTAGAGATACCGTTGCGGCCCATAGCACCGCTGGAGGAGAAGAAGGGTGTCAGATCCATATTGGCCGACAGTTTGGTCTGACCCAGATACAGGTCGAAAGAACCCAGATAGATGGCATCCTGATATTGCCGGGTGGGTTTTTCCACGGTGACGGTGGGCATACCCAACTCCGTCAGGGTACTGGCGATATACCGGGCGATCCGGACACGCAGGCTGTCGTCGCTGTTGACCAGCAGGCGGATCTCCGTATCGATGCGGCCGTAGGTGGCCAGCGCTTCCACGAACCGCACGGGGTCATATTCATATTTTTTGGCCAGTGTCTCGCTGTAGTAGGGGGAGTTGGGCGAACAGGCGATGGTGGTGGGGGTGGCGAAACCGTTGCAGTAGACCTCGGCGATGGTGGCCCGGTCGATGGCGTAGGTCAGAGCGGTGCGCAGACCCCGGTCAGAGATGATCTCGCTGAAGGCCACATTGCAGCCAAGGAACAGGAAAATGCCGTTGTCGCTGGTCCAAAGCTCAAAGTCACCGCGGAAATCGGCGTAATTATCGGAATAGGGATTGGCGCAGACCAGACTCACATCGTAAAATTCGAAGGCATCACGAACCTGCGTCGGAGATTCTGCCACCACCAGAGGGATGGAATCGGTGCGGAGCACCAGCTCCGTGCTGCACCACCAGTTTTTCACCCGGCGAAGCTGTGCGCCGGTGAGGGAGTCTTCCAGCAGATACGGACCGGAACCCAAGGGGCGGGCTGCGGTCACTTCTTCCGCCTTCAAAATAGGCACATCCAGCAAAATGGGGAAATTTTCATAAGCGGTACCCAGCTTGAAGGTGATACCTCCGTCTTCGGCGATGAACAGCTCCTTCACATGGACGAACCGGCTGGAATAATAGCCGGATTCCATGGCTGCCTGATAGGTCACCAGCACGTCGTTGGCATCCAGCGGCGTACCGTCAGAGAACCGGGCCTGCTTGTCCAGATAAAAGGTCCAGTCCCGATTGTTCGGAGAAATCCGATAAGACTCACAGAGGATGGGGGCCACACTGTAATCGGAAGACACATTGAATAGACCCTGATAGATCAGCGAAAACAGCGCCCGGTTGGTAAAATCGCTGCTCTGCAGCGGATTCAGGGAGCGGTTGGGGTAATAAACCATGGTCACGTCCTGACGGGGCGGTGCTTCGGGAGGATTGATGTCCTCCGGGTCCTGTCCTTCCATGACCAGTGCGTCACCGGTGGGAACGTAGGCTTCCTTTTCGTCCCCGGCGCAGGCCGCAAAGGAGGCCAGCAGCCCCAGTATTAAGATCATGGCCAGAAAACGCTTCACTGGCCCACCTCCTTGCATACGATGATGGCGCCCTGAGAGCCCCGCTGCCCCTTGGTCACCCGGTGGGACCAGAATCGGTGAGGCTGGCAGGCGGTGCAGGCATCGCTGATTTCGATGTGTACCACCCCGGCCCGGCGAAGGCTCAAGGCATTGATTTCTTTTAAGTTTACATAATATTTGTCGCCATCCACCCGGATGAAGCGTTCCGCTTCCTCGCCGAAGGCTTCCAGCATGGCATCCGGCACATCGGCATCGGTCTGGAAATGGCATTGACCGATATTGGGGCCGATGGCTGCCCGGATATTGGCAGGGGCGCAGCCGAAATGCTCCACCATCGCCGCCACGGTTTTCGCCCCGATTTGGGAGACCGTGCCACGCCAGCCTGCGTGGGCGGCGCCCACCGCCCCGGTGACCGGGTCGTGGAACAAAATGGGGGTGCAGTCGGCGGTGAAGACCATCAGAGCCGTGCCGGGGTCGGCGGTGACCAGAGCGTCGCATTCGGGATAGTCCCGGTGGAAGCAGCTAATGTGATCCGCCTTCGTCACCACCCGGACGATGTCCGAGTGAGTCTGCCGGGTAGTCACCAGCGCATTCATGTCAAAATCCAGCGCATCCGACAAAATGCGGATATTCTCCCGGACGTTTTCAGCCTGCTCGCCCTCTTTGATGGCGATGTTCAGACTGTCCAGCACCCCGGTGCTCACACCGCCAAACCGGGTGGTAAAGCAGTGGGGCGCGGAGATGCCCTCGGCGGTTAAGATTTCTAATTTTCCGTCTTTTTTTGTAATGATAGACATAGTAATTCTCCCGTAGTTGCGATGGTTGCTATGGCGCGGGAGCGCCCAAGGCTCCCTTTACACAAGGGAGGCTTTGCGGGGCAGCGGAGGGTCATTCCGCCATCTTATCCTTCTGCATGCAGCACTTCTTATACTTCTTGCCGCTGCCGCAGGGGCAGGGATCGTTGGGGCCAGCCTTCTTTTCCTTGCGGACGGGGGCTTTCTTCACCTCTGCCTTGGATGCTGCGCCGGTGCCGGTCTCCTTGGCCACCTTTTCGCGCTTGACCTCCTGCTTCGGCTTCAGCCGCACCAGGAACATCCGCCGGACGGTCTCCTCCCGGATAGCCTGGATCATGGCCTCGAACATCTGGTAGCCCTCTTCCTTGTAGGCGATGACAGGATCGTGCTGACCGTAAGCCCGCAGGCCGATGCCCTGCTTCAGATCGTCCATGGCGTCAATGTTGTCCATCCAGTATTCGTCAACAACCCGGAGCATAACCACACGCTCCAGTTCGCGCATCACATCGGGGGTCAGTTCGGTTTCCTTGGCTTCGTAGCGCTTCACAGCCAGCTCGTAGAGCTTATCCACATCCGGCTCCTCGCCCACACTGCCCACAGGGTAGAAGATGTTCTCGAAGCGCTTTAAGTCTTCGGCGCCGTAGCCCTCCAGCACGCCCCGGAGCATGCTGAGCATATTGTCCCGGAGATCCTCGCCGTCCAGCACCTTCTGCCGCTGGGCGTAGATGACCTCACGCTGGGTGTTCATAACATTATCGTACTCCAAAACACTCTTTCTGGAGCGGAAATGGCGGCTTTCGACCGATTTTTGTGCGTTTTCCACCGCGCCGGAGAGGATCTTGGCATCGATGGGGGTGTCCTCGTCCAGACCTAAGGTGTCCATCATGTTCATGATCCGGTCGGAGGAGAACAGACGCATCAGATCGTCCTGCAGGCTCAGATAGAACCGGCTCTCACCGGGGTCGCCCTGACGGCCGGCACGGCCGCGGAGCTGGTTGTCGATTCGACGGGACTCGTGACGCTCGGTGCCGATGATATACAGACCGCCGGCCTGCCGCACCTTCTCCGCCTCGTCGGCGATCTGGGCGCGGTACTTCTTCAGCAGCTCGTCATACTTCGCGCGAACGGCCAGAATCTCGGGGTTGTCGGTCTCCGCATAGGAGTCGGCCTCCCGGAGCAGTTCTTCGGGGAGGTCTGTTTTGCGAAGCTCGGTCTTGGCCAGGAATTCTGCGTTGCCGCCCAGCATGATATCCGTACCGCGGCCTGCCATGTTGGTGGCGATGGTCACGGCGCCGAATTTACCGGCCTGGGCAACGATCTGGGCCTCCTGCTCGTGGAATTTGGCGTTCAGCACGTTGTGGGGGATGCCCTCGCGCTTCAGAAGCTTGCTGAGGATCTCGCTCTTCTCAATGGAAATGGTACCCACCAGCACGGGCTGACCCTTGGCGTGGCACTCCTTGACCTGCCGGATGATGGCCCGGAATTTGCCGATCTCGGTCTTGTAGACCACATCGTTCTGGTCCATACGGGCGATGGGGCGGTTGGTGGGGATCTCCACCACGTCCAGCGCGTAAATAGCACCAAATTCCTCCTGCTCGGTCAGGGCAGTACCGGTCATACCGGAGAGCTTATGGTACAGACGGAAGAAGTTCTGGAAGGTGATGGTGGCCAGGGTCTTGCTCTCGCTGGCCACCTGAACGCCTTCCTTGGCCTCGATGGCCTGATGCAGACCTTCGTTATACCGTCGGCCGTACATCAGTCGGCCAGTAAACTCGTCAACGATGAGGATCTGACCGTCCTTGACCACGTAGTCGATGTCCTTTTTCATCAGCCCCCGGGCCTTCATGGCCTGATTCAGGTGGTGGGACAGGGTGGTGTTTTCCACATCTGCCAGATTCTCCACGCCAAAGTACCGCTCGGCCTTCTGGATGCCGCTGGCGGTGAGGGATACGGTTCTGGACTTCTCGTCCACAAAATAGTCGCAGTCGTAGTCGTCATGGACTTCCTTATCCTCGGTCTTGGCGAAGACCTTCTTGCGCAGAGTGGACACAAAATAGTCCGCCATCTCGTACAGCTTGGAGGATTCCTCGCCCTTGCCGGAGATGATCAGAGGGGTACGGGCTTCGTCGATGAGGATGGAGTCCACCTCGTCCACGATGGCGAAGGCATGGCCGCGCTGAACCAGCTCGTTTTTATAGATGGCCATGTTGTCGCGCAGGTAGTCGAAGCCCAGTTCGTTGTTGGTGCAGTAGGTGATGTCGGCGGCGTAGCTGACCCGGCGCTCGGCGGGCTTCATGCCGGGGACGATCAGACCCACGGTCAGGCCCATGTAGCGGTAGACCTTGCCCATCCATTCGGAGTCACGGCGGGCCAGATAGTCGTTGACGGTGACCACATGGACACCCTCGCCGGTGAGGGCGTTGAGGTAGCAGGGCAGAATGGCGACCAATGTCTTGCCTTCACCGGTCTTCATCTCGGCGATGCGGCCCTGATGCAGTACGATGCCGCCGATGAGCTGGACGGGATAGGGCTTCATGCCCAGCACACGCCATGCGGCCTCCCGGACGGCGGCAAAAGCCTCGGGGAGGATATCGTCCAGAGTCTCACCGTTTTCAAGACGGTTCTTAAACTCCTGGGTCTTGCCCTTCAGCTCGTCCTCGCTGAGGGCGGCGTATTCACTCTCCAGAGAGAGGATCTTATCCACGATCGGCTGAATTTTCTTGATCTCCCGCTGGGAACGGGTGCCGAAAATCTTATCAAACAGTCCCATAAAGTAGTTCCTTTCCTGTCGTATGGCAATCAAAATCCAATTTAAGGTATTATAGCACACTTGTAAAGGGAAAGAAAGACGTTTTTATGAACTTTCCCTTTAAGAAATCTTGTACTTCCGGAAAAAAGCACACGGCGAAAGCCATGAGCGTTCGCCGTGTGCGCATATCAGTTACGTAAAAGTGCTTCCAGACTCCGGGCCATGGTGTCAAAGTCCAGTTCCCGGGTCTTGTCATTGATCTTTTTCGCCAGCTCATCCACCCGAACCTTGCGGCAGCCGTGGCGCAGAGGGCAATCGGCGCGGCAGATGCCGTCGCAGCGCAGGGTGAAGTTCGCCATGGGGTTGCGTTTTTCTTCCAGACAGGCGAAAAGCTTTTGAACAGTATCCGCATTGTGGAAAAGCAGCAGGAAATCCTTGATGGCTGCAGGTTTCCAGCCGTTGAGGATCAGGGACAGATACCGCTTCAAGCAGATCAGGTATTCCCGATCCTGCTCCGGGGCAGCCGGCAGCATCCGTTCGATCTGGCTGACGGTTTCACCGTACCGCCCCATGGTGTAGCTGACACAGGCAAGGGAAGCCGCCATCAGATAAGCATCCTCCCGGGGGCTCAGGTCGGCGGAGATGCCGGCGCCGGCGGTGAAACCGTGGACATTGTTGGTGCGCTGATCCAGCTTGGCGGTCCACTTCATGTGCATATACAGGCCCATGATGTCCTCGGGCTTTGCCGCAGCAGGATTTCGCAGCACCTTCTGGGCATAGGCCGCGCAGCTGCGGTCATTGTGTTTGGCGGATAGCCGGTGGCTGAAAATTTCGCTGTAGCCGGGGATCAGCACCTGATAGGTGGGGAAGCCCAGGCAAGAGCCGTCCCGAACCAGGATGTCCCGGTCCATATCCCGGAAATAGGCCACACAGGACCGCAGAAGTTCCCGGTTACCTTTGCCCATCAGCCCGATATTCTCCCGGAATTCGTAACCCGGGGTGCCGAAGAACAGCGCCGGCTGCTTCTCGCCGCCGCCTTGGGTCAGTTCGATGGACAGATTCTTCAGATCCAAAATCTGACCCTTTCCGCAGAGGAAATTCTCATTCCGGGCCACATTGTCAGGGTTGCGGCCCTGAAAACTCTCGGTAAGGGTTCGCTGCAGAGCGATCTCAAAAATGGGGAAAGCACCAAAGTTGGTGCGGTAGCGGCCGGTTTTGGGGTCGATGATCACCACGCAGATTACGGGGAAATCCATTCCCAGAGAGCAGTCCTTCACCAGCACCCGGAAGCCCTTCTCCCGGAGGAAGGTGATGATGCCGTAAGCCACGGGGCAGGCTTCCAGTGCGCTTTCCGGAACATCCGGCGGCGTGATATCCTCTGCGATGAGCCGCAGCTGGTGATTGCGCTCCACAGCCTCGCTGATGCCCTGGACGATTGCCTCCTCTGGAGAGTTGCCGGCGGCGCAGCCGTTGGCATTGTATACAGCCTTGCGCAGGGTGGTGGGGAAATATTCCTTCGTGCCGGTGGTGAGATTGTAATAGGGCGCAGCGGCGATGTTTCCGTGTTCGTCGGCGTACTGCATCAAGATCTGTTCGGCAGAGGTATTCTCTCCGGTGGCCCAGTTCAGCCGCTGGGACAGCAGTTCGTACCACTTTCCGTTGCGCTGCAGCAGCATTTGCGCGGAAACGGACTCGTTCTGGCTGTCATTGACGGTGAAAACGCCGTCTTTGTGGTTGACGCCGCTGGCCAGATACCCAAGCTGCATCCGCTCCATCAGTTCGCCGTAGCCGCTGGCTCTGGCAAACGCCTTGGTCACGCCCTTGCCGTTGGTGCCGAAGGTGGTTCCCACCACCGTCACGCGCAGGGTATAGCAGTTGGGAACGTTGGACTCCACCCATTGTTCCTGGGTTTCGATGCCATGGCTGCGCAAAAGCGACTGGATCCGCGCCACGGTTCCTTCCGGGGTGTTATCCTTATACACGGCATCGCAAAGCTGATCCGCGGCAAAAAACGTCTGCTCCATGGTCTGCATTCCTTTCGTTTTGCGCATTTTTCCTTTAATATTTCGCTGATACTATACCAAAGGCCCATATAAAAGTCAAGTAAACCCCCGGTCTTGCGACCGGGGGTAAATTTACTCTGTAACGTTATTGAGAACCGCTTAGAATTCGCACTTCTTGGCGATGTAATCGCGCAGTTCGGAGATCGGGATACGGACCTGCTCCATGGTGTCGCGGTCACGGACGGTGACGCAGTCGTCGGCAGGGGTGTTCTCGTCGCCAACGGTCTGGAAGTCCACGGTGATGCACAGGGGGGTGCCGATCTCGTCCTCACGGCGGTAGCGCTTGCCGATGGAGCCGGCATCGTCGAAGTCCACCATGAAGTCCTTACGCAGCATCTTGTAGATTTCCTCAGCCTTGGGGCTCAGCTTCTTGCTCAGGGGCAGAACAGCGGCCTTGAAAGGAGCCAGAGCGGGGTGCAGACGCAGCACGGTGCGGATGTCGGCATTGCCCTTCTTGTCCACGCCGACCTGCTCCTCGTCGTAAGCCTCGCACAGGAAGGCCAGAGCCACACGGTCGCAGCCCAGAGAGGGCTCGATGACGTAGGGGATGTAGTGCTCGTTACGCTCCTGGTCGAAGTAGGTCAGCTTCTTGCCGGAAGCCTCCTGATGGCGGCCCAGGTCATAGTCGGTACGGTCAGCAATGCCCCACAGCTCGCCCCAGCCGGAGCCGAAGGGGAACTGATACTCGATATCGGTGGTGGCGCGGGAGTAGAAGGCCAGCTCTGCAGGATCGTGGTCACGCAGACGGAGGGAATCTTCCTTGATGCCCAGGCTAAGCAGCCAGTTCTTGCAGAAATCCTTCCAGTAGGCGAACCACTCCAGATCGGTGCCGGGCTGGCAGAAGAACTCGCACTCCATCTGCTCGAACTCACGGGTACGGAAGGTGAAGTTGCCGGGGGTGATCTCGTTACGGAAAGCCTTACCCACCTGGCAGACGCCGAAGGGCAGCTTCTTACGGGTGGTGCGCTGGATGTTGTCGAAGTTGACGAAAATACCCTGAGCGGTCTCGGGACGCAGGTAGGCGATGGAGGAGGAGTCCTCGGTGACGCCGATCTTGGTCTGGAACATCAGGTTAAAGTTACGGATGGAGGTGAAGTGATGCTTGCCGCAGACGGGGCAGACCACATCTTCGTGCTCCTCGATGAAAGCGTTCATCTCCTTGGTGTCCATGGCGTCCACATTCACCAGCTTGCCAGACTCGGAAGCGGAGATCAGCTGGTCAGCGCGCTGACGGGAGCCGCAGCCCTTGCAGTCAACCAGAGGATCGGAGAAAGAGCCCACGTGGCCGGTGGTGACCCAGGTGGTGGGGTTCATGATGATGGCGGCGTCCAGACCGACGTTGTAATCGGACTCCTGCACGAACTTCTTCAGCCATGCCTTCTTGACGTTATTCTTGAACTCAACACCCAGAGGGCCGTAGTCCCAGGAGTTGGCCAGACCGCCGTAGATCTCGGAACCGGCGTAGACGTAGCCACGGCTCTTGCAGAGGTTTACGATCATATCCAGAGTTTTTTCGCTGTTTTTCATTGTATTTCCTCCATGTTATGGATAAATTTCCTGTGGAGTTTCCATTATACATAGGAAACTGCCGCAAATCAAGTGGTAGAATACGCAAAAGACGCCCCATTTCGGGGTGTTTTTTAGACTAATCCGCTATCAAATCCGGGCCTAAGTCGTCAGCCATCAGCTGATGGCACCGTTCGGAGATCTCAACTGTGGTAACGGCTTCCAATTCCTCGACAGGGATCGTCTCCAGCACACGCAGTTCGACCTTGGAGCCCTTGAAATGCAGGATGTTGTGTACCACATCCTTGGTATCCCGGAGGGTGCAGACCACGATGGGAACTTTGGCTTTTTGGGCGATTTTGAAGACACCCGGGCGGAAATGGTGGAGCTTTCCGTCCTCGGACAGAATGCCGCCCTCGGGGAACACGGCGATGGATGCCTTGTCTTCCTTCAGAATTTTGATGCAGTTGAGGATGGTCTTCAGGGCCTCCCGGTCATTTTCCCGGTTGATCAGCTGGCACTGGAGCTTGTGCATCATAGGGCCGATGACAAACATCGACTGATTTTCCCTCTTGGAAATGAAGGCCAATTGATGCTTTTTGAAGCATTTTAATAAAATTATGGGGTCAGAATCGTTGCAGTGGTTGCACACAAGCAGGAAACGTCCGCTCTGGGGGACCTTCTCCATGCCGCTCTTCTTGACCCGAATACGCAGGACGGGCAGTGCCGACTGGATGACGAGATTCGCCACGAACCGATACAGAGGATCGTCCTTTTCCTGAGGTACATTCTGATCCACCCGGTGGCACAGGTACAGCAAAAACGCAAACCCGATACCCACCAGAACCAGCACCCCGGCGAGGGTCACCAGCGGCAGAATCCACAGCCATGCAAGGCTCTCAAACGCCCCCACAAGGCCGCACACCGCCGCCGCCAGCACCGCGGAAACCAGTGCGATACATCCAATCAACATGCTTTTCGCCTCCGAAAACCGAAATATCCTATATTATACCTCCTTTATCCGCAATTCGCAAGTGCGGATGTGCCGGGGACACATTTTTTGTAAAAAGGGTGGAAATCAATGCAGGATAGTGGTATAATTACATATTATTATTGAGTGGACAGCACTCCCTAACATGGAAAGGAAAGATAGAAATATGGCCATTTCTGCCACCGCTCCCTGGCTGAGCTACTACGGTAACACCCCCGCATCCCTGGATTATCCCCACAAGACCATGTATCAGCTCTTAAGCCAGACCGCAAAACAGTATCCCGACTCCACCGCCTATATCTTCATGGGCAAGAAGACCTCCTATGCCGCCTTTATGAAGCGCATTGAGGCCGCCGCCAAGGGCCTTGTGAACATGGGCATCGGCAAGGGCGACCGCGTGACCATCTGCATGGCCAACACCCCCCAGGCGCTGGACTGCTTCTACGCTCTGAACCGCATCGGCGCCATCCCCAATATGATCCACCCCCTGTCCGCAGCGAAAGAGATCGCTTTTTACCTGAACTTCTCCAAGAGCAAGGCCATTCTGACCCTGGCTCAGTTCTACGATAAGGTAGCCCAGATCGTCCCCGAGCTGGAGAATCCCACCGAAATTCTGATTGCCCGGATCGCAGACGAGCTGCCCGCTCCTTTGAGCATGCTCTATCCCATGACCAAGGGCGGCAAGGCCGACCGTGTGCCTGCCGGCAAGGGTTTTACCCTCTGGTACGACATGGTCAAGGCCGGCAAGAACGCTGCCCTGCCTGCTGACGACGGCAAGTTCGACGACTGCGCCGCAGTCCTTTACTCCGGCGGCACCACCGGCACCACCAAGGG
>JAGKTU010000063.1 GCA_021153265.1 Clostridia bacterium
TTATTAGTATAATCAGTCTATTTCAACCATTACCTTTGTATTGCTTCTGACAGCAGTAGATCTTGCAATAGTGCGGATAGCTTTTGCTATTCTACCTTGCTTACCGATAACCCTACCCATATCAGGCTCTGCAACGTGAAGGTGATAAATAATTACACCATCTTCATTAGGCTCGTCTTTATCAACCTTTACACATTCAGGATTATCAACAAGACCCTGTGCAATAGTAATTAATAATTGTTCCATTACTGAACTCCTTTAGGATTTGTTATAAATTACTCACCCAATACATTGTACTTTGCGAACAAAGACTTA
The DNA here is from genome assembly GCA_021153265.1 of Clostridia bacterium. Classification (GTDB taxonomy): domain Bacteria; phylum Bacillota; class Clostridia; order Oscillospirales; family Oscillospiraceae; genus Faecousia. The sequence goes on from JAGKTU010000063.1 coordinate 316, forward strand.
ACTGTATCTGTCATTTGAGCACCATTAGCAATCCACTTCTTAGCCTTTTCGCCATCAACATTAACCTCAGCAGGGTTAACCATTGGATTATAGTAACCAATCTCTTCAATGAAACGTCCATCTCTTGGGTATCTTGAATCTGCAACAACTACACGATAGAAAGGAGATTTCTTAGCACCCATACGTCTTAATCTGATTTTAACCATTTTATTTTACCTCCGAAAATTATAAAAACTTATATCTTCACCAATCACTTGGATGAATAACTTATATTATTTTACATTCCACTAAATGGATTATTACCGCCCATTGGATTCATTGGGCCACCCAAACCTGGAAGATGCTTATACTTGCGACGTTTTCCTTTTTTGCCACCAAGTTGCTTCATAACCTTTTGCATTTGCTCAAACTGCTTAAGCAAACGATTAACATCCTCAACCTTCATACCGCATCCTGCGGCAATTCTCTTTTTACGTGAGGGATTTATTATTGAAGGCTTTTCTCTTTCCTGTGGTGTCATAGAAAGAATTATTGCCTCATTTTTATAGATTAAATTATCATCAACATCCATTTCATCTAGCTTACCGGTATCAACACCAGGTAGCTTTGATAAAATGCCTTTAATAGGTCCCATACGTTTAATTTGTCCAAACTGGTCAAGCAAATCGTTAAGGTCGAACTTGTGTTTAGATAGCTTCTCAGCCATTTCCTGTGCTTTTTTCTGGTCAAGTCTGTCCTCAGCCTCTTCTATCAATGTAAGCATATCGCCCATACCAAGAATACGACTTGCCATTCTGTCAGGATGGAAAACCTCAAGGTCATCCATTTTTTCACCTGTACCCGCATATTTTATAGGTTTACCCGTTACAGATCTAACAGAAAGTGCCGCACCACCACGGGTATCACCATCCAGTTTTGTAAGAATAACCCCTGTGATATCAAGTAAATCATTAAATGATTTAGCTACGTTTACAGCATCCTGACCTGTCATAGAATCTACAACCAACAAAATTTCCTGTGGTTTTACTTCCTCTTTTATAGTTGCAAGTTCTCCCATAAGAGCTTCATCAATATGCAATCGTCCTGCTGTATCCAAAATAATCACATCATTACCGTAATCTTTAGCGTGCTTTATTGCTTCTTTAGCTATTTTAACAGGAGCAGTTTTTCCCATTTCAAAAACAGGTATATCTATTCCTTTTGCAACAACTTTAAGCTGTTCAATAGCCGCAGGTCTGTAAATATCACAAGCAACTACCAAAGGGCGGTGCCCCTCTTTCTTTAACATTTTTGCAAGTTTTCCTGTGTGTGTAGTTTTACCTGAACCCTGCAATCCGCACATCATAATTACTGTGGGAGGCTTTGATGACCACTTAATTCTAACCTCTTCTCCCCCCATAAGAGATGTAAGTTCTTCATTTACGATCTTAATAACCATCTGAGCAGGTGTAAGGCTTTCCATAACATCAGAACCAACTGCTCTTTCAGATATTCGGTTTGTAAACTCCTTGGCTACCTTATAGTTAACGTCAGCCTCCAACAATGCAAGTCTTACTTCACGCATTGCTTCCTTTACGTCATTTTCTGTTAATTTACCTTTAGAACGCAGTTTTTTAAATGCGGCACTAAGTTTTTCAGACAAACCTTCAAAAGCCAAATAAACCACCCTTTCAATCAGAATTTTTTATTTATTTCGTATATAGCCGTTATCGCCTTGTCACAACATTCGGCAATATATGAATTATGACATTCAAAATTATTTTCACTATGAATATTTGTTATGGCATTTTCTACAATTGGCTGAATGGTAAGTGCAGGAATATGAAAGTCATCTGAATTCATCTCAAATGAGAAGGTCATATCTGGGAAACGCACGTTTTCAATGCTGATGTAATGGCGAACGTGCTCCATTTCCTGCGACATTAAAATCGGTTTAGGATTATCCAGTTCTCCGAAATTACCGCGCAGATACTTTGCGAAGTTATGAACGAGTTCTCCGGCTTTTGGAGGATCAATGATGCAAAGCTGTTCAATGCTGCCCAAAGTGTTGTAAATGAAGTGGGGACGGATTTGGCTCATCATAGTAGAAATTCTGCTTTCGGTAAGCTCCGCATTAAGTACAATTTTTTCGGTCTCCAATTCTTTCGCTTTTGAAAGTGCATTAATGCCGTTAGGTATAACTTTGAGCACGACAACCATTGCTACAACAAAGAAAACAGTAAAAATATATCTTGAGGAAACTCCGCCCTTCCATAATCCAAGGTCGGTCATGATAACATCAACACCAAAGGAAACCAGTGGCAAAATTGCGCCGAAATAAAGCCAACGTTCTTTTCCTTTTGTAACAACTAACTCACGAATAAGACATCCGAGCAGAATGATGTTTGCAAGTATTTGTACACTGGCCCAATAAAGCCAGGTATCAAAAAAGAGTATGTCTGTCAAAACTGGCAAAACAAGAAGTACAGCATTAACAACGCCAAGCAGTGTAACGGTGACGATACCGATTGTCCTCGTGTCTTTCAAAAACTGCACAAGTGCAACGCAAAGAAAGAACATATAGAACATCATAGAGCAGCCCAAAATCGTCGTATTGGATACAACGGATTCGTTCCAGAATGAAACGCCGTCTGCGCTATAAGACAGATATGTACCGGCAAATAAAATCACAGTGCCGAACAGCCAAATAATCTTGCTGTTTTTTATATGTATCAGTGTTGAGAATAAAGCTGTTCCCAAAACGACAAGAGAAATGATGGCAAACAACAGGCCAATGTCTCTTTGAGTTTTTCCGCTTTCAAGAACTCCTTTTTCAAACTCAATATCTGTCCACAAGGCTGTGCTGGAAAGCATCTCGTCAATAGCAGTTTCGTTACCAAAACGATGGGGATTATGAATCAAAATCTCGATAGGCTCTTCACTTCCGCTTGTCAGAACATAAGCAGACCAATCCTCGTGGCAAGCAGAATCTCCGTATAAAGGATTTTCCACATCCATTACATATGGTTCATGTTCGCCCTCATAGAAAGTCAAATTAATGTGGTCTGTATAGAACGCTATGGGCATATCGCCGCTATAAACGCCAATATATTCGCCATCCGGGGTCAGCATGTGGAAGTTTCCCCGCAGCGTTACATCTCCCTCAGTAGAAGGAATGTGGTTTCCTTTGACGATCTTCTGCCACTGCCCACCGGCGATACGATATTCGCCATCAAAATACACCTGTGCAACCAAAGCCGGCATGGCCTGATTGCTGGTTACATTGCCGCGCCACAGCAGCACAAGGGCGCAAAGCAGTATGCATATTGCGCCAATTGCTTGTAAATGTAAAGATTTGAATATGTAAAATCTGTCTTTCAATTTAGGCATTTGCTTAGCCTCCAAAAAATACGTCTGCTTATATCCTATCTGCGCAGAGCCGCAGTCTGACTATGCCAACACCCATGACAGGATCACACTGGTGATCAGACCGGCCAATGTCAGCGACAGGCTGCTCACCGCGCCGCTCAGCTGCGATATTTCCATGGCTCTGCTGGTGCCGATCACATGAGAGGCAGTTCCAAAGCTCACACCTTTGGAAATGGGGTCATTCAGACGAAACAGCTTTGCCAGTTGGGGGCCTGCGATGTTGCCGAAGATACCGGTGGCAGAGATCACCGCCGTGGTCAATGCGCCCACGCCGCCGGCCTGCTCGCTGAGGGCCACGCCAATAGCCGCCGTGACACTCTTGGGCAGCAGGGAAACCGTCAGCACCTCATCAAAGCCCAATGCTCTGGACAGCAGCCACACAGACAGCAGACTGGACAGGGTGCCGCCGAGCACACCGATGAAGATCGCAGGCAGATGCCGCCTGAGCGACTGCAGCTGCTCGTAAAATGCGATGGCAAGGCAAATCGTGGCAGGGGTCATCAGATATGTCAGTGGTTTGCAGTCATTCCGGTACTGCTCCACCGGGATATCCAGCGCCCACAACGCCAGCATCACCAGTGCCGCGCCGATCAAAATGGGATTCAATACGGCCTTTTTCCACTTTTTCTGGCAGGCGTATCCGGTATAAAACGCCCCGATGGACAAAACGATGCAGAAAAAGCCGCTTCCGGTCAGCCATTTACCCATCCTGCTCACCGCCTTTGTGGAAAAGCTTGGTCAGGAGTCCCGACACGCCGAAGGTCAGCACCGTGGTGACCGCGATAAGCAGGATCATTTTCAGAATCTCCGACTGGATCTGTTCCCAGCAAGCCATCAGTCCCACCGCAGGCACCATAAACAGCAGCGGCAGCAGGGAAACCAGAAAGTCCCCGGTCTGCTTCACGTCTTCCACCTTCACCAGTTTGCACGTCAAGGCCAGAAGCAGCAGCACCATGCCGTAGATCGATGCCGGAATCGGAAAGGGCAGCAGTCCATGGCACACATCCCCAGCCAGACTGAACAGCAGGATGATCCCCAGTTGTCGAATATATTTCATGTTTATCTCTCCAATCCGATCAAAACCGTCGGGATTTGGCTTTCATTGTATCACGAACCCGGCATTTCCGCAAGGGATTTGACCCTTATCCGCGTCCATGATGAACCTTTCGGCATTAGGGCATACAGCGGCATGGCTGATGCTGTATTTCCACCTGTCCCACCGGATATATCCCCCCTGGGGGCTTACATAAACCCAAAACCGATGCTATAATACACAAAACGTATGAAAGCTATCTGTCAGGAGAAAGAAATAACCATGAACGCTATCCACGAACTGAAAAAAAGGCGTAAGCGAAATACCGTGGTGGTCGCCGCATTGCTGGCGGCTGTCCTTGCCATAGGTGTTTCGTGTTTATTTGTCGGCTCCTCCGACATGTCCTTCACCGAATCTCTGGGTGCCCTTACCGGCTACGGCAGTCCCGCCCACCTGCGCATCATCTGGCGCATCCGGGTACCCCGGGTGCTGGCGGCCGTCATCGCCGGCGCAGGTCTGGCGGTGTCCGGTCTTGTGATGCAGACCACGCTGAACAATTCCATGGCCTCCCCCTCCACGCTGGGCGTTTCCAATGCGGCGGTGTTCGGCGCAAACCTTTCCATCATCGCCTTCGCCGGCGGTTTCCTCTCCACGGGCAACAATCTTTCCAGTTTCGATGTGGGTGCGAACCCTTTTGCAACCTCTGCGCTGGCATTCGTGTTTTCAACAGCCTCTATTTTGCTGATTCTGGGTCTTTGTACCCTCCGGTCCTTTTCCCCCAATGTGGTAGTCCTGGCCGGTATGGCCATCGGCTCTATCTGGACCGCCGCCACCACCATTTTGCAGTTTTACGCCACCGATGTGGGCCTGTCCGCCGCCGTGGTCTGGAGCTTCGGCGATCTGGGCCGGGCTACCTACCGCACCGATGCCATTATGGCAGCGGTGGTTCTGGCGGGTATTGTATTCTTTATGCTGATGTCCTGGAAGTATAACGCCCTCCTCAGCGGCGAAGCCACCGCCAAGACCATGGGCATCCATGTGGAGGGACTGCGGTTTGTATCTCTTTTACTGGCCTCGGTCATCACCGCCGCCTGCGTGTCTTTCTTGGGTGTCATCGGATTTGTTGGCATCATCTGCCCCCATGTGACCAAAAAACTGCTGGGTCAGGATCACCGGGTCACCGTCCCCGTGTCCTGTCTCATGGGAAGCCTGCTGCTTTTACTGGCAGATACGGCCTCCCGAAGCCTCGGCAGCGGCTCCGCCCTGCCGGTGGGCGCCATCACATCCTTACTGGGCGCGCCCTTCTTTATCGCCATCATCTTCAGCCGAAAGGAGAACCGCAGATGCTGAAAGTAGAAAATTTGCACTTCCGTTACAGCAGAACCGGCGACCCCGTTCTGCACGGCACTTCTCTGGAGCTGAAGCAGGGTGAGATCGGCATCCTGCTTGGCAAGAACGGCTCCGGCAAGACCACCCTGTTCAAGAATATCTTAGGTATCGAGAAGCCCAAAAGCGGCGCGCTCCAATTCAACGGAGAAAACCTGCTGAAAATGAAACGCCGGGAGCGCTCCCGTCGCATCGCCTACGTCCCTCAGGACATCCACTTCGGCGCGCTGAGCGTCTTCGACTCCATTTTGATGGGCCGGGTGTCCTATTTCGGTTTGAAAGCCAGCCACGACGATTATCTGGCCGTGGAAAAGATCATCGAAGATATGGGACTGACCGATTTTGCCCACCGGAATGTGGACGAGCTTTCCGGCGGCGAACGGCAGAAGATCGCCATCGCCCGGGCCATGGCGCAAGAGCCGAAACTGATGGTCTTCGACGAGCCCACCGGCAACTTAGACATCGCCAATGAACACCTCATCATGGTGGAGGCCAAAAAGCTGGCAAAAGAAAAGAACATCAGCATTCTGTCTTCCCTCCACGATCTGAACCAAGCCCTTACCTTTGGCGACAAATTCTTCTTTATGAAAGACGGCGTGGTCAAGTACGCCGGCGGCAAGGAGATCGTCACCGAAGCGGTGATCAAGGATATTTTTGACATCGACGTCAGAATTGTTGAAATAGAGAACCATAAAGTCATCTTAGGAGGTAACTATCATGCAAGTTAAGAAGTTTTTCACCTTTGTTCTGGTCTTTGCCATGCTGCTGAGCATGGTTGGATGCAATATGCAGAACATTTCCGACGCCGTCAGCGGCGAAACCACCCCTCCGGCGGACACCGCCATCACCGTCACCGACATGATCGGCCGGGAAGTTACCGTCAACCCCGGCAGCTACAAGCGCGTTGTCTGCATCGGCGCAGGCGCGCTGAGAATGTACTGCTATGTGGGCGATGTAAACCTGCTGGCAGGTGTTGAGGACATCGACAACGTAAGCCTGTCCGAGCGGCCCATGATGTTTGACTCCGTCGCCCGTCCCTACATGCTGGCCTGCGGCGAGACCTTCCAGAACCTGCCCTCCTGCGGCGTGGGCGGCCCCATGGCCCAGTCCGCGGAAGCCGAGAAGATCCTCGCCTGCAACCCCGACATCGTCATCTCCGAGTTCGAGGATGTGGACAAGGCCAACGCCCTGCAGGAGCAGCTGGGTGTACCGGTCATCACCTTAAGTTCCGGCAAGCGGAGCGTATTCGACGAAAAATTCTACGGCTGCATGGATCTGCTGGGCAAGGTCTTCGGCAAGGAAGAAAAGGCCGCCCAACTGGTGAAATTCGTTCAGGATGAAGCCGCCGCCATCTCCGCACGAGTCGCGGACATCCCCGAAGAAAATAAGCCCAGCGTCTACATCTGCGGACTTGGCAACTGGGGTACCACCAACCATCTGATGACGGCGGAAAGCTATGTCTCCTTCGAAATTGCCGGAGTCAAGAATGTGGTCAGCGGATTGGGTATGCAGGGCGTCGGCCCCATCGAGGAAGAGAAGTTCGTGGAGCTGGGCGCAGATATGGATATCATCATCATGGATGCCGCCGCGGTGAAGAATATTAAGCCTTTGTACGCGGAAGACCCCACCATCTTTGACACCTGCAAAGCTTGGCAGGATGGCGAAGTGTATCTGGAGATGGCCTACAATGCCTACTACACCAACTACGAGATCGCTCTGATCAACACTTGGTTTATCGCCAAGACCGTCTACCCCGAGGCATTTGCCGACATCGACCTGACCGCAAAGACCAACGAGGTCACGAAGATGTTCCTCGGCGCTGAACTGGCGGATGAGATTTTCGCCTGCCCCAGCAGCTTCGGCGGCTATCAGAAGATCGATACCGAGAACTTTTTTGGTTGATTTGAAGAGGTAACTATGGAAAAGAAAGATATCATCGAATTTTTTGACCGTTGCGCCCCCAATTGGGACGCGGACATGATCAAAAGTGACGCCATCATCGGCAAGATTCTGGACAACGCCGAGGTTGGCGAAGGTATGGACGTTCTGGACGTAGCCTGCGGCACCGGCGTGATGTTCGACTACTACTTAGACCGGGGCGTCAAGAGCGTCACCGGTATCGACATCTCCCCGGAGATGGCCCGGATCGCCGCCCGGAAATATGCGGACGAAAATCGGGTAACCGTGATCTGCGCCGACGTGGAAGAGGCCACATTTGAGCAGAAATTCGACCGCATCGTGGTCTACAATGCCTTCCCCCACTTCCCCAAGCCCAAGCGGCTGATCAAGATTTTGGCTGCTCTTCTGAAAGAGGACGGCCGCCTCACCATCGCCCACGGTATGAGCCGGGAGGCCATCGACAACCACCACAGCGGCTCCGCCAGCAAGGTCAGCAACGGCCTCATGACCGCGGACAGCCTGAAAAAGCTCTTCGATCCCCATCTGGAGGTGGAGGTGATGATCTCCAACCGGCAGATGTATCAGCTCAGCGGCGTCAAGCGGGATGTGCTGGCTCACTCCCACGGCGGTGTCACCCATTCCCATGGCGGTCTGACCCATTGCCACACCCACGGCGACGAGGAACACAGCCACACCCCCAGAGAGAACGCCACCCCTGTGGAAGAGTTGCTTGTGATGATGAAATACTTAGTCAGCCACAACGATGCCCATGCTCAGGAGGTTGCCGACCTTGCCCGGGAGCTGATGCAGGCAGGCAAAGACGTGGCCTACGACGAGATCATGGACGCGGTTTCCGACTTCGACATGGTCAACGCAAAGCTTGCCGCCATTTTGAGCAAGCTGACCGTGGAAGAAACCGACTGCTAATGTATAGAAAAGCCGCCACCGTTTCCGGTGGCGGCTCTTTTCTTTTTATCCTAAGCAGCTGCCGCAGGGGGTAAAGCCTGCCTCCACAGCCTCTTCGTAGGTGTCAAATTCCACCTTGTTTTTCTCGCTGGGCAGGGATGCGCAGCCCGGAGCGTGGAACTTTTTGGAGTTTTTGTTGCCGACGTAGGTGATGTCCGCCTGAGCGGCGTTGGAAGGATCGCCCTTCTGGTTCTCCCATGTGAAGGACACTTCCTTGCCGTCGCTGACCGCCACCACCGTACCCAGATGATCCGTGCGGAAGATGGTGCATTCCGCGTCATTCAGCCGGGACAGGGTGATATCGTTGGGGTGGCCGTACTTGTTGCCCTCCCCCACGGAGATAACCGCATAAGTGGGGTCAACCTCATACAGGAAGCGGTAGCCGGTGGAAGTGTCGGAGCCATGGTGACCCACCTTCAGCACATCCGCTTTCAGATCCGTGCCATTTTCCAGCAGATCGTTCTCTGCTAGCACCTCCATATCGCCGGTGAACAGGAAGCTGGTCTCCCCGAATACCACTTTCATCACGATGGAGGTGTCGTTGGTCTCGGCGTAGGATTTCAGCGGTCCCAGCACGGTGATCTGGGCCTGTCCCAGAGTCATCTCGTCCCCGGGAGCGGGGATGGTCACCCCCAGCCGCTGCTGGTCGGTGTAGTACAGAAAATCGTCAAAGACCTTGGATGCGTAGGTCTTGGTGGGGGCGAAGACCTGCTTTACAGGATACACCGCCAGAACCGAGGGCAGACCGCCCACATGATCCTCGTGGGCATGGGTGCAGACCACAGCCTTCAGCTCCTCCACGCCCATGTTCTGCAAATAAGAAATGACCATCTGTCCATCGCCGATGTTGCCGCCGTCGATGAGCATATATTCGCCGCCGCATTCCAGTAAGGCGCAGTCCGCTTGTCCTACATCCAGAAAATGGACGGTGAGCTTTTCGCCGCCGGTGACTTGGGGCGCGGGGGTTTCTTCGGGGGCGTCCAGCAAAACCTTCGCCAGGCAGCCGCACAGCACCAAAATGGCGAGAATAAGCAGCAGCGCAATCAGTTTCTTTTTCATTTTGTGGTCAGCCCCTTGTTATTTTTCGCCTTTTTCTGCTGATTCAGCCAGATATTCATGACAATACTATGGGGAACGAACTTCACCGCCAGCACCTGCAGCTTGATAGGCAGGCCGTGAATGGAATAGTCCTTTTTCGTGCGGTACAGGTCTTTCAGACCCGTAGCCACGCAGTCCTTAGCCTCGTACAGCCGGTCGAAGAACTTGACCTCGTTGTCGGAATTGGTCTGGAAGGCGTGGTCAAAGAATTCCGTCTTCACCCAGCCGGGGTTCATGGCCATCATGCGCACGCCCTTATTTTTCAGCTCCCGGTTCATGGCCCGGCAGTAGCTCAGGACGAAAGCCTTGGTTGCGCCGTAGGTGGTGATATAGGGCACGGGCTGGAAGGCAGACAGGCTGTCCAGCTGCAAAATGTGGCTGCCTTTTTCCATATAAGGAAGCACCAGCCGGGTCAAAAGCACCACAGCCTTGCAGTTGAGGTCGATCATCCGGCTCTCATCTTCCAAGGAAACCTTGTGGTAAGCGCCAAATTTGCCGAAACCTGCGGCATTCACCAGCAGCTTGACGTCGGGCTTTTCTTCTTCCAGCAGCTTTGCCATTGTGTCAAAGCTGCTTTTTTCGCACAAATCCAGAGAAATGGGCCGAACCGGCACATTTACTTCCTTTTTCAGTGATTCCAGCGCATCGCCCCGGCGGGCGATGGCCCAAATCTCGTCCACTTTGACATACTGAGATAATTGCAGCACAAACTCCCGGCCCATGCCGGAGCTTGCACCTGTGACGATGGCGATGTTCATGGTTTTACCTCCTACACCTGCCGCAAAAATGCAAGCAAGGCATCTTTTTCGTTGGGCAGCTTCTCGTCCAGAACCTGAGCCAGCAATTCATTGAGGGCTTCGCCGATGGCTTTTCCCTCGTAGCCAAGCTGCATCAAGTCCCGGCCGTTCACCGCTAAGTCTTTCAAACGCAAGCAGGCGTTTTCTTCCAAAATCAGCCGAATTTCCTCCCGAATCCGGGGGAATTGTTCCATTTCTTCTGCTTTTCCTGTACCCTTGCTGCCCATGTCCGCCTCTTGCAGCACAAGCAGGCCAAAGACGGTTTCTTCACCCAGCCGACCCAAAACGCGCCGCAGCGGTTTTCTTTGCGGTTCCAGCCGGGTCATGTGCTTGTCGATGAGGGTGACCACCTGCTCCCGGATCTTGTTAGGAGCTTTCAGCCGCCGCAGGATGTGGTTCGCCATCTCGGCGCTGACCCCGGCATGGCCGTAAAAATGCCCCCGGCCATTTTCATCGATGGTAAAGGTGGGAATCTTACCCACATCGTGCAACAGCGCCGCCCACCGCAGGGTCAGATCCGCCGGCACACCGGCGGTAACATTGGCGATATGGGTGTAGAGGTCATAGGCGTGATGGGGCGACCGCTGGTCAAAATCAAAGGTGGGCGTAAGTTCCGGGATCACAGCCCCCAGAACATGCTTCCACCGCAGCAGATCCTCCGCGCTGACCAAGGGAAGTAGTTTACATAACTCGTCAAATACCCGTTCCCGCGCCAAATTTTCCATCAGCGGCGAGAGATTTTCCATAGCCACTCTCGTTTCCTCTTCGGGCGTCAGCGAAAACCGCACAGAAAACCGCACGCCCCGGAGTATCCGCAGAGCGTCTTCCGTGAACCGGTCTTCCGGCTTGCCCACCGCCCGGAGGATGCCCTTTTTCAGATCCTCCCGGCCGCCGAAGGGATCAGCCAGACCCCGGGTAGGCGACCAGGCCATGGCATTGACGGTAAAATCCCGCCGGGCCAAATCGTCCCGGACATCTCCCACAAATTTCACCCAGTCCGGGTGCCGGGAGTCCCGGTAAGGGCCTTCCGTGCGGAAGGTGGTGATCTCCGCCACGCCGCTGTCCGTGACCACGCCTACGGTTCCGTGCTTTTTTCCGGCCAGAACCAGAGGGAAATTTTCAAAAACCCCCTCGATCTGTTCCGGCAAAGCGTCGGTGCAGATGTCAAAATCATGGGGTTTCAGCCCGAGGAAATGATCCCGCACGCAGCCGCCAACCAAATAGGCGGCAAACCCCCTGTTTTCCAGTTCATTCAGGCAAAATTGGACACTTTCAGGCAGCTTCATCGTCCGCCACCTCCTGCAAAGCAGGTGTATGGAGTCCCAGAAGACACCACATGCCGCCGGCGAGGTAGAACAGGCTCTGCCCGGAATCGGCTGCCGCCACCAGACAGGCAAAGGCCGTCAGCAGCTCCGTGATGCGCAGCGCCCGGTAGTTTCCCGCCTCCACATCAAAGGCGGTGCGCTGGTACGCCGTCAGCAGCAGACCCACACAGCCGAACAGCTGGAACAAGTAATCCATCAGTTGCGGTTCGCCGCTCCAGACCCGGTAATAGTCCACCAGATGCAGTCCAAAGAACAGGCACACGATTCCGTGGAACAGGAAAGCAGGCCGCTTTCCCAGATGCAGTGCAAAGGTCGCCGCCAGCAGGCAGGGAATGCTTGCCCAGCCCAGCCAATACCGGATCTTCGCCAGATTGTCAACTCTGGCCGTTTCGGTCATCAGCATGGTGACGATGCCAGCCGCCAGCGCAACGCCCCAGACCCAGCCGGGAATAAGATCAGCAGGATTTTCCTCCTGCGTCAACTGCCGGCAGCCCATGATCACCAGCGCCACCGCAGCAATGATGACGACCGCCAGCAGAACACCCGGCCAATTCCAAGGGGTCAGCAGGCCCTTTTCGTCCACAGCGATGAAGTACATCAGAAACCGCAGACCTGCAGCCACGGCAGCCAGTGCCAAAGTCAGCTTCCGCAGCATATTCAAATTCCAATTGAAGCGGAGAATTCCCTTCTTTTCTTCCACTTTCGGCAGCAGGCTCTCCTTCTTAGCGTAAACCGTCCGACCCAGCACCGCGCCCAGCAGGAAGAAACCCAGATTTGGCAGCAACGGGAAATAGTCCGAAGACGCAAAACTGGGGGGCGTAAAGCCCAGCGGCCACCACAGGGATACATCAAAATACATATTCTGCAGTTTCAGACCAGCCGCTGCCATAGCCACGCCAAGCACTGCCAGCGCCCATGTGGGCAGCCGTTT
>JAGKTU010000064.1 GCA_021153265.1 Clostridia bacterium
TGAAACTTTACGCCCAGAAAACCCTCATCCGTCACGGCTTGCGCCGTGCCACCTTCCCCCAGGGGAAGGCTATGGGCTGCGCTGCTAAACTACAATTTATCGCATCAAAAGCCCTCCGCGCATAACTTCTACAAAATGTTAAAGAATAATTCAAAAACCACCCATTGACTTTTTTAGCACTCTCTGCTATAGTGTGCTTAGCACTCAGAGAGAATGAGTGCTAACAAGGAGGCGTGTTATGGAATTAACGGAACGGAAAAAGAAGGTCCTGCGTTCGGTAGTCGACCTGTATATCCGCACCGCGGAGCCGGTGGGCTCCAAGGCCATCACCGCCTTGCCGGATATGAAATACTCCTCTGCCACCATCCGCAACGAAATGGCGGACCTGACCGCCATGGGTTATCTGGAGCAGCCCCACACCTCCGCCGGACGGATCCCCTCCGCGGCAGGTTACCGGCTGTATGTGGATGAACTGATGGCAGATTACCGGCTGAGCATCGACGAGACCAAGTCCATCAACTTAGCCATCGAGGAAAAGATGCAGCGGGTGGACAAAATGGTGGAAAAGGTAGCCCGGCTGGTTTCTCAGGCGACGGATCTGCCTGCTATCTCCGTCACCTCCCGTCCCACGGGCGCGGCAGTGAAGCACTTCGAGCTGATCCTCGCCGGTCACGGCAGCATCATATTGGTGCTGATGTTGACCAACGATGAAGTGGTCAACAAGCTCATCAAGCTGCCGGTTGCCGCCGGCGAAACGGAGCTGAAGCTCCTGAGTGCGGTGCTGAACGCCACCATGACCGAGATCACCGCCGACGAATTTACCGCGGAATTGCTGGAAAAGGTCATGCGCTCCGCCGGTGAGGCCGCCGCGCTGGTGCCGGTGATCGTGGATTTCACCACAGACACCCTCCGCCGTCAGGGCAGCACCAATATGGCCGTGGCCGGCCAGTCCCGGATCTTGGGACTTCCCGAATATCGGGATGTGGACAAGGCTCAGCGGCTGATGGCTTCCTTCGATGAGGATGCGTTCAGCAATCTCCCTGCGGTGATGCAGCACGAAAACGGCACCAAGGTGCTGGTTGGCCCGGAAAATGTGGCCAGCGAGCTGAAAGACACCTCGGTGGTCATGACGAAATTCGACATCGGCGATGGGTTACAGGGCATGATCGGTGTGGTTGGCCCTACCAGAATGGATTACGCCAAGGTCACCGCCCGCTTAAGCTACTTCGCCGAGAGTTTATCCAAGATGTTTGCCAAGCCCGAGCAGGCACAGCTTCCCGAGGCTACCGGCGATGAGAAAGAATAATTCCAGGAGGAAAAAACATGGCAGAGCTGGAAAAAGAGCTGAATGAGGAAATTCCCGCCCAGGAGACCGAGGTAACCCCCGAGGTCGACCCCTGGGAGGAAAAATATAACGCAGAGCACGACGCACACCTGCGTCTGGCTGCAGAATACGACAACTTCCGCAAGCGCACCGTCAAGGAAAAGGAAGCCTCCTACGGAAACGGCAAGGCCGACGCCGTGGCGAAGCTCCTGCCCGTCTATGACAATCTGGAGCGGGCGCTGAACCAGCCCACGGAAGACGCCGCCTACAAAAAGGGCGTGGAGATGACCATGAACGAGCTGGTCAAAATCTTCACCGGCCTGGGCGTGGAGATTTTCGGCAATGTGGGCGAAGAATTCGACCCCAACCTTCACAACGCCGTGATGCACATCGACAGCGAGGAGCTGGGCGAGAACACCATCGCCATGGTGTTCCAGAAGGGCTTTAAGATCGGTGACAAGGTCGTCCGGTTCGCAATGGTCCAGGTGGCCAATTAACTTTCGTAAACAATTTAGTTTTATATATTAGGAGGAAATTTATTATGGGTAAGATTATCGGTATCGATCTGGGTACTACCAATTCCTGCGTCGCCGTTCTGGAAGGCGGCGAGCCTGTTGTCATCGCCAACGCCGAGGGCGGCCGTACCACCCCTTCCGTGGTTGCTTTCTCCAAGACCGGCGAGCGTATGGTCGGTCAGGTGGCTAAGCGCCAGGCTGTCACCAATGCTGACCGCACCGTGGCTTCCATCAAGCGCCACATGGGCGAAAATTACAAGGTCACCATCGACGGCAAGGCCTACACTCCTCAGGAGATCAGCGCCATGACTCTGGCCAAGCTGAAGGCTGATGCTGAAAGCTACCTCGGCACCACCGTCACCGAGGCTGTCATCACCGTCCCCGCTTACTTCAGCGATGCCCAGCGCCAGGCCACCAAGGACGCCGGTAAGATCGCCGGTCTCGAGGTCAAGCGCATCATCAACGAGCCCACCGCAGCCGCTCTGGCTTACGGCCTGGACAAGGAGCAGGAGCAGAAGATCATGGTCTACGATCTGGGCGGCGGTACCTTCGACGTGTCCATTCTGGACATCGGCGACGGCATCATCGAGGTTCTGGCTACCGCCGGCGACACCCGTCTGGGCGGCGACGACTTTGACGATCGTGTGATGCAGTATCTGGCAGACGAGTTCAAGAAGGCTGAGGGCATCGACCTGCGTCAGGACCGCGTTGCTATGCAGCGCCTGAAGGAGGCTGCCGAGAAGGCTAAGATTGAGCTGTCCGGCATGACCACCACCAACGTCAACCTGCCCTATATCACCGCCGACGCCACCGGCCCCAAGCATCTGGACGTCACCATCAGCCGCGCCAAGTTCAACGAGCTGACCGCTGATCTGGTGGAGCGTA
Organism: Clostridia bacterium; assembly: GCA_021153265.1. Taxonomy (GTDB): domain Bacteria; phylum Bacillota; class Clostridia; order Oscillospirales; family Oscillospiraceae; genus Faecousia. Next base: position 2,725 of record JAGKTU010000064.1, read on the forward strand.
CTCTGAAGCCCGTCCGTCAGGCCATGTCCGACGCAGGCCTCACCGCTTCCGACCTGCACAAGGTCCTGCTGGTTGGCGGTTCCACCCGTATCCCTGCCGTTCAGGAGGCCGTCAAGACCATCACCGGCAAGGAAGGCTTCAAGGGCATCAACCCCGACGAGTGTGTCGCTGTTGGTGCAGCCATTCAGGGCGGCGTTCTGACCGGCGATGTGCAGGACATCCTGCTGCTGGACGTCACCCCCCTGTCTCTGGGTATCGAGACCATGGGCGGCGTGTTCACCCGTCTGATCGACCGCAACACCACCATCCCCACCCACAAGAGCCAGATCTTCTCCACCGCCGCGGACGGCCAGACCTCCGTTGAGGTCCACGTGCTGCAGGGCGAGCGCGAGATGGCGGCTTACAATAAGACTCTGGGCCGCTTCCAGCTGGGCGGCATCGCTCCCGCTCCCCGTGGCGTTCCTCAGATCGAGGTCACCTTCGACATCGATGCCAACGGCATCGTGAAGGTCTCCGCCAAGGATCTGGGCACCGGCAAGGAAGCTAACATCTCCATCACCGCTTCCACCAACCTTTCTCAGGAGGACATCGACAAGGCTGTCCGGGAGGCTGAGCAGTACGCCGCCGAGGATAAGGCCCGTAAGGAAGAGGTCGACACCCACAACATGGCTGACCAGACCGTCTACCAGACCGAGAAGACCCTGAACGAGCTGGGCGACAAGATCAGCGACGCTGACCGCAGCTCCATCCAGAGCGCCATCGATAAGCTGAAGGAAGTCAACAAGGGCAACGACGTTGCTGCCATCAAGGCTGCCACCGAGGAAGTCCAGCAGGCTTTCTACAAGGTCTCCGAGCAGCTGTATAAGAACGCAGCTCCCCAGGGTGATGCCAACTGCGGCGGCAACTGCGGCAACTGCGGCGACGACGGCGTGGTCGATGCCGACTACGAGACCGTTGACTAATCGATTCTAAGCCCAAGGGGCGGCAAAACGCCGCCCCTTTTTGGAGCATTATCCGGACATTTTATTTAAGGAGAACAGCCATGAAGGGAATGACAAAAAGAGAGCTTCAGATCACCGATCCCCATCAGATTCAGAAGATTCTGGATACGGCGAGCGTCCTGTACTTAGGTCTTTGCGCGAATAATGAGCCTTACGTGGTGCCTATGAACTATGGCTACACCATGGAGGAGGGCAAGCTGACCCTGTATCTCCACAGCGCAGTGAAGGGCAAGAAGCTGGACATGATCCGGGAAAATCCCAATGTATTTTTCGCTCTGGACTGCGACCGCAAGCCCTTCGAGGGCAAGGTGGCATGCCAGTACGGACTTTCCTATTCTTCCGTCATGGGTCAGGGAACGGCCTGCATCGTCGACGATGTGGAGGAAAAGAAAAAGGCCATGTCCGTTCTGATGAAGACCCAGACCGAGAAGGATTTTGCCTTTGAAGACCGGCTGGTCAGCATCGTGGCAGTGATCCGGATCGATGTTTCGGAATATACGGCGAAGCATCGCCCGATTCCGGAAAAAATGAGGTAACACTATGGCAGAAAATAAACGCGATTACTACGAGGTGCTGGGCGTCAGTAAGGATGCCGGCGCCGAGGAGATCAAAAAGGCCTACCGCAAGGCCGCTATGAAATACCACCCCGACCGCAATCCCGGCGACAAGGAAGCTGAGGAGAAATTCAAGGAGTGCGGCGAGGCCTATGAAGTGCTGTCCGATGCCGATAAGAAGGCCCGCTATGACCAGTTCGGCTTCGCTGGCGTGGACCCCAACTACGGTGCGGGTCAGGGCGGCTACGGCGGTGGATTCGGCGGCGGTTTCGGTGGATTTGGCGGCTTTGGCGATATTTTTGGCGATCTGGGCGACATTTTCGGCGGCGGCGGCAGACGTACTGCCACCCGAAATGCCCCCCGTCGCGGCGAGCACGTCATGGCTCGTCTGGAGCTGACCTTTGAGGAGGCCGCTTTTGGCTGCGAGAAGGAAGTTTCCACCCAGCGCATCGAAAACTGTGCCGCCTGCTCCGGCTCCGGCTCTGCCGATGGCTCTGTGGAGACCTGCAGCCGCTGCCGCGGCACCGGACAGGTGGCTTCCGTGTCCAATTTCATGGGTATGCAGATGCAGACCCAGTCCACCTGTCCCCAGTGCTCCGGCCGGGGCAAGGTCATCAAGACCCCCTGCAACACCTGTAAGGGCAAGGGTAAGGTGCGCCGCACCAACAAGGTCAAGGTGAAGATCCCCGCCGGCATCGACGAGGGTCAGAGCGTCCGTGTCCGTGGCGAGGGCAGCGTGGGTTCCAACGGCGGTGTCAACGGCGACCTGCTGGTGGAGATCCTGATCCGTCAGCATCCCATCTTCAGCCGGGAGTATATGGACGTGCTGTGCGAAGTGCCCATCAGCTTCACCCAGGCAGCTCTGGGCGCCCAGATCCAGGTTCCCACTTTGGACGGCAAGATCACCTATGAGATCCCCGAGGGTACCCAGACCGGCAAGGAGTTCGTCCTCCGGGGCAAGGGCATCCCGGATGTGCATAATTCCCGCCGCCGGGGCGACCACCGGTTCACCGTGGTGGTGGAGACGCCCACCAAGCTGACCCGGGAGCAGAAGGATCTGCTGCGCCAGCTGGACAGCAGCATGGAATCCACCCCCAAGCTGAAAAAGTTCTTCGACACATTGAAGGATTTCTTCGATTAATATCAAAGCACCGGGAGTTACCTCCCGGTACTTTATTTTGTTCCCCGGCAGAAAACGCATTGACACCCATTCCCCGGTTTGCTATACTGGAAAAAAACCGAGAGGGAGTAGAATTATGAAGCGCGCGGATTACATCAACTGGGACGAATATTTTATGGGCATCGCCATGCTGGCCGCCAAGCGCAGCAAGGACCCCAACACGCAGGTTGGCGCCTGTATCGTTTCTCAGGATAATATCATCATCTCCACAGGCTACAACGGCATGCCCAAGGGCTGCTCTGACGATGAATATCCCTGGGAGCGGGAGGGCAGCGACACCAAGTACCCTTATGTTGTCCACGCGGAGCTGAATGCCGTCCTCAATGCCAACGGCCGTGACCTGCGGGGCAGCAAGCTGTATGTGGCTCTGTTTCCCTGCAACGAGTGCGCCAAGGCCATCATCCAGAGCGGTGTGAAGGAAGTCTACTACCTCTCCGACAAGTACGCCGACTCCATGGCCACCCTGGCTTCCAAGCGGATGATGGATTCTGCCGGAGTTCGCTATACCCAGCTTCGCACGGAGCTTAAATCCATCACCTTGGATTTTGTCCCCGAGGAAGACCGCCGCTGATCGTATCAATTAAGAGCCGCCTAATGGGCGGCTCTTTTTGCCGTTGACAAAGGCATCGTTTCGGATTACAATAGGTTTAGTTTGTTGTGATCGGAAGGAGGATGCACGATGAAGCTGAAAAAATGGATCTGCCTGCTGCTTGCGCTGACTCTGGTGCTGAACCTTGCGTCCTGCGCGGTGGCGGATGGAAACCAAGACCCCACCAAACACTCCGAGACAACCCACGCCACCCGGGCCACCGAAAGCACCGAGGAATTCATTCAGGAGGAGACACTGGCCAACCCTGAGGAGGAGATTCAGGGTTCTTATCTGGTGTACATCTATATCACCGAGGATAATTCCGGCTTAGAGGGCTTTGTGACAGAGGCAGGTCTGCCTGCGGTGGTCACATTCCTGGAGGATGGAACCGTAACTATGACCGCCCATGAGCCTTTGCTGGAAGAAGCCTACACCGCTCTGGAGCAGGATCTGTGCGACTATATTCTGCAGATGAAATACGAGCAGCTGGAGGAAGTCGGTTACACCCATGAGGAGGCCGACGAGCGTTTCGAGAAGTACAACGGCATCACGCTGGAGGAATTTGCCCACCGGGAAGTGGAGAAACTGAAGCTGGAGGAAAAGTTCCTGGAGCTGAACATGGAGTCCACTTATGAGATCCGGGATTATGTGCTGATCCTGGGTGAAGAGCAGGAGCTGCCCTTCGAGCTGCGGGCCTCATCGCTGATCATGCTCAGCAGCACAAAACCCGAGTATTGGGAGGCCCATGGAATGCAGTTCCCTGTGGTACTGCTGCCTGTGGAAATCGAAGAAGAAATTCCCGAAGAAACCGAAGAGCTGGCTTAACGCCAGCTCTTTTTATTTGGTTTTTCTTAAATATTTCAGGCTCACCATCAGAAGACACGCCCACAGAAACAGACTTAAAAGCCAATACTGTCCGCAGATCATAGGTGTGGAGATCACCACCAGCAGGGCATACAGGCCGCCGCCAATGAATTCAGGCCATTTCACGGACAGAAAGTTCAGCAGCAGAACCACAGTGGTGGCGACAAGAGAGATGAGGCTTAAGTTGCGGATCAGCAGAAGTGTGTCCCGGTGGGGGCGCTTGCGGTTGACTGCCCAGCGGATCAGCAGGGCGGGGGGAATGAAAAAGGCCACAGCGGCCACGATCAAAAACGCCTTCAGACCACCCACAGGCAGTTGGATGAAGCCCAGACCGGCGCAGAGAATAAACATCGCCGCCCACAGGGCCAGTAATTTTTTCTGATTCATAGGGTAAACTCCTTTTGGGGGTAAATTGAACAATCCTTATTCTACTCCAGCGGGGGCAAAATCGCAAGAGGGAATCTGTCGCCGGGACGGCGAAACGAAAAATACTGGACATTCCCCCAATCGTCTGATATAATAGATAAATAATCTAAAGAAAGGGCGAGAATCCTTATGAAATGTCCTTTTTGCGGCGACCAGGATAGCAAAGTGGTCGACTCCCGTCGCAGCGACGACGGTTTGAGCATCCGCCGGCGTCGGGAATGTCTGGGCTGCCAGCGGCGCTTCACCACCTATGAGATCGTGGAGAGCCTGCCCATCATCGTGGTCAAGCGCAACGGATCCCGTCAGAGCTTCGACCGCAACAAGATTTACAACAGTATGATCCGCGCCTTCGATAAGCGCAAGGTGGATGCCGCCGACCTTGAGCGCATCACCACCGAGATCGAGCAGACCATCCAGAACACCCTGGAACGGGAGATCAGCACCGACCGCATCGGTGAGATGGTCATGGAGCGCCTGAAGCCCATCGACGAGGTGGCCTATATCCGCTTTGCCTCCATCTATCATCGCTTCCAGGATGCCAACAGCTTCATGCGCGAGATCAGCAAATTCCTGGAGGAGAAGCCATGAACGTAGAAGACATCAAGCAGCTCATGGATGGCTTTGACCCGGCGGCGCTGCTGCCGGACCTGACCACCGTAGCCGGCAAAATGGAACTGATCTGTCGCATCGCGGTGATGCTGGGGCCCATTCTGCTGCTCACTTTAGGCTTGATTTATTATTTCCTTGCCCCCAAGGAGGCAAACCACCGCTTCGGCTTCCGGTGCTACTATGGCATGGGCAGTGTGGAGGCATGGCGATTCACCCAAAAGCTTGCCGGTCTTACCTGGAGCGCACTGGGACTGATCCTCAGCATCGTGATGCTGCTTAGCACCTTGGGCTTCCGCAAGCTGACCATTGTGGATCAGGTTTGGCGCAGTGTAAAATGTCTTGGCTGGGAAGTGGGATTGACGCTGGCTGCCGTGCTGTTCATCCACATTATGGCGGCGATTTGCTTTGACAAGGACGGTATGCGCCGCCCCAATGCACCCAAGTTCGATTTGAATTTCAACTTTCCGTTCAAAAAGTGATGTTCCCCCCGGAGTCGTCTGCTCCGGGGGTTTTTCTGCCTATAAAAAAGAGCTGCCCATCGGGCAGCTCTTCTATGTAGATTCAGATCAGTCAGCGCGCTTCATCACAATGGGCAGCTCCAGACCCAGTTCTCCCCAGGTGTCATCGCTGCATGCGGTGATGGTCATCGTGTCCCCGTTAATTTCCAGATCCATCTCAGAATCTTCGAGGATCAGCTTGCCGTTCTCGATGGCGTATTCAAAGGTCTCCTCCAGCTCGCCGAGTGTTCCCAGAATATCGAGTTCATACAGGTACTCCTTCATGTAGTCGGTAATGGACATGCCATAGTAGGACTCGAAGGTCTTGTCGGTCTGTTCGCGGCTGTAGCCCTGGGCTTCCATCTCCTCGTACATCATATCGATCATGATGTCCAGCATCTTTTCTTCCAGAACCTTGGCAGCATCGTCGTCGAATGCCAGCGTGACCCCGCCTTCATCGTCGAAGGTGAAGGTGATGGGAATACCGCCCAGATTGATGCCTGCAACACCCAGCATTTCTTCGGTGAAGGTGATGTCCACAGTCCAGGTGCCGAGGATATCGGCTCTCAGCTTTCCGTCGACCAGCTCGATCTCCAGCAGATCGGCAGCCTCGCGGCATTCCCCGGCCAGATCGGCGGAATCCCGGTAGTCACCGAGCGCCTCAAAAATCTCTGCAGCAGCCAGATACAGATCGCAGCACATACGCTCCGGGGCATCGTAAGCGTTCTGGGCATAGGCTGTCCAAGCCAGACCCTCAGCCTCGCCGGTCTCGGCGCAGTCGCGGATATAGCAGGCCTTGTGATACTCCACACCGGCGTCCACATAAGTCTCGCTGTCGTGGAAATCGTCCAGCTCCCGGAACAGCTCCAGAGCATCGTCGTACTTGTGCTCTTCCAGCAGCTTCAGAGCTTCCTGGTAATCGCTGATGCTGTCGACCATGTCGGGAGCATCCTCGTAATCGCCCAGATCCTCGAAGGCATCCAGTGCTTCGCCAATTTTTCCTTCCTCCAGCAGCGCCATGGCATCGTCATAAGCTGTGGACTTCTCGTGCTCCAGCCAGAAGAATACGCCGACGGCGGCAGCAGCCAACAGAACCAGCACCAGAATGATTGCGATGATGACACCGGTTTTCTTTTTCTTGGGTGTGGGGGCGGCTACGGGTGCGGACATGGGCGAAATTACAGGCTCCGCTGCGGGTGCAATTACGGGTTCCATTGTGGGTGCGATGGGCGGCACAGCGATGGGGGTGGCTTCCACGGGAGCGGTCATCTGAGGAGTACCGCAGTTGGTGCAGAACTGGGTACCGTCCTGCAGTTCTGTTCCGCAGTTGGGACAGATCATAATAAATCCTTCCTTTCAAGTATTTTATATGTTTAGGACAGTATAGCACGGCAATCCGAAAGATTCAAGGGTTCTGATCGGTTTTCGATCATCAACCAAAAAGAGCTGCCCCATCGGGCAGCTCTTTTATGTAGCATAGGATTAGTCAGCGCGCTTCAGGACAATGGGATCCTCCAGACCGCTGCCTTCCCAGAAGTCGCCGTCGATATCGGTGAGGGTCAGCTTCTTGCCCTTGATCTCGCCGGTCATCTCGGTGCCGTCGATGGTCAGCTTGTCGTCCTCGACCTCGTAATCGTAGGTCTCTTCCATATCGCCCAGGGTCTCAGCCATATCCAGCTCAGCCAGAAGCTCTGCTACGAATTCCGTGACAGTGCTGCCATAGAAGGATTCGAACTGCTCGTCGATCTCCTCGCGGCTGTAGCCCTCGGCTTCCATGGAATCGTAGACAACCTCCACCATGGCATCCAGCATCTTCTCCTCCAGAAGCTCAATAGCCTCTTCGGTGTAGTACATGGTGACCTCGCCATCCTCGTTGAAGGACAGAGTGGTGGGGATATCCTCGATGTTCACACCTTCCAGCTGCAGCATCTCCTCGGTGAAGGTGACATTAACAACCCAAGTACCGACGATGCCCTCGTCCAGCTCGACGACCTTCTCTTCCTCTTCATCGTCCTTATCCTTCTTGGAGCCGGAACCGGAATCGGAGCAGGCAGCCAGACTCAGAACCATAACCAGAGCCAGCAGCAGGCACAACAGTTTTTTCATTTTCATTTCCTCCTTTATTATTTAGGAATAAGCTCATTGTACCTTCTTGGGGGTGCTTTGTCAATGCAGCTCCGTGTTTTTTCGGAAAAATAACAGAAATCGGGGTAATTTCCCCTTTTTCTTTGTCCGGGCATTGACTTCCAACCCGGATAAATGCTAGGATATAGAAAATCAACCCCGGCAGGAGGTACTATGAACAATCACAAATCCCAATACATGACCACTTCAAAGGAGCGCTTCAGCTACTGGACCTACTTTGTCGGTCAGAACATCTACTACAACATCACCGCCGTCTACATCTCCACCTATCTTGCCATGCAGGGCATCTCTCTGGCGAAAGTCTCCCTGGTTCTGCTCATCGTCAAGATCTGGGATGCCATCAACGACCCCATTTTCGGCTATATTTTTGACAAGGTCAAGTTCAAGTCCGGTCAGAAGAGCCTGCCCTGGCTGCGCATTGCCACCGCCCTGATCCCGGTGGTCACCATCATCCTCTTCGCCATCCCCTCCGGCATGAGTGAAACCGGCAAGCTCATCTGGTTCGGCGTGGCCTACGTTCTGTGGGATACCGTGTACACCCTCACCGATGTGCCTGCCTACGCCATGCTGAACACCATGACCGACAGCCTGCCCGAGCGCAACACCCTCCTGTCCGTCAACCGTGTCTTCTCCGGCGGCGGCGTGGTGCTATACGGCGTGGCGGTTCCCATGCTGGTGGCCCGGATGAATGCCACGGCTGCCATCGCCATCGTGTCCGTTTTCAGCGCCATCACCATGATCCCCCTGTGCTTAAACTGCAAGGAGCGCAACTATAAGCCCGAGGAGGAGGACGAAAACTTCTCCCCCCGGCAGATGTTCCGGTACTTGGGCAAAAACAAGTACCTGCTGACCTACTACGCCGGCTACATGGCCACCGATGCCCTGAAAACCGCCAACGCGGTGTTGCTGTTCGTGTCCTTCTACCTGTTCAATTCCGTGGAGTTCTCCGTGGTGCTGAACCTGCTGAACATGGTTCCCGGCGTCTTTGCCGCCATGGCCATGCCCTTCCTGCTGAAGAAATTCGACAAGATGAAGATGCTGTTCTCCTGCAACATCATCAACATCGTGCTGGGTCTTGCCATCTACTTCCTGGGCTACGGGAACCGGACGCTGTTCCTGGTGCTGACCTGCATCCGCACCGTACCTATGAGCGTGGTGGGCATTCTGGCCTTCATGTTTACCCCGGACTGCGCCGAATATGGTCAGTATAAGTCCGGCATCAACGCCAAGGGCATCACCTTCGCCATCCAGACCTTCTCTGTCAAGATCACCGGCGCGGTTTCCTCCGCTCTTGCCCTGTTCCTGCTGGGCCTGTTCCAGTGGATCACCGTGGAGGCTGAGAGCTTCGAGGAGCTGGCTGCCATGAACATCCAGCAGAGCACCGGCGCGCTGAACGGTCTGTGGATCGTCTATGCTCTGGTGCCGGTCATTGGCATGATCATCTCCACCTTCTTCTATCTTGCCTACAAGCTCAACGATAAGGATGTGCAGATCATGGCCAAGTGCAATTCCGGTGAAATTACCCGGGAGGAAGCGGAAAAACTGCTGTCCAGAAAGTATTGATCCCCTCATAACCCCAACGCAGGGACGACAGATAGTCGTCCCTGCGTTTTTACTATATTGAGACGGTAAATTTAGCGTTACGATACGCACCGCAGGTACGTCACCGAGCGGCGCAGGGCAAAAACGACAACAGCCGCACCTGGCACGCACTGGCCGCCGGCCCATGCCGGCAAAAAAGCCGCCGTCCCGAAGGACGGCGGCTTGAAATTCACTTAACTACCTACAATTACAGCAGGGTGGAGAAGTGCTTGATGGTGCGGACCATCTGAGAAACGTAGGAGTTCTCGTTGTCGTACCAGGAGACGACCTGAACCTGGGTCTTGCCGTCGGGCAGCTTGTTGACCATGGTCTGGGTAGCGTCGAACAGGGAGCCGAAGGTCATGCCGACGATGTCGGAGGAGACGATCTCGTCCTCGGTGTAGCCGTAGGACTCGGTAGCAGCAGCCTTCATGGCAGCGTTGATCTCAGCAACGGTGACTTCCTTAGCGACAACAGCGTTCAGGATGGTGGTGGAGCCGGTGGGGGTGGGGATACGCTGTGCAGCGCCGATCAGCTTGCCGTTCAGCTCGGGGATAACCAGGCCGATAGCCTTAGCAGCACCGGTGGAGTTGGGAACGATGTTGATAGCGCCAGCGCGGGAACG
>JAGKTU010000065.1 GCA_021153265.1 Clostridia bacterium
CTTCATGCGGCTCTCAAACTGACCACGGAACTGGGTACCGGCCACCAGAGCCGTCAGATCCAGAAGGAACACTTCTTTGTCGCGAAGCTTATAGGGTACAGCACCGGCGGCGATTCGCTGGGCAAGACCCTCAGCGATGGCCGTCTTACCAACACCGGGTTCACCAATGAGGCAGGGATTGTTCTTCTGTCGGCGGTTCAGGATCTGGATGACACGCTCCGTCTCCACATCCCGGCCGATAACCTTATCCAACTTCCCTGCTCTGGCTCTACCGGTCAGATCCATACAGTAGCTGTCTAAAAATTTATGCTTTTTGGACTTTTTCTTGCCCTTTTCCTCCTCTTTCGGTTCTTCCTTCTTGGAAGGACGGGGAGGCTGGCTGGGCATATTGGCGCCGCCGAAGAGCTGGTTCAGCAACGGGAAAGTGGCAGTCTGGCTGTCGATCTCGTCATCATCCTGCTCATCGGGATCCAGCTGGCCAAACACATTGCTCATCTCGTCGGTGAGCATATCCAAATCCTCCTCAGAGATCCCCATCTGCTTGATGGTCTGATCGATCTGAGGTACGCCCAGACCACGGGCGCACTTGAGGCAATAGCCCTCATTTAAGGTCGCGCCGTTCTCGATTTTAGTGATAAAGACAACGGCGATATTTTTCTTGCACTTAACGCACATTTTCGGTTGCATGGGAACTCACTCCTTTCCATGGAGTATACCACAGAAAACATGAAAATAGGGAAATAATTTGTGAACGATTATTCTGTCCAGTCGCTGCCGCACTCGAATTTTTCAATGCCGTCATCATACCACAGGTGGGTCATGTACAGACCTCCGGGGGGCACAGTGGGACCGGCGGCGGTGCGGTTTCCGGATTCCAAAATCTTGCCGATCTCCTCAGGCTTGATCTTCCCCTCGGCGGCATAGACCACCGTACCGGCCATGGCACGGGCCATATTATACAGGAAACCGTTGGCACAGACCTTCAGGGTGATCAGATCGCCCTTCCGCTCTACATTATAATAATATACGGTTCGGACTGTGGATTTCACATCCGTACCCACACTTCGCACAGCAGCAAAATCGTGGGTGCCTACAAACTGGGAAGCCGCTTCCTGCATGATCTTTTCGTCCAGATGCTTGGGATAAAACCATGCACGGTTGACGTAGAAGGGGTCTTTCAGGCGGGAGTTATAGATCTGGTAAGTATATTCCTTCCGCACGCAGGAACCAATGGCGTTGAAGTTCTCGTGGACTTCAAAAGCCTTGGTCACTACAATGTCCTGAGGCAGATGGGTGTTGAGAGCGTAAGGAAGTCTCTCACAGGGTATGGTGGAAGTGGTGCGGAAATTCGCCACATAGCACCGGGCGTGGACACCGGCATCGGTTCGTCCGCAGCCAGTGACATGGACGCTGTGGCCCACGATCATGGCGCAGGCCTTCTCTACCGTTTCAGCCACAGTAGGCAGATTCTTCTGAACCTGCCAGCCGTGATAATCCGTACCAAGATAGGTCAAAAACAGAGCAATATTACGCATTCTCTACCTCACAGGCCAAAGCTGGTCAGGGTAACCACCGCAGCCACCAACAGCGCACCGACACCAAAAGCGTAGAAGTCCCAGCGATGGTAGCGCAGGATCTTCATCTTGGTACGGCCATCGCCGCCTTGATAGCAGCGGCATTCCATGGCAGTAGCAAGTTCATCCGCCCGGCGGAACGCGCTGATAAACAGCGGCACCAGAATTGGGATCAGCGCCTTTGCCCGGTCAATGATGCTGCCGGACTCAAAGTCCGCACCGCGGGCCTTCTGGGCAGACATAATTTTGTCCGTCTCCTCGATAAGGGTGGGGATAAAGCGCAAAGCGATGCACATCATCATGGAGAGCTCATGAACCGGCACTTTGATCTTCTTGAGGGGATTCATCAGCGACTCCAAGCCGTCCGTCAGCGCGATGGGAGAGGTGGTATAGGTCATCAGGAACGTACCACTCACCAGCATCAGAATCCGCGCCATCATAAAGACCGCCCGGATGACGCCCTCTTTGGTAATGGTGATGAAGCCCAGCTTCAGCCAGACCGTTTCGCCGGCGGTGAAGAAAATGTTCAGAATTCCAGTAAAAACCAGAATCATCACCAGAGGTTTCATGCCTCTGAGGATGGATTTGAACGGAATGGTGGAGATCTTGATCACCGCCGCCAAAAATACCAGCATCAGCGCATAGGATACCCAGCCGGAAGCGATGAACAGCGCCACGATATAGACCACCAGCATGATCAGTTTGGTTCTGGGGTCCAGCAGATGGATGGGGGATTTTCCCGGGAAATACTGACCTAAGGTAATATCCTTAAGCATGGACGTCACCTCCCCGGATTCGTTTCAATTCGGCGATTGCCTGCTCGATGGTGTAGACGTTTTCGACTTTCACGCCCATTTTTCGCAGATGCAGGAACACCTGTGTCACCTGCGGGATGCTCAGACCCATCTCCACCAGCTCTTCCGCATGGGTAAAGACCTCTGCAGGGGTGCCGTCAAAGGCAAGACGGGAATGGTTCATCACCAGCAGCCGGTCCGTCAGCCGTGCCACATCCTCCATGGAGTGGCTGACCATCATAATGGTGGCATTTTTCGCCTTGCGGTAGTCTTCGATGTTCTTCAGGATCCCTTCCCTGCCCACCGGGTCCAGACCGGCAGTGGGCTCATCCAGAATCAACACCTCCGGCTCCATTGCGATGACACCGGCAATGGCAACCCGGCGCTTCTGACCACCGGAGAGGTCAAAGGGCGAAACCTCCAGCTGCTTTTCCGTGAGTCCCACGAATCCCGCAGCCTCCCGTACCCGACGGTCGACCTCTTCTGCGGACAATTTCATATTCTTCGGGCCGAAGGCGATATCTTTATAGACGGTTTCTTCAAAGAGCTGATACTCCGGGTACTGAAACACCAGTCCAACCCGGAATCTGGCCTGTCGGGTGGATGCCTTATCCGCCCAGATACTCTTTCCATCCAGCAAAATATCACCGGAGGTGGGCTTCAGCAGACCGTTTAAGTGCTGCATCAGCGTGGACTTACCGGAGCCGGTGTGTCCGATGATGCCGATGAACTCTCCCCGGTTGACACTGAAAGACACTTCTTCCAGCGCCTTGTGTTCAAAGGGCGTTCCGGCAGAATATAGATGATTCAGGTTTTTCACCTGTAAGATCGGTTCCAAAATTAATCCCTCCTGTGGGTCAGACCTTCAGCCAATCGTAAAGTGTCTGCGCACATTCTTCAGGTTCCAGTTTGTCAAGGGGCAGTGTAAAGCCCTGTTTGTTCATCTCCCAGCACAGTTCCACGGATTCCGGGGATGCCAGTCCGATATTGTGCATCAGCTCCACCTGGGAGAATACCTCCTTTGGCGTGCCGTCCGCAGCTACCTTACCCTTATGCAGAACCACCACCCGGTCTGCCTTGGCAGCCTCGTCCATATGGTGGGTGATCAGCACAACGGTGATATTTTTCTCCTTGTTCAACCGTCCAATGGTCTCCATGACCTCACGGCGGCCTCTGGGATCCAGCATGGCGGTGGGCTCGTCCAAAACGATGCACTTAGGCTCCATAGCGATGACACCTGCGATGGCGATACGCTGCTTCTGTCCGCCGGACAGAAGATGGGGCGCATGCTCCCGGTATTCATACATGCCCACCTGTTTCAGGGCCTTGTCCACACGGTGGCGGATCTCAGGACTGGCGATGCCTAAGTTCTCAGGACCGAAAGCCACATCCTCTTCCACCACATTGGCTACGATCTGGTTATCCGGGTTTTGGAAAACCATACCCACATTCCGGCGGACAGCCATGAGCCGATCGTCGTCAGAAGTATCGATGCCGCAGACCCAAGCCTTACCGCCGGTGGGCAGCAGAATGGAGTTAAAATGCTTGGCAAGGGTGGACTTTCCGCAACCATTGGAGCCTAGGATCGCCACAAACGTCCCCTCTTCAATGCTCAGATCCAGATCCTTAAATACGGCGACGCCGGGCGTGTCTTCCACGCCCGGATAAGTGTACGCCAGATGTTCGGTTTTGATAATCTCTTTCACGAGTATTCCCCTTCCGTCAGGGTGTCCAGCGGCCGGTTGCGCCGCAGGGCAGCATCAGACCCGACTCCTTCACCGGCAGACCCAGCTCGCCTGCCACAGTCTTGCCGCCATGGACTTCACCGAAGACCACATCGGAAGCATAGGAAACCGCAGAGGGAGCCAGACCGGTGGTATAGGAATTGATGATCACAAACAGCGGATCGTCAGAAAGCAGCTTCACCGCTTCCTGCAGGAAGGGATAGAAACTGGTCTCCATCTTCCAGATCTCACCGCTGGGTCCTCTGCCGTAGCTGGGAGGATCCATGATGATGCCGTCATAGCGGCGTCCTCTGCGGATCTCACGCTGGATGAACTTACCGCAGTCATCCACGATCCAGTGGATGGGCCGGTCAGCCAAGCCGGAAGCTACCGCATTCTCCTTCGCCCATGCCACCATGCCCTTGGACGCATCCACATGGTAGACCTCCGCACCGCCGGCAGCCGCCGCCAAAGTAGCGCCACCGGAATAGGCGAACAGATTCAGCACACGAACCGGTCTGCGGCAGGCAGCGCCTGCCACCTTTTCCCGAATGAAGTCCCAATTGGCGGCCTGCTCCGGGAACACGCCGGTGTGCTTGAAGTTCATGGGCTTGACGTTGAACGTCAGATAGTCCTTATAACGGATCTGCCAGCGCTCCGGCAGCTTGTGATCCGTCCAATGACCGCCGCCGGTGTTGGACCGGACGTAACGGGCATCGTATCGCTTCCACTCCGGGGCGCTGTGAGGGGTGTTCCAGATGACCTGAGGGTCGGGACGCACCAGGATATACTTACCCCAGCGCTCCAGTCGCTCGCCGTTGGAGGCATCTAAAACTTCGTAATCTTTCCATGCATCGGAAATCCAAATCATGGGTCTCCTCCTTCAATCTCTCTTTGCATTGTCAGGGCGTACCTGTGCCGGTTTGGATCGGATCGGGTTGCGGCTGCTGTTGTTGCTGTTCCTGCTCCAGCCGCTCCTCTTCTTCCTTGCGTTTTTGCTCTTCGTAGGCCTCCCACATCGCCTTGGTGTGGACAGGACAGAGCAGATACGGTTCATTGACGTCCGCATTGGCGTTGCCCTTGAAACCGTGCCACGGCTGGGGCTCGCCGTCCTTGTTAACATAGTAGACATAGCCGTCGCTATAATACATAGCGCCTAAGCCCTTGCCGGAGGCCTTTTGGATCTCTTTTACCTCGTTGGGGTTCAGCATGACCAACGACGCCTTGCCCATGGTAACGGTAGCATCCACCGTGGAGAAGTGCTGGCAATACTCAGTCGCAACGCCACCGCCAGTTTTGCAATAGGTGATGGAAACGTGCTTTGTGCAGTATCCCTTCGGGGCATCTTCCCGGTAGCAGTATGCCTGTGCGGTACGGTTACCGCGGACATCGGCGCGGCAGGCATCGGTTGCCAGCATGCCGGAGTCCAGACACACCGTAACCGTTCGGAATTTCGCAGTGCTGTACAGAGCCTTCTTAGGCAGTCCCTTGTGGATGGGTTCCATGACCTTTTTGAACAGCTTACATGCAGGGTTACCACTGACCTTAACCTGTTCAGGATTATCATAACCAACCCAGACAGCCGCCGTATAGTGAGCGGTAAATCCGCAGAACCAGCGGTCACGGCTGTTGGCTGTTGTGCCGGTTTTGCCATAGATATTCTGTCCCTTAAAGATCGCGGAGCCGCCGGTACCGTTATTTGCAGCAGCATACAGGCAGTAATTCATATAGTTGACGGTCTTTTCACTCATGGCCACATGAGAATCCTGAACATTGTTCAGGACCAGCTCGCCGGTGCTGTTGTAAACCTTGGTATAGGTTCTGGCCTCGCGATAGACACCGTTGTTGGCAAAGGTTGCATAGGCCGCAGTCATGTCGCGCACCGTTGCACCAACGGTCAAGGCGCCCATGCCCAGCGGTGCGTAGCCCAAATCCGTCAGTTCCTTACCGTTGGACGCAGTATACTTCTCCACCAGGGTGGAAAGACCCAGATTCTCCTTGGCAAACTTGAACGCATACTCAATGCCGACCTTGTCCAGCGTATTGACCGCAACCGCATTCACAGAATTGCGAACGCCGGCGTAAACCGTCCGGGCATAGTCATACTTTCTGTTGTCATTTTTGGGGAAATGACCACCGGCATAGGAAATGGGCAGATCCTTAATAACGGTAGCAGGGCTGATGGCACCGGACTCAAATCCGGGTGCATAAACACTCAGAGGTTTCTGAGAAGAACCGGTCTGCAGTTCCGCCTCGGTGGCTCGGTTGTAGCCATCGTGAACGGTCTTTTCACCAACGCCACCGGACATAGCCACGATATCACCCGTGCGGTTATCGATGATCACGATGGCGGACTGAAGCTGCTGTGCGCTTCTGGTAGAGGGGATCTGGCTCAAGTCCGTATAGATCTTGTCCACCTGTGCCTGAACAGCAGGATCAATGGTGGTATAAATATTGTAGCCGCCCATGGAAACACGGGCCTTATAGAGCTTGCGTTCTTCGGTATTCAGCGCATCCCAGTTGACACCGTCCCGGGCAGCCAGATCCGCTGCCACATCTTCGATGACCGTATCCACAAAATACGAGTAAACCTCCTGAGAAGCATCCTTCTCCACATCCTTGTGGGTACCGCACTGAGGGCAATAGTTGCCATTTTCCGTAGTAAAGGCACTGACAGTGGACTGATAGCCGCAACTCTCATTTTCACA
Organism: Clostridia bacterium; assembly: GCA_021153265.1. Taxonomy (GTDB): domain Bacteria; phylum Bacillota; class Clostridia; order Oscillospirales; family Oscillospiraceae; genus Faecousia. The sequence continues at coordinate 6,801 of JAGKTU010000065.1, forward strand.
GATGCACCAACGGTCCTGAGGATCGATGCCGCTCTTAAAGACCATCTCCTGGTCCACTGCAGCGCGGTATTCCTCCTCCGTAAGCATCTTCTGCTCACGCATCTGGTTCAGAACCTTCAGCTGACGGTCACGGTTGCGCTCCTGACCGGTGGTCACATTGCCTTCATAGGTCAAAGTAGAACCGAAGGGATTGAACAGAGAGGGGTTATTGGTAATGCTGATCAGACTTGCGCATTCCGCAGGGGTGAGCATCTGCAGTTCCTTGCCGAAATACTCCGCCGCTGCACTCTTTACGCCGTAACAGCCTCTGCCAAGGTAAATCGTGTTCAGATACCATTCCATGATGGTATCCTTATCATACATCTGCTCGGCATGCTGGGCCCGGAAGATCTCCATGACCTTTCGCTGAACGGTCACGCTGTCCTCACCGGTGTCATTTTTAATAAGCTGCTGGGTGATGGTAGAACCACCGAACTGGCTGTCGCCGCCCATAAACATATTGATGCAGGCCTTCACGGTGGTGATCCAGTCCACACCCTGATGCTCGTAGAAGCGCTTATCTTCGATGGCGATGGTAGCATTGACCAGATCCTCGGGAATCTCATCCAGAGATGCCCACTGACGGTCCACGGAAGTATAGAGCCGCTGCAGCAGAACGATGTTGCCGTTGGAATCCAGACCATAGACAAAAGAAGTCTGATCAAGGTCCGTGATATTCAGCTCATAATTCTGGGACTCCAGAAGTACCTCATCCTGCAGATAATCGCCCAGAATACCCACAAACACAAATCCACAGACCAGCACGATCAGCACCACAGTTGCCAGCGCACCCAAGGCGATCTTAAACGCAGAAAACAGCGTCATCCATACCGAATACAGCAGTTTCAGGCTCCAGTGCGGGTTCCACTCCTGCTCCGGGACCTCCCGCTTTCTTTTCCGTCTGTTATCCTTATCCATATAATATACCTCCATGACAGTGGTTCAGCGCGAACCCGTATGGTGAAAAATCCAACCTGTGGTGCATATGAACATAGCACCAGTCATAATATTATAGCACAACTGCCACGAAAACGAAAGACCTAATTTCTTAATAAACTTTGAATATCGGGGAAATACTACCGCCAAGGAGGCGATTTCCATGAAATATAGAAATTCCGTGTGGCTTGTTCTGGCGCTGAGTTTCATTCTCGGCTCCCACAATGGCTATGTCGCCCTTTGGGAGGACGACGACCCGGAACCCAAAGAAGTATTCCCCTACAAGGTATCCTCCCTGCCCGAGGCGGATCAGAAGCGGCTGGAGCAGGGTATCCGCCTGAAAAACCGCAGGGAACTCATTGAATTGGTAGAGGATTATTTATCCTGACCAAAGCATCGCGATTCCCTCTTGATTTTCTCGCCGCGAGACTGTAGAATAGAGCCATGAAATTCAGGATCAAACGGAGGAACCAACATGGCAGACGAATACGGCTCTGATTTTCTCACCATCGTCGATGAGGATGGCAACGAATACGAACTGGAAGTTCTGACCACCCTGGAGTGGAACGGCAGCAGCTACATGGCTGTGATCCCCGCGTCCGCCGGTGATGATGAAGAACCGGAAGTGAGCATTCTCAAGTCCGTGGAAGAGGACGGCGAGAGCATCCTCTGTGCCATCGAGGACGAACAGGAGCTTCAGGATGTGTACGACCAGATCATGGAGCTGCTGTACGAGGAAGAGGAAGAATAATCAACTTTTCCTGCTTGGTTCGTGGCGTGTCCTTTTGGACCCACATTTTTTAATCGGGACGTTAGACTTCCTGCCCGGTTTGCAGACCTCCCGCCTACGCTTCGACGATAGGTGGATGTTGGGAGCAGTTAAGGCCAGGAGCGGCATCCCACCTGCCATTTCGTGCAGGTCATAATCGGATGCGACACGGCTAAAGCGGGTGCATGGGGAGCAGTTTGCTCCCCATGTTTTTTATTTTTGCCTGTTTTTCGGCATAGGATAAGCAAGCAACCGTCAAAATTTGAAAAAATTTATAGATTTTCCACAGTTGCTACTTGAAACGTCGGTCTAAATGGGTTATAATACCGGGGTCTATGCGTCGGAGTGCATCCAGCGCATGCTTACCACCTACGACAAATGAGAGGAATTGATATCATGAGTGCATCCAGCAAGAAGAAGCTGCGCAACGAGCAGGCTGCAGAGAAGATGACCCAGCGGCAGTTGGCCGAGCAGAAAGAAGCCAAGAAGCTGAAGGGCTATACCATCGGTTTCTGCGCCATTCTCCTCGTTCTGCTGATCATTACCGTTTCTGTGCTGTCTTACCGCGCAGTCACCGGCACCGGTTTCCTTGAGCGCAATACCACTGCTGCCACCATCGGCAACCACAAGATCAGCCATGCAGAGCTGAACTACTACTACATCGACGCCATCAACAACTTCACCACCCAGTACGGCAGCTACCTTTCCTTCTTCGGACTGGATGCAACGTTGCCTCTGGATCAGCAGGTGGAGAACACCGAGACCGGTGCCACTTGGGCTGATTACTTCATCGACACCGCTCTGAATAATGCTTCCAGCATCTACGCCATGACCGACGCCGCCAAGGCAGCCGGCTACACCCTGACTGAAGAGGAAAAGGCCGAGATCACCAACACCATCGCCAATCTGGAGTTCACCGCCCTGACCCGCAACTTCCCCGATGCCGAGACTTACCTGAAGGCACTCTACGGCAACGGTGCCAACATGAAGACCTACCGCCAGTATCTGGAGAACAACATGCTGGCTCAGAGCTATTACACCCAGTATGCCCAGTCCCTGACCTACGACGATGCCGCCCTGCGCGCTGCCGAGGCCGGCAAGGAAGCTGAGTATAATAACTACACCTACAGCTACTATACCATCAACGTCGAAAGCTACCTCCACAATGACGAGGAAGCCGATACCGCTGAGCATTCCCACTCCGCTGAGGATAAGGCCGCAGCCCAGAAGGCCGCTGAGGCCGACGCCAAGGCTCTGAGCGAGCAGACCATTGCTGATGCCGCAGCTTTCGACAAGGCCATCGCTGCAATGGAGAACCTCACCGGCAAGAGCACCCTGTGCGACGATTATGCCTACAGCAGTGTCACCGCAGACTTCCAGTCCTGGGTCACCGACTCTGCCCGTAAGCCCGGCGATATGACCTATGTGGAAAAGAAGTCCACTTCCATCGATGAAAACGGCGCCGAGGTCACCGAGGTCACCGGCTACTATGTAATCCTCTTCACCGCATGCAACGATAACAAGTATCCTCTGGTCAATGTTCGTCATATCCTTGTCTCCTACGAGGGTGGCACCACTGATGCCACCGGCAACACCGTCTACTCCCCCGAGGAGAAGCTGGCCGCCGAGGTCGAGGCCCGTAAGCTGCTGCAGTCTTGGGAGAAGGGTGAAAAGACCGAAGATGCTTTCTCCGCTCTGGCAAATCAGCACTCCGATGACGGCGACGGTACCACCGGCGGTCTGTACACCGATGTCTATCCCGGTCAGATGGTGCCCCAGTTCAACGACTGGTGCTTCGACGAGAGCCGTAAGCCCGGCGACACCGGTATCGTCAATACCACCTACGGCAGCCATGTGATGTTCTACTCCGGCGATTCCGAGACTCTCTACCGTGATTACCTGATCCGCGAGGCAAAGCGTAGCGCCGATGTGGAAAGCTGGTATAACGAGCAGATCGCCAAGAATCCCATCACCAAAAAGAGCACCAAATATGTCGAGACCGGCCTGATCCTGAGCACCGGTTATTGATCCACATTTGAAATGAGGGCTGCATGGCAGCCCTCTTTTTTCGTATAGTTTCCCCTTCTGTGGTAAAGCTTTACACAGGAGGGATTTTTATGCGTAAAACCAATCTGTTCCGCGCTGCCATCCCCGGCTTGCTGGCAGGCACAGTCAACGGTCTTCTGGGAGCCGGCGGCGGCATGGTGCTGGTTCCCCTGCTCACCGCCCTTGCCGTTACCGACGAAGATCAGCTTTTCCCATCCTCGGTGGCGATTATGCTGCCCATCTGTGTCATATCTCTGGGTGTCAGCTTTTTCTCTCAGTCCATTCCCATTATGGAGGCTCTCCCCTATCTGATTGGCAGTGCAGCCGGCGGGGTTGCGTCTGCTCATTGGGGACGAAGAATCCCAACCATCTGGCTTCACCGCCTTCTGGGCATTCTGATCCTGTGGGGAGGCATCCGATATCTATGTTAGTTTCCATTCTCATCGGAACTGCGCTTGGTTTTCTTGCCGGACTGGGTGTCGGCGGCGGTAGTCTGCTCATGCTCTGGCTCACAGCTGTTGTTTCCATGGACTATCTGACCGCCAGATGTATCAATCTCCTGTTCTTTCTCCCATGCGCCTGCATCAGCACCCTTATGCGGCATAAAAACGGCTCTTTAGAGCTAAAAAAACTGTCTCCCTCCATCCTTTGCGGCTGTATTGCCGCTGCTCTTTGCTCATTTATCAGTTACCGCATGGAACTTACTCTGATCAAAAAGCTTTTCGGCGGTCTGCTGGTCGCTACCGGACTTCGGGAAGTATTCTACAAACAAAAAAAACCGGGAGGGCATTAATCCCTCCCGGTTTTGTGTACTTAACGCTTGCGGAAATTCAGATAACCTTCCAGAATCAGCGATGCTGCCACCGCATCCACGGTATTCTTCCGTTTCTTGCCGTGGTAATTGTGCTGAGACAGAATATTGTGTGCCTCCACTGTGGTCCGCCGCTCATCCCACATGGTCACCGGCAATCCGGTAGCCTCTTTCAGCAGATCCGCAAACTCCCGGCACAGCTCCGCCCGAACGCCCTCTGTGCCGTCCATGTTCTTGGGCAGCCCAACCACAATCTCCCCCACCAGATTGTCCTTACAGAGCTTGACAATATCTGCAATGGCTTTCTCCCGGTTGCGGCTGGGGACAACCATAGTCGAGCCCACAATGCTGCACATCAGATCGGAAATCGCAATGCCCGTTCGGGCATCGCCGTAGTCCACACCCATAATTTTCTTCATAAGCGTTACCTCTTGCGTATTTTTTCTACATTATAATATACTTCTGCGCAAAAAGGAAGTCCCAATTCTGTTCAGCCGCTAGATCAGCGCAAACCCATACGCCCCGGCGTTGAAGAAGATGGGTGACCAGAAAAAGTTCACCACAAGCTGAACAATAAACAGATTCAACCCCCGGCTCCGCTCCCGGGAATGTTCCGCCAGCCAGATTCGTGCCGCCCCGATACCCATCAGCGCATACAAAATCGGCCACACCACTCCGAACACCCACCCCGGCGGCGCCAGCGGCGGGCGAATGATCGTTTCCATATAAACATCCATTCCAGGCGAGGAAATCCATGCGGAAAGCGCACCCACAGCCTCACCCAAGACGATCCAGAACCCATATATCCATGCAGTTTTCTTCATGCAATCACCTCGTCTGAAGTATATGTTTTTGCGTTTGCTCCCTATTACCGAAAATCTCTGTATCTATGTAAAAATCCACGAATTTTTGCTAAAAAAGTTGTTGACATCTACACCCCCCTATGGTATGATGTCTTTACCTGTGAAAAAGGGCTATTTTTTTGCGGCCATTTTTCAGCCCCGGGCGGTTTGTAGTTAACCGCTTCCTAAATTTTTTACTGGGCGGGGTGATACAGGGAGGCAATTTTAAGGAGGTGCCGTTATGCGCGTTAAAGTCACTTTGAGATGCTCTGAGTGCAAGCAGAGAAACTACAACACCATGAAGAACAAGAAGAATGACCCCGA
>JAGKTU010000066.1 GCA_021153265.1 Clostridia bacterium
GTCGAGAAGGCTAAGGCTGCTCTGAACTAAGTTCAAAACGTACAAGACCCTGCTGAAATTTTCAGCAGGGTCTTTTTTCTTGCTTGTTGTACAATCCTTGAGAATGTGGTAAGATAGCCAAAAGGATGTGATAGAAATGATTCATTTTCACCGTATGAGTCTGGAGGACAAGTCCTCCTATGATGCTTATCTGATGGAAACACCGCCCCGGGGATGTGAATACTCTTTTGCCAATCAGTTCCTCTGGGGTCGGCAGAGCATCGCCTATCTCCACGGCTGCGTGGCATTTTTCTCCCATTATTACGGCAGAACCGTCTATCCGCACCCCATCGGACAGGGGGATATCCGCGCTGTCATTGAGGAAATCATTGCCGATTCCCGGGAGCGGGGCATTCCCTGCCGTATCACCGGCATGAACGAGCAGGAGCTGGAGCAGTTGGAAAGCTGGTTCCCCGGGCAATTTGAGATGGTTTGCGACCGAGATAGTTACGACTATATCTATGACATCGACGATCTGGCTGACCTCCGGGGCAAAAAATACCAGAAAAAGCGCAACCACGTCAACCGCTTCCGTTTAAGTCATCCCGACTGCCGGGTTCTGCCTCTGGACGAAAATACCAAGGAAGCTGCCCAGAGCATGATCGAGAGTTGGTTCGCCACCCGCCATACCACCGACCCTCAGGGGGACTACCTGCTGGAGAGTATCGCCGTCAGTAAGGCCTTCCGGAACTTGGAGGCCCTGGGCATGGAGGGCATCGTGCTGATGGAGGGCAGCCGGGTGCTGGCGGTGACCTTAGGCTCCCGGATGGGCGCGGATACCTTTGATATCCACTTTGAGAAGGCACGGGAGGATGTGGATGGCGCCTATGCGGCGGTCAATTGTGAATTTGCCCGGTATCTGCGGCTGAAATATCCCGAGGTTCGCTACCTGAACCGGGAGGATGACTTGGGGCTGGAGGGCCTGCGGAAGGCAAAGCTGTCTTACTTGCCGGTGCGGCTGGTGGAAAAGTGCCGTGCGGTGCTCCGGGAGGACATTTATGAGGATTGACCACCCGGAAGGAAGCCAAATTCCGGCGCTCCGGGCGCTGTGGAAAGAAGCCTTCGGGGATTCGGATGCATATTTGGATCTGTTCTTTGACCGGGGCTATGATCCGGAAAAGGCGATGTGCGTAACCGATGGGGAAATGGTTGCCGCCGCACTTTACTGGCTGGACATGGACTATTCCGGCGGCAAAATTGCCTATATTTACGCCGTTGCCACGGCGAAATCCCACCGGGGACAGGGGCTTTGCCGAAAACTGATGGATGCGACCCACCGCATTTTGCAGACCCAAGGCTATGTGGCAGCAGTTCTTGTGCCGCAAGATGCAGGACTTGCGCGGATGTATGCCGCCATGGGATACCTTCCCGGCAGCGGCATCCGGGAACTGCACTGTGAAGCCGCACAGACGGCTGTGCCGCTGAAACCGGTAAGCAGTGACACCTATCACCGCCTGCGCAAAGAACTGCTGCCGCCCGAGGGAATTGCTCTTGGGCAGAAAGCGCAGGCCCTGTTGGCATCGCAGGCGGAATTCTACACAGGCGACGGCATCTGGCTGGCGGCAGTCCGGGAAGAAACAAAAGTCATCGGCTTGGAGCTGCTTGGGGATGAAACTGCCGCACCGGGCATCGTGGCTGCCCTTGGCTGCCGGGAGGGCGTGTTCCGAATGCCGGGAGACGATCCCTTTGCCATGTACATCCCTCTTGTGCAGAGCGTGGATGCTCCCGGCCATCTGGGATTTGCATTTGACTAGAAAAAAGCACCGAAATCATTGGATTTCGGTGCTTTTCATCACTTTTTCAGATACATCCGGGCCTCGTAGGGGCGCAGGACGTTGCTATTTGCGTCGGGATAGCTGCTGACACACAGCTCGCCGGCCTCGGCGAAGAGATCGGCAGGCACGTTCAGCTCGCCTTCGCCAAAGTTTGCGATGACGGTGAGGGTCTCCTTGCCGTTGCTGCGGCGGTAGGCGAAGAATTCCTCCCACTCGGGCCAGATGGGGGTATATTCGCCGTCGAAGAATACATCGGCGGACTTACGCAGGGCGATGAGCTTGCGGTAGCAGTTCAGAACGGAGTCCTCGCGATCAAGCTGCTCTTCTGCGTTGATGGTGACATAGTTGGGGTTGACCTTCAGCCAAGGCTCACCGGTGGTGAAGCCGGCATTTTCGCCATCGTTCCACTGCATGGGGGTACGGGCGTTGTCACGGCCCTTGGCGTGGATGGATTCCATGATGGACTCCATGGTGTAGCCTTTGGCCAGCCGCTCGGCAGCCATGTTACGGATCTCGATGTCCCGATATTCCTCCAGTTCGTAGGGGGCGTTGGTCATACCCAGCTCCTGACCCTGGAAAATATAGGGCGTACCCTGCAGGCCGAAGAGGAAGATGCCCAGCATCTTGGCGGACTGCTCACGATACTGCTTGTCGTTGCCCCAGCGGGACACGATCCGGGGAACGTCGTGGTTTTCCCAGAACAGGCTGTTCCAGCCCTTGCCGTGGAGTTCGCGCTGCCACTTGGCGATGACTTCCTTCAGCTTCACCTTGGGCAGGGGAGCCAGATTCCACTTCTCCCAGCCCACCTGATCCAGCACGATATGCTCAAACTGGAACACCATGGACAGCTCGCTGCCGTCGGGATTGCTCCAGAGCTTAGCCCGGTCGGGATTTGCGCTCCAGCACTCGCCCACGGCCACCAGATCGGTGCCCTGCAGGACGGACTTGCTCATCTCCCGGATATAGGGATGGAGCATGCTTCCCTCGGCGGTGACCTTGTTGTCCGGCTCTTTGGCAATGGAGTCGATGACATCCAGACGGAAGCCGCCGGCGCCCTCCTTGGCCCACCAGTTCATCATATCGTAGAGCGCCTGCCGGACTTCGGGGTTGTCCCAGTTCAGGTCGGGCTGCTTGACGCTGTACTGATGGAAGTAAAACTGGCCGCACTCTTCGCACCACTGCCATGCGGAACCTCCGAAGCAGGAGAGCATGTCATTGGGCGGGCAGTCGGGGGTGCTGTCACGCCAGACGTACCAGTCATGCTTGGGGTTATCCCGGCTCTGCTTGGCCTCCAGGAACCAGGGATGCTCGTCGGAGGTGTGATTGAGAACCATGTCCACCAGAATCTTGATGCCGCGCTTACCTGCCTCGGCGAACAGGCGGCGCATATCCTCCAGAGAGCCGAACATGGGCTCGATGTCCTGATAGTCGGAGATATCGTAGCCGTTGTCGTCCTGGGGGGACTTGAACACCGGGGAGAGCCAGATGGCGTCCACGCCCAGATGCTGAATGTAGTCGAGTTTGGAGATGAGGCCGGGAATATCACCGATGCCGTCACCGTCGGAATCGCAGTAACTGCGGGGGTAGACCTGATAAATGACGGCGTTCTGCCACCACTTTGCGTTCATGTCCAATTTCCTCCGTTTCATGTATTATCGATGGTTATCATACCTGCAAGCCGGGGGAATGTCAATAGGATTTGGGCAGAATGTGCAAAAAGTTCACAACATTCTGGACAATGTGACAAATGCTTCCGGGGTGCAAAAATCGCCCGTGCCAAAGTTGGCACGGGCGAAAGCAGGTGATTATTCGTCGGGGTAGTTTTCCTTATTGAAGCCGCCCTCGATACCGATCATCAGACCGCCGGCTTCGGCGTAGAAGCTGCACAGCGCGGTGGTGGACTCGATGATGAAACGGCAGCCGGGGAACTTCTCCAGCACAGCAGCCTTCAGATCTTCGGCCTGCTGCTGACCGAAGCAATGGGCGATGCGGATCAGCGCGCCGTCGTACAGACCACGCTCCTCCATCATGCTCACCAGAGTCTGCATAGCCTTCTTGTGACCACGGGGCTTGTGAACGGGGGTGATAAAGCCGCCCTTGGCGTCGCCCACCACGCGCATACCCAGAACGCCGGCGATCTTAGCCACGGCGGGGTTCACGCGGCCATTCCGGGCCAGATTGGTCAGAGATTCCAGACAGAAGAGGATGTGGGTGTGCTTGTGGTACTCCAGAGCCTTTTCCCGGATGGTGTCGAAGTCCAGACCTTCGTTGATCAGCTCCTTGAGCTTTTCTGCCAACATGATCTGCTGGGGACCGGCGGTCAGGGTATCAAACACGAAGATCTTTCCGTCGGGATGGGTTTCCTGATACAGCTCGGCGGCCTGACAGGCGGAGTTGTAGCTGCCGGAGAGATTCTTGGAGATGGTCAGAACAAAGATCGCCTCAGCATCGCCGAAAGCATCCAGCCAGTCCTGCACATTGGGGCAGGAGGAGCCGGATTTGCCTTTGTGGTTTTTCAGAGTTTCTACCATGTCCTGAAGGTCCAGTTCCGGGGTGTCGATGAACTCCCGGTCGCCGGCATTGATCTTCATGGGTACGGTGGCATAGCTGCAGCCCTCCATGGTGAAAACATTGGAGGAGGAATCGGAAACGATCAAAATATTCATACTTTCTCCTTAATGGGTGGAATGGATAACTTTTTTCGATGGATTATCTACATTTTACCTTTTTCGCCGGATTTCGTCAAGGCGATGGGAGAAAAGTAGAGGACTCTACTGGCGGTAGAAATGCCAAAATAGGGAAATTTTACTGCCCTTGGCAGTGGAATTGGACAGTTTTCTCGGTCAGATCAGGATTCCGTGGATATGGTCGATCTCGTGCTGGATGATCTGGGCGGAAAAGCCTTCAAAGGTTTTGATTCTGGTCTGGAAACGCTCGGTCTGGAAGCGGACCTTGATCTTGCGGAAACGCCGGGTCTTCCGGGGGCCGCCCAGCAGGGACAGGCACCCTTCTTCTGTTTCGTATTCCCCTTCTGCTTTCAGAATTTCGGGGTTCAGCATGGTCATGCAGTTGCTCCCGTCGAAAAAGACGATAATGGCTTTGCAGATGCCGATCATATTGGCCGCCATGCCCACACAGCTTTCCCGATGATGAAGCAGGGTGTCTTTCAAGTCGATCGCGGCAGGCAGATCCTCCGGTGTTGCCGGAGTGGACTTCCGGGCAAGAAGGAAAGGATCGTGGATCAGTTCACACACCATATATATGCCTCCCAATAAAAAATGGGCCGTCTTTTTGACCGCCCCAACAAAATCAGCATATCACAGAAAAGCCATGTCTGTCAATGAAAAATTGGGCGAAAAGGGGATTTTCTGCGTTTTGAATGAGGACGGAAGTGGAATTTTATGGATTATTCCGCCTTGAAAAAGGGAAGATCCCATGCTAACATATAGACAAGAAAGAGGTGATACCGATGTACAGGTAAAACTTCTGACAAAGGCTTTTCAAAATCCTATGTTTTTATGTTTTGAATATCTTCCTCCCCATTCATTTTTTGTCACAGAAAAGCCGATGTCACAAACTGTAGAAAGCGAGGTTAACCAATGATGTTAGATACCAAGAGTGAACAGAAATGACCCTTGACTGGAGCGGTAAATCAGTCAAGGGTCATTTCTTTTTCGCCTGACAGCGGATCTTTCGGCGCAACTCGGCACAGCCAAGCCTTGAAATACACAAAGTATTCCTGCGGCTTCACTGCTTGATTTGCACCAAAATCTCTCGCTGTCCGATTAAAAAGTCATTTTCTCTGCTTGCCTTGGCGTTAGATATGCAAGACAGTTCCGGCGTGAAGGTAGTGGAGTTGATCGCCCATGATCTGCTTCATCACCTCGAATTGCTTTTCGCCGGTGCAGTGACCGGTGTAGCAGGTGCAGCCGATGGCCTTTAAGGTTTCCGCCGCGGACAGTAGCCGCGCATCATCCAAAGCCAGCCCCGAAAAATGGAAACCGCCGATTAAGACATCCGGCCGGAAATGGGCCGCGATGTTTTCGATCCCCCGGTGGGAACAGCCGCTGAATAGGATTCGCCGACCGTCTTCCTCGATGAGCAGGTACTGCTCGTGGCGGAAGTCCTCGGCTTTTTTTGCGCCCTTTTCTGCTACGCTCAGACCGCCGTCATCGATGGGACGGCGAACGGTCAAGTCCCGGCGGAGGGTGATGCCGGCGAAGAGGGGCGTATTCTCACGGATAAAGCGAAGACGGGGATTGGGAAACAGCTCCGGGTCTACGCCAATGTAGCGGTCGCCATGATAGTGAGGCTCCAGCGCCTCTGCAGTCAGGTATATGGGGGCGGTGTGGTTACATTCCAGAAACTGCTTTAGGCCGCCGCTGTGGTCATAGTGGCCGTGAGAGAGGATGGCGGCATCCACGTGGGACAGGTCGACTCCCACCCTTGCGGCATTGTCCGCAAAGGAGGCAGATTGCCCGGCATCAAAGAGGATGCACCTGCCCATGGTTTCGATATACAGGCTCAGGCCGTGTTCACAGGAAAAACCGCCCTCACAGGCGGTGTTTTCCATTAAGGCATAGATCTTCACACTATCACTCCAGAGAGTCGATCAGCTGTGCCAGCTCCTGCCAGTCGTAGCCCTCGTATTCGTAGTGGGGGCCGTCGGTCTTGCCGGGGTACAGAGCCGGGTCGGCTTCCCGCTGGTCGGGCGGGGTCAGATTGGTGTGCATATACAGCGTTGCCATGCCTGCGGCTTTCGCGCCGGCGATGTCGGTGTGCAGATCGTTGCCGATCATCAGGCAGTTTTCTGCCTTCAAACCCTGCTCCTGCATCAGCGCCCGGTAGAACCGCAGGTCGGGCTTGCGGCAGCCGTAGTCGGAGGAGATGTAGATGCCGTCCAGCTGCTTCCCAAGGCCCAGAGCGGTCAGCTCGTAGGCGGTGAAGATCCGCTGGGCGTTGCTTAAGAGCCACAGACGGTAACTCTTTCTGCGAAGCTCTGCCAGAGCCTCCAGGGCATGGGGGTACAGGTGGATGTACTCGATGGAGCAGATGCGGAAAAGCTGACCGGCATTGATGCCAAGGGCGTCGGCATTTTCTTCTACGCCTGCCTGCCGGAACAGCTGGGCCATGATCTGCTCAAAGGGGATATCGGGGAAGCACTCGTAACTCTGCCCTGCTTTGGCCTCCCGGGCGGCAAGAGCGGCCTGAAAGGCGGATTTCAATTCTTCACCCGTGTAATGAGCGCCGTAAAAGCCGAAATAGAGGGCGGTCTTTTCCCAGACCAAGTCATTTTCCTCGGTGTGGATGTCAAGCAAAGTGCCGTAAAGATCGAAAATCAAATCGGTGTATTTCATAGAGTACCTCCATATGCAAAAAAGAGCGGCAAAAGCCGCCCAACACATTCAGTATAGCAGATATAACAGCTGAATGTCAATGAAAAATGTCCCTGTTTCCTGGAAATCTGTGTTTTCAACAAGGGAAAGCTGTGCAATTTATATAATATTGCGGATTGAAAAATCCTAAATGTTGTGTTATTTTATAGTCACAAGAGGTGATACCAATGTACAGGTAAAACTCAAGGCTAACCTCTTACAGCACCGGTAAAAAGCAAACGGTTGGAATCGAACGATCCTGAAATACAACGGGTAACAATCTGAAAGTAATTTAGATCAAATCGAGGAAAACAAGATGCGAAAAGATTTAGGTAACAGCAAAAGACGAAATAGAAAAACGTTCGATGCCAATCCCAAATCCGGAAACAGAAGTTGTAAGACAAAGCCAAAACCAGACGAACACCCTAAAATCAAATAAACACTTCCCCACATATGAGCATCTCGCTTAAGAGAATTGAATGAAAAAACTGGGCAATGTGAGAAGGAATGGATGCTTGATCAAAAGGTGAACGTCAATTCCATAGAAAGAGAGGTTAACCAATGATGTTAGATATCAAGAGTGAACAGAAATGACCCTTGACTACACAAAAAAGTTTCTTGAGTCAGACAGGAAGCTGTAGTCAAGGGTCATTTCACTTTTATGCCGCGCCCGAAGGGGCGTTTTTTTGTTGCCCAAAATCATGCCTTGTGCTATAATGCAGAAAACATGGAAAAGAGGACAAAACATGGAACTGCTACAGGGAAGACCGGCGGATATCACCGGAAGACTTCAAAAGGAAATTCGGGTCTATGACCTGCTGGACAGCCTCGGTATCGACTATCAGCGCATTGACCACGCGGAAACCATGACCATGGAAGCCTGCGCCGCCGTGGATGCGGCGCTGGAGGCTACCATCTGCAAGAATCTGCTGCTGTGCAACCGGCAGCAGACGCAGTTTTATCTTTTGATGATGCCCGGAGATAAGCCCTTCAAGACCAGCGAGCTGTCGAAAAAGATCGGCTCTTCCCGCTTGAGCTTCGCACCGGGGGAACTCATGGAGCAGCTTGTGGATATCACTCCCGGGTCGCTGAGCGTCATGGGACTGATGAACGACCGGGAAAACCGGGTGCAGCTGCTCATCGACGAAGAAGTTCTGACAGGGGAATACATCGGCTGCCATCCCTGTATCAATACTTCCTCCCTACGGTTTAAAACCGAGGATCTGATAAACAAGATCATTCCTGCCATGTCCCACACGATTCGGGTGGTGACACTGGAGCGCAGTTAATGGATACGCCCCGGAGGATAAGCCTTCGGGGCGCGTTATTTTGGATAGAATCAGTCTTTCCACAGCCAGTTCATGAAGATGGGAAGCTGCTTTTCCCAGTCGGCTTCGCAGTGCTTGCCGCCGACCTGACAGTAGTGCATCACCTGGGCGGACTTTTTTGTAAGAGCCGTCCAGACTTTCTTGTTCCAGAAGTAGGTCAAGCTGGTGCGATCCTCCCGGTTGGGCAGGCACAAGCCAAAGGTTTCCCGAGTGCCCCAGGAGAGGTAAAAACGGCTGTCCTTTTCAATGGGGCTGTCCGCAAGATCCTGCATCAGGGGCTTCATGCAGAAGCCGATGGCGCTGGATACGCAGGCGGCCTTGGAAAAATAGCGGTTGTAGTGGACACCGCCGGCGATGGACATCAAACCGCCCATGCTGGAGCCGCCGATGGCGGTGTGCTCCCGGTCCGGCACAGTGGGGTATTCCCGGTCGATCATGGGCTTGATCTCGTTTACAACCCAGTCAAGGGTCTGCATACCCATGGGGGCAAATTGGGAAATGAAACCCACCTTTTTCGGAGGATAGGGCAGGTATTCGCTGAGACGGCCGTCTCCCTCGTGGCAGCACTCCATGCTTACGATGATGAGTTTTTTGTCCCAGTTATCCAGAAATTCTTTCAGACCCCAGCACTTGCCGTAGGTGGCGTCTTCGTCGAAAAACAGGTTGTGACCGTCGAAGAAGTACATGACGCCGTAACGTTGGCCGGAGGTTTCGTAGTCATCCGGCAGATAGATGTGCAGAGGGCGGTTTTTTCCCAGAGGGGAGTAGATAAAGTCCCGTTTTACGATCATAGTGGACACCTTCCTTTTATGGATGATTTCATTTTAGAACGAAAAAGGGAAAAACGCAAGCCATTTTCCACTTTTGGGTGCAGACAATTGACAGCTTGGGCAAGATATCGTATACTGGCCTTAGAAATTCAAAACAGGAGGCGTATTTGCCATGAAGAAATGGATGTGCCTGCTGCTGGCGCTGGTGACGGTTTTCTCGCTCACCGCCTGCGGCGATCAGGATGAGAAAAGAGAAGAGGAAACGCAAAATACCACCCAGACTACCGGCGATACCCAGCCTGCCGAAACGCTGACAAGAGAAGAGCAGGATGCGCTGGATCATGCGCTGGAACTGCTGGAGACCATCCCCTATTCCCGGGAGGGTTTGATCAGCCAGATGGTCCACGACGGCTATGCGGAAGCTGCGGCCGCCGCAGCGGTGGATCGCACCGGACTGGACTGGAAGGAGCAGGCGGTGAAAAGCGCGGAAGAATATGTGAAATATCTGCCTATGTCCCGCACCGGCGTGGCACAGATGCTGGAGTATGACCGGTTTACCCCGGATGAGGTTGCCTATGCCATGGAGCAGCTTAACGATGTGGACTGGGATATGGAAGCCGATGAGGCTGTGGAGAAATATCTGCAGCAGGGTGTCTCCAAGCGGAGTCTGGAGGAGAATTTGGAATTTCAGGGCTTTACTCCGGAGCAGATCCGCAAGGCTGTGACCAAGACTGCGGATGTGGATTGGGACAAGCAGGCTGTTCTGTGCGCCAAGGGGTATCTGGAGGCCATGGAGTTTACCCGGGACAGTCTGATCGGGCAGCTCAAGTATGAGGGCTTCACCACCGCCCAGGCGGAATATGCCGCCGACCAGTGCGGATTCTGAGAATAATGTAAAACCGTCCCCGGAAATGTCTTCCGGGGACGGTTTTTGTGCTTTTTTTGGTTATTCCAGTTCGAAAGCGCCGGTGTAGAGCCGATAATAAGTACCCTTTTGGGCGATCAGCTCCTCGTGGCTGCCCCGCTCGATGATGCGGCCCTGCTCCAGCACCATGATGCAGTCGGAATTCATGATGGTGGAGAGCCGGTGGGCGATGACAAACACGGTGCGTCCATGCATCAGGGCATCCATGCCGTCCTGCACCAGTTTTTCTGTTCTGGTGTCGATGGAGGAGGTGGCTTCGTCCAAGATCATCACCGGTGGATCGGCCACAGCCGCCCGGGCGATGGCGATCAGCTGCCGCTGACCCTGAGAAAGGCTGGCACCGTTGCCGGTGAGCTCCGTTTCGTAGCCCTGGGGCAGGCGGGTGATGAAGTCGTGGGCGTTGGCCAGCTTCGCCGCGGCGATGCAGTCTTCATCGGTGGCATCCAGCTTGCCGTAGCGGATGTTGTCCATAACGGTGCCGGTGAAGAGGTTGGTTTCCTGCAGCACGATGCCCAGAGAGCGGCGCAGGTCGGCTTTTTTGATCTTGTTGATGTTGATATCGTCGTAGCGGATCTTGCCGTCAGCGATGTCATAGAACCGGTTGATCAGATTGGTAATGGTGGTCTTGCCTGCACCGGTGGCGCCCACGAAGGCGATCTTCTGACCGGGACGGGCATAGAGGGTGATATCATGCAGGACGGTCTTCTCCGGCACATAGCCAAAGTCCACCTCGTGGAGGGTGATGTCGCCCTTCAGCTCGGTGTAAGTCACGGTACCCTCAGCCTTGTGGGGATGCTTCCATGCCCAGTGACCGGTGCGGGTGGCGGACTCGGTGATGGTGCCGTCCTGCGCAATGTTGGCGTTGACCAGCTCCACATAGCCCTCGTCGGCTTCCGGCTCTTCGTCCATCAGCTCAAAGACCCGCTCCGCACCGGCCATAGCCATGACAATGGCGTTGATCTGGTTGGAGATCTGGTTGATGGGCATGTTGAAGTTCCGGGAGAGGGTCATGAATGTCATCAGAGCGCCGATGGTCAGCAGTCTGCCGCCGGACTGGACCACGATGCTACCGCCCACGATGGCGAGAATGGCAAACTGGACGTAGCCGAGATTGTTGTTGATGGGGCCCATCATGTTGGAGAATTTACCGGCGGAGTAGGCGTTGTCGCAGAGGACCGTGTTCAGCTTGTCGAATTCGTCCTTGCAGGTGTCCTCGTGGTTGAAGACTTTGACCACCTTTTGGCCCGTGATCATCTCCTCAATGTAGCCGTTGACCGCACCCAGAGATTTCTGCTGGCCAATGAAATACTTGCCAGCCTTGCCGGCCAATGTCTTGGTGACGAACACCACGCCGAGAACCGTGAACATGGTGACGATGGTTAAGATCCAGGAGGTCTTCAGCATGGTGACAAACACCACGACCAAGGTGACGATGCTGGATACCGCCTGAGGGATGGACTGGGAGATCATCTGCCGGAGGGTATCGATGTCGCTGGTGTAGCGGGACATGATGTTGCCGGCGGTATTGGAGTCGAAATAGCGGATGGGCAGCCGCTGCATCTTGGTAAACAGCTCATTGCGGATGGTCTTCTGGATGCCTTGGGTCACATCTACCATCAGATAGCTCTGCAGGAAGCTGCCCAGCATACCGATGACGAAGACGCCGGCGATCCGGAGGATAAACTGAAACAGGGGGGAGAAATCCTCCGAGCCTTCTGCCACCATGGGCAGGATAAAGTCGTCCACCAGTTTACCGAGGGCGGTGGAGCCGATGGTCTGGGATACGGCGGTGGCGAAGATGCACAGCAGAACCAGAAGCAAAGTGGGGGTGTAATGCTTCAGATAGCTGAGCAGCCGCAGGAGGGTCTTCTTGGGGTTTTTGGCTTGGCGTCCGTCGCCGCGCATTTTCACAGGAGGCATTACTGAAGCCCTCCTTTCTGCTGAGATTCAAAGACTTCCCGATAGATCGCGGAAGAAACCATCAGTTCCTCGTGACTGCCCACGGCGCTGATCTGGCCGTTGTCCATGACGATGATCATGTCCGCCTCCTGCACCGAGGAGATGCGCTGGGCGATGATCAGCTTGGTGGTGCCGGGGATCTCTTCCCGGAAGGCCTGCCGGATCAGGGCGTCGGTACGGGTGTCCACCGCGGAAGTGGAGTCATCGAGAATGAGGATCTTGGGCTTTTTCAGCAGGGCCCGGGCGATGCAAAGCCGCTGTTTCTGACCGCCGGAAACGTTGGTGCCGCCCTGCTCGATGTGGGTGTCGTAGCCGTCGGGGAAAGATGTGATGAAATCATGGGCGCAGGAGAGCTTGCAGGCGTGGATCAGCTCTTCGTCGGTGGCGTTCGG
>JAGKTU010000124.1 GCA_021153265.1 Clostridia bacterium
GCTTTGCAATATACCGTGGCAGCGGCTCCGAATCCGCAGACCATCTATCTTGGCACCCCGCCTACTCCGCATAGTGTCGGCACCGTCTTCCCGTCCCTCCGGGCGGACATCCTTGGCGGAAAGACCGAGAGGGCGGCGTGGGAAGAATGGGGCATCCCGGAAAAGCCTCCGGGGAAGGATGACCTGACCATCTGCAAGGATCGGGAGCTGTGGTATGAGTGCAATCCGTCATTGGGCTATACCCTGCTGGAGAGGACCATAGCAGACGAAATCGCCGATGATCTCAATGACTTTATCATCCAGAGGCTGGGTTTCTGGTTCAACTATTCTCAGACTTCCGCCATCAGCAAAAAGACCTGGCTGTCCCTTGTGCCTCCGGAAGTGCCACGCTTTACCGGCCAGCTCTACTTCGGGATCAAATACTCACGGAATGCTGATGCAGGAGGGACCGTGACCCTTGCCGTAGCCGTAAAGACTTCTGACGGAAATGTCTGGGTGGAGGCGATAGACTGCCGGAGCCGGCAGGAAGGAGACGGCTGGCTCTTACAATACCTTCAGAGGGCGGATTGGAGGGCCGTGGCCGTGGACGGGGCACAGGGTGAAATCCTAGAGTCTGAGATGAAGACCGCCGGCATGAGGAAGCCTATACGGACTACCGTGGGGAACATCGTTGAGGCAAATTCCCTTTTTGAGCAAGGCATCTACGGGGATACCATCCGACATTCCGGTCAGCCTTCCCTTGTGAACGTGGTCGGAAACTGCGATCACCGGGCCATAGGTTCTTCCGGAGGCTTCGGCTACCAGACTCAGATAGACGGCCTTGATGTGACCCTGATCGAGGCTGTCAGCATAGCATATTGGCTTGCTGTGACCGTCAAGGAAAAGAAGCCACAGTCATTCAGCTACTAAGCGGGGCGGAAATTCATTGACGGAAACAAAATAAAATAATGGTGGCTGGAGTTATCCCGTTTCAGCCCCCTCCGTGAAAAGGCGCTGGCTTTCGTGGTCGGCGTCTTTTTGTGTGTAAAGCGGGGCGGAAAATTGTTTCGTCAAATTCGTTACACTTATCTTACGGTAGCCCGGTTAAAGCGTCTTTTTTTAGGAGGAGAACACAAATGGGAGAATTCACACCAATCACCACGCAGGAAGATTTTGATGCCGCTATTTCCAAGCGTCTTGCCCGCCAGGAATCGGCCATCCGGGGCGAATACGCCGAGAGCATGAAGGAACTGGAAGCCCTCCGCAAGGCCGCAGAGGGACACGCAGAACAGATCGCCGCTCTTACCGGAGAGCGTGACGCAGCTGCGCTTGGCCTCTCCAAAGTCCAGATCGCTCACAAATACGGCATCGACATCGAGGACGCATCCCGCCTCCAAGGGTCCACGGCTGAGGAGCTGGAAGCAGATGCAAAAGCGTGGTCAGAACGCCAGCGATCCAGGCGGACCCCGGCCCCGGCAGGATCAAACGATGGCGGTGATAATAAAAACAAATCCGCCAAGGCCAATGCCCTGGCGGCGCTTCGAGAATTAAGGAGTAAGTAATGGGTGCTATCACTACCTCCGCCGATTTTGTTCAGGCGGTTTCCAATGAAGTTTTTTCTAAAGTCAAGGATCATTCCTCTCTGGCGGCTCTTTGCCCTGCCTCCCCGATCCCTTTTTCTGGCATTGATGTCTTTACCTTCAGCCTTGACGGCGAAGTGGCCATCGTAGGCGAAGGTGATAACAAGCCCGCTGGCAATGCCACTGTCGAGCCTGTCACCATCAAGCCCATCAAGGTCGTATATCAGCACAGAGTCACCGACGAATTCCTCAGGTGTTCTGAGGAGAAGGGCCTTGCCATGCTGGCCGCCTTTACCGAAGGCTTTGCCCGCAAGATCGCTTCCGGTCTGGACATCATGGCCATGCACGGCCTGAACCCTGCTACCATGACCGCCGCCACCACTGCGATCGGTACCAACCACTTCGACACCTGCACGGCGATCCCTGGGACCAGCGACCCCGTTGCCGACCTGGAGGATGCTGTTGCCGCCATCGGTGACTATCCCGTTGCCGGCATTGCCATTTCCCGTGCTTTCGCCGCTAAGCTGGCGAAGGTGGCTGTTGGCAACGTCCCGCAGTATCCCGAATTCCGTCTGGGCGCTAACCCCGGCGCTCTGAACGGCATCCCCTGCGATGTCAACGCCACCGTTTCTAAGGTCGCTTCCGGCGGCACTGCTGACGGAGCTATCCTCGGTGACTTCTCCGCATTCCGCTGGGGCTTCGCTGATCAGATCCCTATGGAAGTCATTGAGTATGGCGATCCCGATGGCCAGGGAGATCTGAAGAGGTCCAACCAGGTCGTTCTCAGGGCCGAGGCTTACATCGGCTGGGGCATCCTTGACAAGGCCGCTTTCGCCAGAGTCACTGCTTAATACCTCTTTCTTTTTCATAATCTCCTTTCGCAACTGGGCCTTGCCTGCATAAGGCTTGGCCCTTTTGTGGAGGAAGGGAGTTGAGACATGAGCGCATACGCTACTACCACAGATATGGCCGTCATTTGGCGGGCAATGACTGCGGAAGAAATCACAAGGGCGCAGGTCCTGCTGGAAATTGCATCGGACACCCTCAGGCAGATTGCGAGGGGCAAGGGGCTTGACCTCGACCAGATGATTGATGACGGAGAAGTCTACGAATCCGTCCTGAAAGAAGTCGTGGTCAATGCGGTAGCGAGGGTCCTCAGGTCATCTACTTCCGGTGAGATCATGTCACAGGTCAGCCAGAGCGCCCTCGGCTACTCCGTCAGCGGAACATTCCTCAATCCGCAGGGAGGCATGTTCTTCTACGACAACGAGCTGAAGCGCATTGGACTGACTAAGCGCCAGAAGCTGGGGAGGATAGAATTCTATGATCCCGACTTATGACGGAGTCCCCGCATGGCTCCACGGCATCACGGTCTCCCTTCAGTCTGTCACACAGACCGGAACAGACACCTTTGGGATGCCGGAGGAGACGGAAACGTGGACGGACATTCCGGACGTCCTTGTGGGACAGCCAACGGATGCGGAACAGACAGAGGCGCTGGACTTTTTTGGAAAGCGGGCCGTGTACAGTCTGGGCATTCCTAAGGGTGACACCCACGAATGGAGGGCCGGTCTGCATGTGCGGTTCTTCGGTGAGGAATTCCGCATCTTCGGCCACACGGTCCAGGGGATTGATGACATGGTCCCCGGTCCCTGGAACAAGAAAGTGATGGTGGAGTCGATTGTCGAACGTGAGAATTGAAATTAACGATGCAGGGGTCCAGGAACTTCTGCATGAGATCGGGTCTACTGTCTGTGCGGAGCTGGCTGAAGGCATCGCAAGCCGGTGCGGTCCGGGATATTCTTCCGATACGTTCAATGCCGGCTCGAGGACCATTGCTTCTGCTTTCGCAGACTCAGAGGAGGCTATGGCGGAATCCATGGAATTGGACAGCCCGCTGTTGAATAACCTTTATGCCAATTGAAGCAACCATCATCGCATATCTGAATACGGCCATGGAGTATCCGGCATACGGTGATACGCCGGCAAAGAACGTTCCTCCGCATCGCTATCTGGTACGGAAGACAGGGAGCATCTGCCGGGATCACATCCACACGGCTCTGGTGGCCATCCAGTCCATCACGGTCCAGTCCATGGAGATGGCCTCCGGCATGAACGAGGCTCTCATAGAGGCTATGCGGAATCTGCCCGCTGCCGAAGTGAGCGTTTCTGCCTGCCGGCTGAATTCAGATTACGAATCATCAGCTATTAATAAGAAGGAATACCGTTATACAGCGGTGTTCGATGTCACTTACACAAGGGAGGCTTAACCCTATGAGCAATACTG
>JAGKTU010000125.1 GCA_021153265.1 Clostridia bacterium
TTCAGAAGCTTTCTCACACCGGAGGCCATAGCACCGGCCGTCCAAAGGGAAACCGCCCCGTATCGGCGTAAAATTTCCTCATCCACACCGAGAAGTTCGTGCTTTACCTCGTCGGTATAGCTGATCACGCCGCCCTTAAACACAGCGGAGCTGCCGGGAACGGCAGTCAGCACCGCCCCGATACCACCGCCGGTCAAACTTTCCGCGGTAACAAGGGTCTTCCCTTCCAGCCGTTTCAGAACCTCAAAGCACAGGTTCATCATGGTAGGATACCTTGATCTTCTCGATGTTGTTCAGAGCCTGCTCGATCAGTTCTTCCCGGTTCAAATTCCGCTCTGCATTCAGCAGCTGACCCAGGGTGGGCTTGGTCTTGGGGTGCTTGGGAGTAAAGACAGTGCAGCAGTCCTCATAAGGCAGGATGGAGGTCTCCAGCGTGCCGATTTTCCGGGCGATGGTCACGATTTCCTCCTTATCCATGCCCACCAGAGGCATGAAAATCGGGATATCCACCACAGCGCCGGTAACAGCCATAGCTTCCATGGTCTGGGAAGCCACCTGACCCAAGTTTTCACCGGTGATCAGCGCACCGCAGCCGTCGTGCTTGGCGATGCGCTGGGAGATCTCCATCATGAACCGGCGCATGATCAGAGTAAAGAATTCCTCAGGGCAATTATCCCGGATTGCTTCCTGAATTTCGGTGAAGGACACCACATTGACGGTCATGCGGCCGGAATACTTGGTCACCAGTCTTGCCAGCTCCACCACCTTATCCTTGGCAAGCTGGGAGGTGTAGGGATAAGAGAAGAAATGCACAGCCTCGATCTCCACACCGCGCTTGGCAATCATATAGGCCGCCACAGGAGAGTCGATGCCGCCGGAGAGCAGACACATGGCCCGACCACCCACGCCGGTGGGCAGACCTCCCGCACCGGGCAGTGCAGGGCCGTGGACATAGGCCGCCAGATCACGCACTTCCACGAAGACGGTGTAATCCGGGTGGTGGACATCCACCTCCACGGTGGGGTGTGCTTCAGCCAGACGGCCTCCGATGGCCTGAGAGATCTGGATGGACGTCAGGGGGAAGCGCTTATCGGAGCGCTTGGACTCCACCTTGAAGGACTTGGCGCAGTCCAGATCGTCACCGAGGTAAGCCTCGATGGTCTCGAAGATCGCATCCAGATCCTTATCGCAGGGGCGGCAGCGGCACAGACTCACCACGCCGAAGATGCTGCGGCAGTCCTCCCAAGCGCCGTCCACGTCGCACATTTCATCCATGGGCTCGATATAGACGGTGGACTGCATGATATACACATCAAAATTGCCGAAAGCCTTCATGCGGCGGCGGACATTTTGCCGCAGGCGGCTCTCAAACTGGCGCTTGTTAGCGCCCTTCAGGACGATCTCGCCCAATTTCAGCAGAAAAATTTCTTTCATCGATTCTCGACTCCTTCTACAAATGTATCTTTTCCCAAATCGTTTTCCTTCACATCCGGATGGAAATAACGGTCCATTTTTTTCCTGTTCTTGTATCGAATTGCCTTTTGGGGGCATCGATGATAACAGCCGAGGCAGGCCACACAGCTCTCCGCAAAATGAATTTTCCCCTCTTTTACGGAGATATTGCCGCTCGGGCACAGCTTCACACATTTCTCACATTGGATACAGTCATCTGTAACGGAAAAATCCTTTGCAATCAGATGCCAATTCGCCTTGTTCGTTTCATGCTCCAGCCGTTTCGTCTTCTTCTCTTTCGGTATCCTTTCCTCATTTCCACAAATGGAAGCAATGACCCTCTCAATTTTTGCCGGAGCAGCACGAAGCACCAGCTTATTATAGAAATCGGGAGTTGAGAATGTCAGTGTAAAGTTCTCCGCCATTTTCACGGCATAAACACCCTTCACATTCAGACCGCTTTCGCAGGCATATTCGTAGGCCAGACGGTCCGCACCGGCCAGCATACCACCATAAGTCAGGATCATATATACGTCCCGTCCCCGGAGAGACGGCAGCAGATCAAATACATGCACCGGCAATCCGTAGGAATAGACCGGAGACACAATTATGATTTTCTCATACTCGCTGCCATTGCCTTTATAGCCGGGAATATACCGTAATTCTCCGGTCATGTTTTTCTGCACAGTCTGTGCAACATACAAACTGTTGCCTGTGGATGAAAAATATAAAATACCGTTCATTTTATACTCCTATCGATTTCCCAAATTCACAGCCCGATACTGAATCGCTTCCGCAATATGCTGGACCTGAATGTCCTCACTGCCATCCAGATCCGCAACTGTCCGTGCCACTTTCAAAATCCGGTCATAGCTTCTGGCAGTCAGACCCATAGCTTCAAATGCCTGTTTCATCAGTTCTGCGCTTGATTCGTCCAGTTCGCAGTAGCGGCGCATCTCATCGGGGCCCATCCGGGCGTTGCACATGGAGCTGCCCTTGCCAAAGCGAAGATTCTGACGTTCTCTCGCCGTATTCACCCGTTCTCTCACCGCAGCGGAAGGCTCTGCCTCCGCCCGGGTGCGTAGATCCTCAAAATGTACGGAAGGCACTTCCACCACGATATCGATCCGATCCAGCATGGGGCCGGAAATTCGGCTGCGGTAGGCCTCCACTGCCCGCTCGGAGCAGGTGCATCGACCGGAAGGATCGCCATACCAGCCGCATTTGCAGGGATTCATGGCACACACCATCATAAATTCCGCCGGATACGTAACGGAACCGGAAACCCGGGAAATGGTCACCTGGGCATCCTCCAGAGGCTGACGCATCAGATCCAGTGTATCCTTACGGAATTCCGGCAATTCATCCAAAAACAGCACACCTTTGTGCGCCATAGAAATCTCACCGGGCTTCGGATTGGCTCCGCCGCCGGCAAGGCCGGCATTTGACACCGTGTGATGGGGCGAACGGAAGGGTCTTCTGGACACCAGCGGTTCTTTGGAATTGAGCAATCCCATCACGGAGTATATTTGGCTGACCTCCAGTGATTCTTCCCACGTCATGTCCGGCAGAATCGACGGCAGCCGCTTGCTGAGCATGCTCTTGCCGGAGCCGGGCGGGCCGATCAGCAGTACATTGTGGCTACCTGCAGCGGCAACCTCCAGCGCGCGCTTCACATTCTCCTGACCCAGAACATCCTTAAAATCCAAACCCACCGTTTGGTTGCGCTCCGGTACCCAAATAGGCTCTTCCTGCAGCTGAATTTCCCCATTCAGACCGGCAGCCAGTTCACGGACATCGGTCACACCGTAGATGGCAGGTCCTCTGGCAAGGGTAGCCTCTGCGGCATTCTCTTTCGGGACAAAGAGCGCCTGAATGCCCTCACGTTTTGCCGCCAGTGCCATGGGCAACACGCCGGAAACCGGCCGAATCTTGCCGTCCAGACTCACTTCTCCAAGAAAAGCGCTTGTGGACTTGGGGCGGCGCACACTGCCGCAGGCGGCAAGAATACTCATCAGGATCGGAAGATCGTAATGGGTACCAGCCTTCTTCAAATTGGCCGGTGCCAGATTCACAGTGATACGGCTGACCGGGAAAGACAGGCCGCTGTTCTTCGCTGCGGCGCGAACCCGTTCCCGGGCCTCCTTCACCGCCGCGTCCGGCAGTCCAACAATGTCAAAACCCGGAAGACCGTTGGAAATATAGCACTCTGCCGTCACGGCACTTCCCCGGATACCCGAGATGCCCACGGTCCGAACGCTGCATATCATGAAGCTCTCCCCCTTTTGTACCATATATAACTTATTTATTATACTCCCAACGTCTAAAAAACTCAATGTTTTTTTCATTTTTACCGACAAAAACCACATTTTCGCAAGCTATAC
>JAGKTU010000067.1 GCA_021153265.1 Clostridia bacterium
TAGTTATCTGTCATGCCGGCGATGTAATCGCAGACCGTGCGCTCCATGCCCTCGAAGCTGAGCTGGGGCTGGAAGTCCTCGGGGAGAGTTTCCGGATGGCGGATGTAGTATTCAAACAGCCGCTGGAGCATATCCTTTGCCTTGCTCTCCTCCCCCTTGGCGATGGGATTGCGGTAGACATTTTCAAACATGAAAGAGCGCAGATCCTTCAGCGCCTTTTCCACAGCCGGAGAAAGTGTGACTTTGCCTGCCTCCCGGGAAGTGCGGATGGCGTCGGTAACAAGGGTGTTGATGCGGTCGCGGTGGTTATGACCCAGAATATCGGTGATGGCGGTGGGGATATCGTCGTCGGTGAGGATCCCGGCGCGGATGGCATCATCGATGTCGTGGTTGACGTAGGCAATCTGGTCGCTGCGGCGAACCACCTGCCCTTCCAGAGTTTCCGGCCAGTAATCGCCGGTGTGGCCCAGTATACCCAGACGCACCTCGTGGGTCAGATTCAGACCGTGGCCGTCCTTTTCCAGCACGTCCACCACCCGAAGGCTCTGCTCATTATGGCGGAAGGGTTTACCAAGGCACCGGGACAGGGCGTCCTCACCGGCATGGCCGAAGGGGGTATGTCCCAAATCGTGGCCCATGGCGATGGCTTCTGCCAAATCTTCGTTCAAGCCCAAGGCACGGGTGATGGTGCCGGCGATCCGGGAGACTTCCAGAGTATGGGTCATCCGGGTGCGGTAGTGGTCGCCCTCGGGCTGGAGGAAAACCTGAGTTTTGTGCATCAAGCGGCGGAAAGCCTTACTATGTACAATGCGGTCGATATCCCGCTGGTAGCAGGTACGGACATCCTCAAGTCTGGGTTCTTCCGGCCGGGGACGGCCTGCGCTACGGTCGGCAAAGGCTGCCAGCGGGTTCAGCCGGCGGTGTTCCTGCCGCTCCAGTTCTTCCCGTACGGTCATAGGATCAGCTCCTTGTATGTAAAGGTTAAATGGGAAATGCGCGGTATTCTTTGCCGGTTTCCATGCCCTCCACAGTGGCGGCGGTCAGATCGGTGATCCGGTCTAAGAAGGGTTGGGCCTGTGCCTCGGGGAAGAGCAGTTCCAACTCCACCTCGGCACCAAAATCACATGTGCGGATGATGCCGCCGAAGGCAGCTACTTCCAGCTTCACCCGTTCGTAGAAATTATAGGGGCAAGGGACGTACAGCACCGTCCAGACCCGCTTCATGGACTTGCCTGCGGCATCTACGGCGATCTTCGCACCCTTGGTATAGGCGCGAACTAAGCCACCGGCACCCAAGAGGATACCGCCAAAGTACCGGGTGACCACACAGACCACATTATACAGCCCCTCCCGCTGGAGAACCTGCAGCATAGGCATACCGGCGGTGCCACCGGGTTCGCCATCATCGGAAAAACGGACCGCACCATCCCGAATGATATAGGCCCAGCAATTGTGGGTGGCATCGTAGTGCTGCTTTTTCATGGCTTGGATCTTTTCCAGAGCTTCTTCCTCTGTCTCCACAGGCCAAAGCCGCCCGATGAAGTGGGATTTTTTCTCATAAAATTCATCTTCACCGAAATCTGTCGGCACCAGGTATTCGTCCAAGGCTTACAGCTCCTTAATTACGTTGTTTTTCAGACGGCCATAGAGGATATCGTCCAGAATGGTATCGATTTCGATGCCCTCGGCGGTGTATTCCACGTTATTGACCTTTGCGCCGGAGTGGATGGTATCCACCATGCCGCCCATGGAATAAGGCAGCCGCAGCAGTACATGGTGCCGGGCGTGTCCCAATGCAGACTCGATGGACTTCAGCAGGTTCTCCATGCCCATGCCCCGTTTGGCGGAGATCGCAACCACGTCCTGTCCGGCCGGGATATCCTCAAGGGACACCAAATCGGCCTTGTTGTAGACCTGCAGCACTGGAGTGCCGGGTTTGGAGAGTTTGGTGATCAGCTTATCCACCACTTCGATATGCTCATCCCGGTTGGGGTCAGAAGCATCGATGACGTGGAGCAGCAGGTCGGCGTATTCCAGCTCCTCAAGGGTTGCGTGGAAGGCGTTGACCAGATGGTGGGGCAGTTTCGCGATAAAACCTACCGTATCAGACAGTATCACATCCAGATTGTCGGAAACCGTCAATTGGCGGGATGTGGTGTCCAAAGTGTCAAAAAGCCGGTTATTTGCCGGGATCCCGGCGCCGGTGAGTTGATTTAAGAGGGTGGATTTGCCGGCGTTGGTATAGCCCACGATGGCAACCACGGGGACAGAATTCTTCTTGCGGCGCTCGCGCTGGACGGAGCGCACCTTGCGCACCTGCTCCAGTTCCGTTTCCAGGCGGTTGATCCGTTCCCGGATATGACGGCGGTCACTTTCCAGCTTGGTTTCACCGGGACCACGGGTACCGATGCCGCCGCCCTGTCGGGAGAGGCTCAGACCCATGCCGGAAAGGCGGGGCAAAAGGTATTTATACTGAGCAAGCTCCACCTGCAGGCGGCCTTCCTTGGTCTTGGCCCGTTGGGCGAAGATATCCAGAATCAGGGCGCTGCGGTCCAGCACGGTGACACCGATGATCTCCTCCAGAGCACGGATATTGCCGGGAGAAAGTTCGTTATCAAAAACCACCATGGTGGAAAGGGTGGCTTCCACCAGCATCTTGACTTCCAAAGCCTTACCCTCGCCGATGAAGGAATGGGCATCGGGGGTATGGCGGTTCTGCAGCACTTTACCGGTGCAGAAGCCGCCGGCGGTCTCCAGCAGAGCTTCCAGTTCCTCCAGAGTCTCGTCGGTAGCGGTCTGTTCTTTTGTAAAGCAGTCAGCGTTCAGACCCACTAAGACTGCCCGTTCCTGCACATGTTCTTCAAAAGTCGGTTCCATAGTTCCTCCTATTCATGGGGCTTGCCGTGACATCGTTATTTTATATAGTATACCACAAAATTCGCAATGAGGACAGCATTTCTTGCAAAAACTTGGGGAAAAATAAAAAATTCCGCGCTACGAAACCGTAGCGCGGAATTCAGCAGTCTTACTTCAGGCCAAAACGCTTGTTGAAGCGATCAACACGTCCACCGGTGTCAACCAGCTTCTGCTTGCCGGTATAGAAAGGGTGGCACTTGGAGCAGATCTCAACACGAATGTCCTTCTTGGTGGAGCCAGTGGTAAAGACGTTGCCACATGCACAGCGGATCGTGGTCTGTTCGTACTTGGGATGGATACCTTCCTTCATTTCGTTCACCTCTTTCTTATCAGTTAAAGGGCATAAAACGCCCTAAGCAATCTTCAATCGCCCGGATATAGTATCACATCCAAGCAGAGAATGCAAGTGTTTTTTTCGTTTTTTTCTGATTTTTTCTCAGAAAGCCCAATTGCCGTTCTGGAAGATCCGGACAATGCTGCCATCGGTGCAGATCGCGTCGATATTCATGCTGTCGCAGCCGATCATAAAGTCCTCGTGGATCATGGAATCGTTGATGCCAAGGGCGCGGCACTCCTCCAGAGTCTTATTGTGGTGATCCCGGATGGTATCCGCAAAACCCATGCCGATGGCCAGGTGGCAGGCAGCATTCTCATCGAAGAGGGTGTTGTAGAACAGCAGACCGCTCTGGCAAATGGGGCTTGCCTGGGGAACCAGCGCGCACTCGCCCAGATACCGGGCGCCCTCGTCCATGTTCAGCAGAGTCTCCAGCAGCTCGGCACCCTTCTCTGCGCCGGACTCCACCACCTTGCCGCCCTCAAAACGCATGAAGAACTTGTCGATAAGCTGACCGTGGTAGGACAGGGGCTTGGTGGAGTAGACAATGCCCTCAGCCTTGCCGCGCATGGGGGAAATGAAGCACTCCTCGGTGGGGATATTGGGATTGAAGAACACGCCGCCCTTGGTGGTTTCGCCGCCGCCGCAGAAAATTGCCTCGGGGATCATGCCCACGGTCAGGTCGGTACCATTGTCAGCGGTATAGTGCAAAGATGCGATGGACAAGCTGTTGAGATAGTCGCAGCGAGCCTTCAGATCTGCATTATGGGCAGCCCATGCGGCGATGGGGTCATCGTCCACCCGGGATGCAGACAGGATTGCCTCCCACAGTTTCTCCATAGCCACAGAGCTGCGCTCACCGGGGAAGACCTTTTTCGCCCATGCCTTGCCGGGAACGGCGGCAATGCACCACTGCTGCTTACCTTCCCGCTCGTCGGCGTAAGGCTTGATGATGGGGTAGGACATCTGACGAGCCTTGGCCACCTTCTCCATATTCATACCCTTAAGACCATCGGGGTCTTCGCTGGTCAGGTACAGCGTACAGGGCAGTGCGTCGCAGTAGTGCTGCTGACGGGCCTTCTCCCACTCCTTGACCTCGCCCATGGTCTTGACGGACTTGTAGCGGACATGGATCTTGGAGAGGGGCTGGTAACCCCACTGGACGGTGACTTCCTTGGCCTTTGCCTTGTAGCACTCCTCTACCACCATCTGAACAAATTCGGGCTGATCCAGCTCGGCGCGGATCAGAACTTCCTGTCCCTTCTGGACATTCATGCCGCAGCGGACAATGAGCTTCGCGTACTGACGCAGGGTTGTTTTCTTCATATAATGACGCTCCTTTTTGAGATTTTCCCTAATCTTAACAGATTATTGCCAAAAGGTCAATGTTTGTTGCAATCAAATCAAAAATGGATTATAATGTGGAGCAGCAGAATGCTTGAGGTGACTTAACATGCTTACAAAAGAACAGTTTCAGAAGAAAATCGATGCCGGAGTCCGGCTTTTAGACGGCGCAACCGGTTCTAATTTAAGAAAACTGGGTATGCCCAAGGGTTGCTGCACCGAGGAGTGGGTACTGCAGAACCCAGAAATTCTGGTGAAACTTCAGCGCAGCTATGCTGAGGCCGGAAGCCAGATCATTTACGCTCCCACCTTTCAGGCGCAGCCTATCGCATTGAAAGCCGTCGGCTTAGACCGGCAAACCGAGGCCATCAATGCCCACCTTGTGGCACTGAGCCGCTCCGCTGCGCCCGGATGTCTGGTCGCAGGTGATCTGACGACCCTTGCCACTTTCTGCGATAGCTGGGACGAGGGGAATTTTGATCTGTTGGTGGACAATTACCGGCGGCAGATCCGAGGATTGATGGACGGCGGTGCAGATCTTCTGGTAGGAGAAACACTTTTGTACCCTCAGGAGGCAGAAGCCATTCTCTGCGCAGCGGAATTGGAAGGTGCAGGCGCTGCTATGTACTCCTTCACCATGCAATCAGATGGCTCCCTGTTCTCCGGACGGGATGCCGGACCGGTGCTTCAGGAACTGGAGCAGGCAGGCGCAGCCGCTGTGGGTTTTAATTGCGTGGCTATGGACATGATGACTCCCTATCTGGTATCCAAACTGCGCCGGTTCGTAAAAGGGCCGCTGATCTGCAAGCCCAATGCCGGAAATCCCATCATCAACGCTCAGGGCGAGGCGGAATATCCCATGAGGGAAGCGGAATTTTCCGAACTGATGGGCAATTGCGCAGCAAACGGCGCTACCCTACTGGGTGGATGTTGCGGAACGAACCCGGAATTTATTCGTATATTGAGAGAAACTCTAAAATAATCGACGGCCTTTGACTGAAAAAACAGTCAAAGGCCGATTTTGATAAAATCAATTGTTGCGAATTTGTGAACAACATGATATGATACGTATGTTATGGATAGAAAAAGACATTTATACGTCAGCCGCAAAAATGTGCTGACATGGTTGATGGCACTGTGCCTGATCGGCTCGGCAGTGGCCCGCATTGTGATTGCCTGTATGAAAGGAACAGACGATCAGATGAACGTGTGGAGCCAAATCGTTCTGCCTGTTGCAGCCTCTGTGTTATATGTGCTCATCGTATTGCTGGACGGAAAGGAGCGCTTCTATAAGAGCGCTATCCCCGTATGGCTCATAGCCCTGTACTCCGGCATCTGGATCTCCGGTCACGTCAGCGGACGGATGATGGTCTGGCTGTTCTGGATCGCACTGGTGTTCTTCTGCACGATGTATATGGAGATCACCTCCGGCAATCCCAGATTCCCCATTCCTCTGTTGGTACCTGTTGTGCTTTCCCCGGTTGGCTTTATCCTGTATTTTTACCGGGCGGCACTGCTGTCGAGAGACTGGGCGACGATGCTCAACTCCATCCCGGATCTTGTGATGCTCTTTGGCGTCCTGATCCTGACCTTCGCCATCCGTATCCATCCCATCGGCGAGTATCACCCCACCTGGGGCGACCGCACCGACGGACGGCGCATCCGCACCCTGCCCGCTATGTCGCAGGTTTCCCCCTATATCATGGTAAACCGCAACGAATCCTCCAACCAGTTTGAGGACTCCTTCGAGATCACCCATGTAGACCGCTACATTCGCAAAAAGCGCAAGGAAGGTCTGACCAGCTTCGGCATCACCCATGTGCTGCTGGCCTGCTATGTCCGCGGTCTGTGCCGATATCCCGGTCTCAACCGGTTCCTGGCCGGTCAGAAGGTCTACAGCCACGGTGATGACATCCAGTACTGCATGACCATCAAGAAGGAAATGAAGGCCGACTCTCCCGACACGGTGATCAAAGTCCACCTGAAGCCCACCGACACCGCCGACGATGTTTACTACAAGCTGCAGGCGGCTGTTGAGAAAGAAAAGAAGGCTGCAGAGCTGGATTCCAACTTTGATGCCACCGCCGGTGCGCTGAATCTGATCCCCGGTGTGGTGCTGAAATTCGTGGTGTGGCTGCTGAAGCTGTTGGACTACTTCGGCCTGCTGCCCAAGTTCCTACTGGAGGTCAGTCCCTTCCACGGAAGCCTGTTCTTCACCTCCATGGGTAGTTTGGGTATCCCTCCCATCTATCACCACCTGTACGACTTCGGCAATCTGCCCGTGTTCGGTTCCTTCGGCATGAAGCGTCGGGCGCTGGAAGTGCTGGAGGACGGTACTGTGGTGCAGCGCAAGTATGTGGACGTCAAGTTTACGCTGGATGAGCGGATCGTGGACGGCTACTACTATGCTGCATTCTTCAAGCACTACAAGCGGATCCTGCAGCATCCCGAGGTGCTGGACAATCCCCCGGATGAAGTGATTCAGGATATCGACTAAGACTATGAAAGACCAAATTTTGCAGTTCCTTCCCGAAAATCACCCCTGGAAGGAACAACTGCTGTACTTTAAATCCATAGACTCCACCAACACCCGGGCCAAGGAATTGGCCCGGGCGAATGCGCTTCACGGCACGGTTCTCATTGCCGACAGCCAGACCAGTGGTCGGGGACGGCTGGGGCGCAGTTTCCACTCCCCTGCCGGCTCCGGTATCTATATGAGCGTGATCATTCGCCCCAAATGCAAACCCAGTGAATTGATGCATCTGACCTGCACGGCAGCGGTGGCTGCCTGCGATGCTGTGGAAAAAGCGGTTGGAATTCGCCCCGGTGTCAAGTGGATCAACGATCTGGTTTACGGTCAGCGGAAGCTGGCTGGCATTCTGACGGAATTGGGGTTGGCGAAAGACGGAAGCGTAGACTACGCCATCATCGGAATCGGAATCAATTGCAGCCAGAAAGAAGCAGATTTCCCGGAGGAGATCCGAACCATCGCAACTTCATTGGAAATGATCGTGGGAAGGCCGGTTGACCGGGCGAAAATCGCCGCCGCATTGATCGAAGAAATGGAAAGAATCAGCCAAGAGCTGATTTCGGGCAAAGAAAATCTCATGCGCAGGTATCGGGCTGACTGCGTGACCATCGGGCAGTCCATCAGTCTGCTCCGTGGGGAGACTGTACATCATGGAACCGCGCTGGATCTGGACGATCAAGGCGGTCTGGTGGTGCGCTTTGACGATGGGCACACGGAAGCGGTGAATTCCGGTGAGGTGAGCATCCGGGGGATGTATGGATACCTATAGTATCAAGAATTTTCGCATTTTTTGTAAAAAACCAATTGCATTTTCCCTTTGCTTTGGTTATACTTATAAATAGCAAAGTGCATTGTGCATGATGAATTTTGGAGGTATGAACATGAAAACTGTTATGAAGCTGCTGGCTGCTCTGGCTGCCATCGTCGGCGCTGTTTATGTGATCGCCACCTATGGTGAGAAGATCGTTGCCTGGGCTAAGAAGCTGCTGGGTTGCTGCGAGTGCGAGTGCGGTGAGTGCGAGTGCGGCGGCGACTGCAAGTGCGAGGAAGAAGACGTTGCTGAAGAGGAAGTCGTGGAAGAGGCTCCCGTCGAAGAGACTGCCGTTGAGGAAGTTGTCGTCGAGGAGAACGAGCCTGTTGCTGAAGAGACTGACTTCGAGGCTTAATTACACAAGCAAAAGAACCGGGATCAAACTGATCCCGGTTCTTTTTGTTCGCATTTATTCTTTGTGTAAAAGCAGAAGGATATGCCGGTCGTAATGAATGGAAACAACCATACCAGCACAGATGCCAAAATCTGCAGCGGGTTGGTTCCTCCTCCCAGAAATGTAGTCAACGAAACGAAAGGGTCAATCAGCACAAACCACACAACCACAAAAAAACCGTTGTTGAGCAGCAGCGCCAGAATAAAAGAGATTAGAATCGCTGCACACAGGACGAAGGAATAAATCAGATAAAAGAGGTTGCAGTACTTGCTTTTCCGGGTCATAAACAGGGAAATCACAAATGCTGCAAAATATACCACACTCAGATAATGTGGCCGGCCATTGCCAATTCCTAAGGCATCCGCATATTGGATCAATGTGATCAGAAGAAATAAACCAACGATCCAAGCACTGGGTTTCTTCACAGGGATCCCCCCTTTAATCAACTGTAGTCAGAATCTCCACCAGCATCTTAACGCACTTTTCCATATCCTCCACGGGGATGAATTCGAAGCGGCCGTGGTAGTTTTCGCCGCCGGTGCAGAGATTGGGGCAAGGCAGGCCCTCGTAGGAAAGTCTTGCGCCGTCGGTGCCTCCACGGATGGGTACTTCCACGGGGTTCATGCCGGCGGCCTGCATGGCCTTTTTCGCCCGGTCAACCACATACATCACAGGCTCGATGCACTTTTTCATATTGAAATAGCTGTCCCGAAGGGTCAGAACGCAGGTGTTTTCGCCGTATTTTGCATTGATATAATCGGCGGCTGCAGTCATGATGCGCTTTTTCTCCTCGAATTTTGCCATATCGTGGTCACGGATGATATAGCGCAGGGTGGACTTTTCCACCTCGCCCTGCATATCCGTCAGATGGATGAAGCCTTCATAGCCCTCGGTGTGCTCGGGTTTCTGGGCGGCAGGAAGCAAAGACTGGAACTCCATGGCAATATACTGGGAGTTGACCATCTTGTCCTTGGCGGAGCCGGGGTGAATGTTCAGACCATTGAATTCCACTTTTGCACCTGCGGCATTGAAATTCTCATACTCGATCTCACCGATAGGGCCGCCGTCGGCGGTATAGGCATAGTCCGCGCCAAAACCAGCCACATCGAACTTATCTGCGCCACGGCCAACCTCCTCGTCGGGGGTAAAGCCGATCTTTAAGGTGGCGTGATTCATCCGGGTGGTCATGAGGAATTCCGCGGCGGCCATGATCTCGGCGATGCCGGCCTTATCGTCTGCGCCCAGCAGAGTTGTGCCGTCGGTGACGATGAGGTGCTTGCCGATGTGGTTTTTCAGAGTGGGATAATCGGACTGGCGCAGCCAGATGTCCTTCTCTTCATTCAGGCAGACGTCTCCGCCGGTGTATTCCACGATCTTTGCCTTGATATCGGCGCCGGAGGCATCGGGAGAGGTATCCATGTGGGCAATCAGGCCGATGTTGGGCAGTCTGGGGTCGCCGGGGACGGTGCCGTAGACGTAGCCATGCTCGTCCATACGGGCATCGGCAATACCCATTTCTTTCATTTCTTCTACCAGCGCCGCACCCAGCAGTTTCTGCTTGGCGGTGGAGGGGCAGGTTTCGGAAAATTCGTCGGACTGGGTGTCGAAGGACACATAGCGCAGGAAGCGGTCTTGTACGGTTTTCATAAGGTTGCTCCTTAGTCTTGATCGTTGATTTTTTGCAGGGTATCCCGGAGGATTTCCCGGCGGAGGAGGGTCAAATATTCGGAAAATGCCACTTTATCGTTGGCATACGTTTTGTTCAGTTCATATTCCAGTGGGATCCATGTGGAAAGATCTGAAAGATTGTGCTGGATCACGGCTTCCATGCCATCGATGGCCTTATAGATCTTGGCTTCCAGCGTCTGCCGCTGGGCCATTTCTTCATAGAGGGCGGTCATTTCGGCGGCGTAGGGCGCAGGAAGGGCGCTGACCCATGTGTTAAGACGAGTTTCCTCGGTCTTTTCATGTTCGGAAGTCTTGTCAAAGGCCGGGATATCCCCCGTGAAGGCTTCGCCCAGATCGTGGATGATGCACATGCGGATGACCTTGTCCATATCCGCTTCCGGGAATTCATCCCGGAGGAAAAAGGCCATCAGCGTCATCATCCAGCTATGCTCCGCCACACTTTCGTGGCGGCCCTGGGAGGTATAGCAGTGCCGGGTGGTGTCTTTTAGCCGTTCCGCCATCAAAAGGGCTTCCAGGAGTCTGCGTGGTTGCATGAGGATCCTCCTTCGGTTTCGAAAAAGAGCCGCCGCTTAGCTGCGGCGGCTCCTTGTATGGGTAGATTACTTAGCAGCCTTGACCAGCTCAGCGGTATCCTGAGCGATCATCAGCTCTTCGTTGGTGGGCACGACCCACACTTCGACCTTGGAGTCGGGAGTGGAGATCTTCAGCTCGGTGCCGCGCTTCTTGTTCAGCTCGGGATCGATCTTAACGCCCAGATAGCCCAGATACTCGCAGACACCGGCACGGACACCGCCGTCGTTCTCGCCGACACCGGCGGTGAAGGTCAGAACGTCGATGCCGTTCATAGCAGCGGTGTAGGCACCGACATACTTGGCGACCTCGTAGCAGAACTTCTCACGGGCCAGAGCAGCAGACTCGTTGCCCTCAGAAGCGCCATTCTCCAGATCACGGAAGTCGGAGGACAGGTTCTCGGACAGAGCCAGAACACCGGACTTCTTGTTCAGGATGTTCAGGCACTCGTCAACGCTGTAGCCGTACTTGTTGCACAGGAACTGCACGACAGCGGCATCGATATCACCGGAACGGGTACCCATGGGAACGCCAGCCAGAGGAGTCAGACCCATGGTGGTATCCTGACACTTGCCGTCCTTCACAGCGGACATGGAAGAGCCGTTGCCCAGATGGCAGTTGACCATCTTGAACTCCTTCTTGCCAACCAGCTCAGCGGTACGGCGGGCCACATACTTGTGAGAAGTGCCGTGGAAGCCATAGCGGCGGATGGAGTCGTTCTTATAGTACTCGGTGGGGATGGCGTAGCGGTAAGCCTTGGGGGGCATGGTCATGTGGAAAGCGGTGTCGAAGACAGCAACCTGGGGAGTGGTGGGCATGACCTTCTGGCAAGCCTCAATGCCCATCAGGTTAGCGGGGTTGTGCAGAGGTCCCAGGGGGATGCACTTCTTGATGGCAGTGATGACATCATCGTTGATGATGCAGGAATCGAAGAACTCCATGCCGCCGTGCAGCACGCGGTGGCCGACTGCATCGATCTCGTCGGTGGACTTGATCACGCCGTCAACCTCGTCCACCAGGATAGCCAGAGTGGCTGCGATGGCCTCGGAATGGGTGGGCATGGGGATGTCCTTGACGATCTTGTTGTCGCCAACCTTGTGGTTCAGACGGCCGTCAATGCCGATGCGCTCGCACAGGCCCTTGGCGGAAACGACGCCGGTATCGGGATCCATGAGCTGGTACTTCAGGGAAGAGGAGCCGGCGTTGATGATCAGAATGTTCATTGGAATCTGCCTCCTAAAAAATATATTTCATTTTCTTATTAACTGTGGTATGATACCCATACTGAATGTATTGTATCGCATATTTTCCAATTTCTCAACCCCTGATTGGAAATTTTTTGTGAAAGGAGGGGTAATTTTGAAAATCGTTGGCATTATCTGCGAATATAATCCCCTTCATCTGGGGCATCAGAAGCAATTTCGGCACATTCGGGAAACTTTTGACGAGGATACTGCAATCGTTTGCCTGATGAGCGGAAATTTCGTTCAGCGGGGTGCTCCGGCCATCGTGGACAAGATGGTTCGCGCCAAGGCTGCGGTTTTATGCGGTGCGGATCTGGTTTTGGAACTGCCGGTGAGTTATGCCCTTTCCTCTGCAGAAGGATTCGCTGCCGGCGGTGTGTCGATTCTGGGAGGATTCTGCGACTATCTGTGTTTCGGAAGCGAAACGGGCGATGAGATCGCTCTGATGAGCACTGCAAAAGCGCTTCTCAGCGAGGAATTTGCCCACGCTCTACGGCAGGAGCTGGAAAAGGGACTATCCTTCCCTGCTGCCCGTGCCGCGGCGCTGGAAAAGATGGGACTGGATGGCGGAATACTCGCCAAACCCAACGACATTCTGGCCACCGAATACTGCAAGGCGCTTCTGGCG
>JAGKTU010000011.1 GCA_021153265.1 Clostridia bacterium
CATGACGTAGGACTGGATGGAGTCGATGTACTCGTTGCTGACGGCCTCGCCGGCGGCGTTGTAGATCACGATGGTGATCTCGTCAGCCATCTGCTTGGCAGCGATGTTGGAGTAGCCGAAGACGTAGTGGGTCTTGCCGCCGATGGTTGCAGTGGTCCACTTGTCAGCGGGGATGGTCTGGGTAGAGCCTGCCATGGTGGCGACGGCGTAAGCGCCGGTGAAGTCGATGTCCTCAACTGCGGGGAATGCGAAGTTCATGCCCAGAGCATTGCCCATGTCAACCTGGGAGAAGGCGATGTCGAACTTCTCGATGACGGGCTTCTCAGCAGCAACGTAGCTCAGAGTCAGAGTACCGTCGGCATTGACGACCAGAGTGAAGGTCAGCTCCACGCCGCCGGGAACCATCAGCTTGTCGGCAGTCTCGTCCAGCACGCTGGTATGATACAGGGTGGCGGAGGTGACTTCGCCCTGCCAGCCGTCGGTCATGTACCATGCGGCATTGCCCGTGGTCTTGACAGCAACATAGCTAGTTTCAGCGAAGGTAACGGTCAGAGTGCCATCGACGAACTTGTACTCGCCCATGTTCTCATAGTCTTCCTCACAGCCGTAGTTGTCGCCGTTGATGTAGCCGAACAGGTAGTAGTCGGTGACGATGGGGTCATCGGGCTTGTAGTCGGGATCGGCTGCGCCGCAGCGGCTGCAGACGCCCTCAACGTAGTCGTGGCCCAGAGAGGTGGTCTCGTCAGCAACGTATTTGTCGCCGCAGGAGCAGGTGTAGGTGGTGTAGCCGCCAGTGGTGCAGGTGGGCTCAGTGACGGTCTTCTCGTAGGAGTGGGTAT
The DNA here is from genome assembly GCA_021153265.1 of Clostridia bacterium. Taxonomy (GTDB): domain Bacteria; phylum Bacillota; class Clostridia; order Oscillospirales; family Oscillospiraceae; genus Faecousia. The sequence continues at coordinate 840 of JAGKTU010000011.1, forward strand.
GGGTATCGTTGTAAACGACGGCGATGCCGGTGGAGCCGATGGAACCGGAGATCTTGCCGCCGGAGACGGTGAAGGTGGTGCCGGTGACCTGATCGGTGTAGGTACCGTCAGCCATACCAACGTCCAGACCGCTGACAGACTTGGAAGTGCCCTGGTAGTTGACCAGAACCACGCCGGAGTCGCCACGGACGACGTAAGCGATGCCGCTGGCGTTGCCGGACTTCTCGGACTGGCCATTAAAGGCATTGTGGAACTCGTTGACAGCCACGACTTCGGGGTTAGCCCAACCGGTGTTGGTGCCGCCCATACCCAGGGTATCGGTGGCGAAGTTGGCGGGACGTGCGAAGTACAGGCCCATTGCGTCGCCACGAGCGGCTACCAGAGCCCATGTCTTATTGATGTTGGCAACGGAAATGTTGGTGGATTCCTTCTTGTCGTTGCCGTAGGTGTCGTGGGACTCAGCCCACAGGACCAGCTGGTTGGCGGTAGCGGCCTTGTTGTAGCCCTTCAGGTTGTAGGAAGCGGAGCCGCCGACGATGTCGCCGCGGAGGCAGTTGCCCCAGGAGTTGTCGGTGACAGCCAGGAACTCGGTGTACTCGATGATGGAGACCTTCTTGCCGGGCTCGTCCAGCAGCTCGCCGTAGCAGTACAGGTCGAAGCCCTTGCTCTTGGCGTAAGCCTCTGCGCCGCCGACAACGGTGGGCCAGAAGTCACTTGCGGTGCCCTGATCGTCGTAGGGAGTCTCGATGTGCTTGGTGGCGTCGAAACGGAAGCCGTCAGCGCCGGCGTCGATGCACTCCTTCAGGTAGTCCAGAACATAGCCCTGAAGCTCCTTGTTGGCAGTGTTCAGGTCGGGCAGGCCGCCCATGCACTTATGGGTGATGGCATAACGGTCGCCGTTGTTATAGTCGCTCTGGGCGATATTCTTGGAGTAGTCGTGCCAGTAATCGCTCTTCAGCAGGTAGGAGGGGATCGCGGAGGACAGGTCGTTGCCGGTCTCGTTGCCCAGGTGGTTGGCGACAACGTCAACGATGACCTTGATGCCATACTGGTCAGCAACTTCACACATAGCAGTGAACTCTTCCTTGGTACCCAGGGCGTTGTCGGCGCTGGTGTTCATCTTGAAGTCCACGGGCTGGTAGAACAGCCACCACTTGGTAGCAGGTACGTCCTTGGTACCTTCCTTCATGACCTGTGCGGGGGAAGTCTGAATAGCGGTGTAGCCAGCGGCGGCAATGGCCTCCATGTTGGCTGCGATGTTGTTGTAGGACCAGTTCCAGCAGTGCAGAGTCACGCCGGACTGGACACCGGAGGTATCCTGAACGCCCTTGACCTCGCTGCGGACGTAGCTCAGCTGCATGGAGCCGTCGGTGTTCTGACGCAGGTAGAAGGTCAGTTCAACACCGCCGGGAACCAGCATCTTGTCCCACTTCAGGCCGGTGGGCAGGGTGGTCTTGCCGGTATCAAACAGGGTTGCGGAGGTCTTAGCACCCAGCCAGCCCTTGGTCATGTACCACTCGCTCATGGCAGCATTCTTGATGCCGACATAGCTGTCGGAGGGGAAGGTAGCGGTCAGAGTGCCGTTGGTGAACTTGTACTGACCCAGAGTGGAGGATGTGGTTCCTTCGCCGTAGTCAGCGCCGTTGATGTAGCCGAAGAGGTAGTAGTCGCCGGTGGGGACGGTGCCATCGGAGGGAACATCGCTGCCGCCCTCGTCGCCGCCGGACTCGCCGCCTTCGTTGCCGCCGCCGGGAACCTCAGCGCCGGTGGTGTAGCTCAGGGTGTAGGTGCCGTCGGTGTTGGCGGTCAGAGTGAAGGTAACTTCAACGCCGCCGGGGACATACAGCTTGTTGGCATCGGTGCCCAGAGTGGTGGTGCTATACAGAGTGGCAGAGGTAACGGAAGTACCCAGCCAGCCGTCGGTCATGTACCAGTTGGCATTGTCACCGGTCTTAACTGCAACATAGCTGTCGGCAGTGAAGGAGGTGGTCAGAGTGCCGTTGACGAACTTGTAGGTGCCGATGGTGGCGTAGTCATCCTGCTCGCCATAGTTGGCACCGTTGATGTAGCCGAAGAGGTAGTAGGTGCCGGAGGGGATGATGCCGCCGTCATCGGGGTTGGGATCGGGATCAGGATCGGGATCAGGATCGGGATCGGGGTCGGGATCCACGGGGGTATTGCCGGTGGTGTAGCTCAGGGTCAGAGAGCCATCGGCGTTCTCGAGCAGAGTGAAGGTGACTTCACCTGCGGGAACCATCATTTTTTCTTGAGCGCCGGTGGAGGTATTGTACAGAGATGCGGAGGTACCGGTAGTATAGGTCTTGGTCATGAACCAGTTGTTGTTATCCGTGGTTTTGACATAGACATAGCTGGTCTCGGTGATGGAAACGGTCACCTGACCATTCACGAAGGGATAGCCAGCGCCCTGCCAATCGTCACCATGGCCAGTGTCCGCGCCATTGATGTAGCCGATCAGGGTGTAGTTGCCGGTGGGAGTGGTGCCGCCGGAGGGCTGGGTGGTAGCCTCGGTGGATTCGCTCTCCTCGGTGTCGTCGCCACCGCCTGCGGGGGTGTAGACGGACCAGGTGCCGGTGGCATTGTCCCACTGACCATCACCGACGGTGAAGCAGTTGTTGGTGCCGTCCAGCTTCAGATTCACGGTCTGAGAATACTTGCTGTCCTTGCTCAGGGCAGACATATGGGGACTCATACGGTAGAAAATGACATTGGTATAGCCATCGGGGATAACACCCTCGTAGATGCCGTCACCGTCGGTGTCGGTGAGCTTGATCCAGTGGTCGGTGGTATCCCAGTAGTAGGCCGCGAACCAGGTATTTTGCTGTTTCCAGTTGGAATTGGGCTTCAGATAAACTGTAGTGCCGGATTCCGCTGCGAAAACAGACAGAGGTGCCAGAGTCAGCATCAGGGCGATAACCATGATGAAACTCAGCATGCGTTTGGTGGTGTTGCGCATAGTTTTTCCTCCTTATTTTATGGTGCGTAAAATTCAGCCACTTTGATTATAGAGTAAAGATTTTGTTTACGCAATTGTCGCAAATGTACAAATAAACGTTTCCAATTTGTTCATAGTTACCATAAAACCCCGTTCTTACTAATTCTGGAAAATATTATGATTTTTCATTGGAGATAACTCCTAAATATATAAAGACATGAAATGCCCCAGTTTGTACAGAGTGTACAAACTGGGGCTAATTCACCAAAATGGGTTGGCTTTTCTTCGCAAAATTTTACAGGCCGAAAAGCCGGCGGCATCTGCTGCGCTTGAGCAGTTCGGTGGCCGGGATCAGCAGGCCGAGGATCACCACGAAGGTCACCGCGGCACGCAGAAGGCTGTCTGCCATGGTTCCGCCGGAAAACAGGCCCAAGTCAGCATACAGGTAATCGCAGGCTACGATCACGATCCGGGAATGCCACGCGAAAATCACCATGGTATGGCTGCCAAGGTAGGTCAGCGGTTTCAGCGGAAAGATTTTCGCAACCAGAATCACCGCGAGCGTGCCGGCAAGGGCAGATGCAAAGGTCAGCAGCTCATTACCATAGAGTCCTACGGACATATCCAGAGAGCTGCCCGATACCCGGATGCACAGGAAGCCTGCAACTGCGTTGATTCCCATCAACACAGCGGCCTGCACCATGCGCAGACAGGGGGCGGTGGGTTTCTCTTCGCCGCGGAGCAGGTGTTCTCTGGAAAGATAACCTGCATGGAAGAAAAACTGGGCAACCAGCGCCACATCCAGATTCCAGGGCAGGCTGCCCCAGCCCAGACGATAACGGGCAAGCCCGACTATGCACACCAGCGCCGAAAGAGCGGTGGAATGGAGGCGGTTTTTGCCGCAAAGCCGGTGGATTCCGTAATACAGGACCTCCGTAAGGAACAAGCAGGCCAGAAACCAGACCGTCCAGAAATGCTCCTGCACCATAAAATCTCTGAGCATCACAAGATAGGCTTGACCGGGTTGGTGCTGCAAAGCATAGACCAGCGAGAAAAAGGCGAAGATCACGCCGCCAAGGGTGAAATAAGGCAGAACCAGACTCTTCAGCTTCCGCTTAAGAAATTCAGCAGGCGAATACTTGCTGCCGGAGAACACAATGCCCGAAAGGAAGAAAAACAGGGGCATATGGAAGGTATAGACCAGCGTGGACAGATAGGGCACGCCCAGATGGCCCAGAATCACGCACAGCAGGCCGATGCCTTTTGCCGCATCGATCCAGAGGATGCGGTTGGATTTATGTTCCATGGCCATTCTCCATCAGCCAGAGCGGCACATCGTCCACCCGGGAAACGGTGGGGAAGGGATAATCCTGTCCTTCTTTGAAGCCAAAACCATAGGTCACGCCGAGAAAATCCACCCCGGCTTCCTTGGCTCCGTCATAGTCATAGATACTGTCGCCGATGAGCAGTTTTTTCCCTTCTGCAGCAGTCCGGATGACAGCAAGATCAATGGTCTTTCGCTTGGTCAGGGTTTCTTCCGGATCCATGCCCACAATGGTGTCGAAATAGGACGCCAGACCGTAATACTCCAGAATGGATTGGGCAATGGTTTCGGATTTCAAGGTAGCTACCGCCAGCTTATGACCCTGTTCCCGAAGGAAAGAGAGCAGTTCCGGCATACCGGGGTAGACCGATGCTTCGTACAACGCCTTGGTTTTGCCGTACTCCCGGTGGAACTGGGCAGCCCGCAGGGCATCGTCCTCCGAAAGGCCGTAAATTTTGCTGTACATCGCTTTGGGAGGAGGGCCGACAAACTCCCGAAGCCGGGAATCCGGGATGGGCGCAAGTCCCATCTGGGATTCGGCATAGCGAACACTGTTGAAAATGCCGGCTGAAGTATCCAGCAGGGTGCCATCCAGATCGAACAGAATCAGATCGTAGTTCTTCATCGCTTTCCCTCCCGGTCATAGACGGAACGGGTCAGGAATCCAATATCCATCTGGGTTTTCAGCTGGCTGATCTTGGCGGCGGTGGCAATGTTCATCCGATGAAGCCGTTCCGCTTCCACATCCATGCCCAGAGCGGCATCGTAATAGTTCTCCCGCTGGTTGTCGCCAAAGCCGTCGAAGCCAGCCAGCAGAAGGCTCCGGACACCCAGCTTTTTCAGCAAATTCATGCACATCAGGCCGGCGTTATCTACAATGTACTGCTCCGCGTTGATAAAGCTGTCATAGTTCACAACCGTGACATCCGGACATTCGCCGGTATCGATATTGGAAGTGACCACCACCCGGATATTGCGCTGGGAATGCTCCGCCAACTCCTGAACGCCCCGGAAGCGCTTCATATTGCTGATAAACGCCACATCCACCGGGATCTGCTCGGGGATAAAGTTTACGCTGACGGTGACATATTCCCCGGAGGATGCCAAATCGATCACCCGGCCGGTAAACTCCGCCAGAGTCTTACCGGGAGCCAGCAGCAGCACCTTTTTGCCGCCCAGCTGGGACGCCAGTTCTGCCAACGCGCCGCTGTCATCCACCCGGCGGCTCATGTGCCGCAGATATTCCCGGGCGATATAGTCCTTATCGAACAGCGCCCGGCGCTCCGGCTCCAAATTATTCAAAATGGCATAGATATCCTGAACATGCAGCGTCTGCTTATTCAGTAGAAACGCACCGTAGTTGGGATGGCATCCGGTGATGGAGGCAATATAGTAAGCCGCATCGTAGCCCCAGCTGTAGCGAAGGCTCAGAGGGCGGACATACTGGTCGATGATCTCCAGAATCTCCAGATTGTCATACTGCAGTCCAAAATTGGCATTGATGTACTGGGTCACCAGCTCCGTGTGCAGATTGCCTGCGCCACGCCCCATGCCGTAGACGGAAGCATCGATGATCAGATTTCGGGGGGTATTGAGCTGCATCAGCTCCTGTGCGTTGGCAAAGGAAAGCTGAAGGTTATTATGGGAGTGGAAGCCCACACAGATCTTCTTATCCAGATTGTGATCCACCAGATAGAACATCCGCAGCAGGTCGTTCTTATACATAGTGCCGAGGGTATCTACAATATAAAACGCATAGGGCTTCAGTTCATTGATCTTGCCGATGAGCCGGAGCAATGCTTCGTCGGTGTAGGTCACTGTTCCCACCGGCTGCATGAAGACCTTGTAACCCTTTGCCATCAATTCTTTGCCCAGCACAAAAGCTTCCTCGATCTCATGCTCGTGGAAGGTGACCCGGATGCCGTCCGCCGCGGTACCGTCGCAGGGTTCGATGTCCTCTGCGCCAATAGCGCCGTACTGGATCATAGCCACATACATGAGATTGCGGTTCTTCGTGCCGATATGGCGGCGCAGAGCAGCCATATTGCCGTAAAGGGAGCACTCCGGGTCAAACGCGCCGGTTTTCAAAAAGCCGCACTCGATGATATCCACGGAAGCCTTGGTCAGCTTGGCGATGATATCCCGGATCACCGGCTCGCCGAAGCGGAAGTCATTGATATAGCCGCCGTCACGCAAAGTGCAGTCTAATATTCTGACTCTGTTCATATTACATCCTTTTTACAGTGAGAGTTCACCTTTCGCCAGTTTCTCCCCAATGATCATCCGAACTTTTTCAAGATCTTTTGGTGTATCCACCGAAACTGTGGTTGCTTCCGTTAAGACGAACTTGATTTTGTGTCCATTCTCCAGGAATCTAAATTCGTCAATATCTTCAATACTCTCTAAATAACCGCGAGGGGTTTTACTTGCAAATTCAAGTGCTTTTTTGGTAAAACATTGCACACCCACAAACTTTTTTAGCTTGAAGTCGCTTCTTCCTTTGGGGAAGGGAATGGGTGAACGCGCCATATACATGCCGTAACCCATCATGTCTGTAGCGATCTTAATTTTTGACGAATCATATGCGTCAATGGGATCAATCAAATTCATCATTCCATTGGCAACATAGCTTTCCTCCGGGTCAACATCGGTAGGGATCAGATCCTCCACACACGATGTTTCCATCAGCGGTTCATCACCATTTACATTGATGTAAAAGTCTGCATCAACCTTCGTGGACACCTCGTACAGTCTTTCCAGATGGGTGGGGCAAGTATCCGATGTCATAACCCAAGGAATCCCCCATTCTTCACACGCCTTGCCGATGATTTCATGATCCGTCGCCACATAAACCTCGTCAATCCCCTGCGCCTTTTTCATGCTCTGGTATACCCACCAAATCATGGGTCTGCCACAAATATCTGCCAATCCCTTCCCGGGGAACCGTGTTGACGCATAACGCGACGGGATCACTCCAATAATTTTCATAGAGAACCTCCTAAACTAGTTATTCCTTATCGGTGGAATTTACTTTTGATCAAACTTGTCAGATATCGCCGTTCCTCTTTATTCATCACGACGCATCCTGTCAGACATACACCGACTGCCACGAAGATAACGCCCGCGGCGATCAGCCCCAGCCATCCGGTGGGCTTCAGGAACAGCTTCATCAGAAAGCCCCAGCCGGTAAGAATCACGCAGCACGCCACAGAGGGCGTCAAAACACGGTAAAAACTGGTGGGCTTCAGACCCAGGTATTTGGCAGAGAAAGGCACCACAAACAGCACATTTTTCAAAAAGCAGCACACCACACTGGCACCGGCAATGGCATACACGCCCAAATCCGTGCAGGATAGCAGGATATACATGAGTCCCACACTGGCAACACCGTTGATGACCATGATGATGGAATGTTCCTTGACCTTATTGACCACCGTGAACACACTGAACAGCGGCTGCATACCGGTAAAAAACACCCGGCCGAAAATGATGATGGCGGACAGCTCGTAAAGCAATTGCTCGTTCTGAGTCGGCTGCCACAGAGAGTAAAACTCCCGGCCATATACCAGCAGGAAACCCAGCGGCAGCGAGCAGATCACCGAAATGATCTTCGACGACTGATGGATGGTTTTTACCAGATTCTCCTTCTTGTCCTGAGCATAATCCATGATCAGCGAAGGGGTAAACACATTGGCGATGGTCTCGTTGAGTGTATTGATAAATGCCGGCATGGTATGGGCCACAGAAAGCACGCCCATGGCGTTGGCGCTGACGAACAGATTGCTGACCAGCAAATCCACGCCGGTAGTCAGCATGTGTCCGATATTGGAAATGGTATTCCAGATGCCGCTGGAGAGCAGTTCCCAAATAGCAGACCAGGAAAAGTCCTTCCATCTTGCCCGAAGCTTTGGGAACAGGCTGCGTTTATAAATGAACTGCAGTCCATAGCCCACGCAGCCGCTGACCAGCGTGCCGATGCCAAGGAAGCACACCGAAGGCTCCAGGCACAAGAACAGTCCCAGCAGCAGCGCCGCACGGATAACCGAAGACGTTGCAGTAGTGATGGAATTCAGGTAGAGGCGGTTTTTGATGAAGGGCGCCGTCGTCCAGACCGTGATCATCGTGGAGATCACAAAGTTGCCGAACAGCAGGGCAAACAGCAGCTTTACATCCCCGAGGATCTGTGCAGGGATCTGCAGCAGTACTTCCAGCTTCCAGACGCAGATCGCGCTCAGAACGCCAAACACCAGCGCCAGCAGCAAATTGGCAAAAAACAAGGAGGAATAATACCGGCGGAATCTGTCATGGTCGTCATTATAATACGCCATCATCAGAAACCGGCTTCCCATGGAGTTCAGCGCCGTTGCCGCAAGGGAGATGTAATTGATGAAGTTTTGCGCCAGAGATACAAAGCCGTTGGCTTCCACGCCCAGCGTTTTGACGATGTACGGCGACAGCACAAAGCTGATGGCCGTTCCCACCAGCATATTGAGGATGCCGGCGGCGATGTTCACCACGGTCTGGCGGCTTCTGGACATCTCCAGATTGATAAAGCGATCAAACATGCGTAACTTTCCTTTATTTCAGAACATCGTCTAAGTTGACCCGGGGGAAGGCTTCCAGCTTGCCGCCCCGGGTGGCATTGTAGACGGTGAAATTCTTCTTTTTATCGGCAAATTTTCGCGCGGTCATGTAGGCCACGGTGCTTTCCGCGATCCGGGGCAGGTTCAGACCCTTATTGCTGGCCTTAGAGCCGGCAAAATATTCCTGCACACCCTCATTGACCACGGGAATGCCCTTTTCATTTAAGCTGATGGCATAATTGTGGTCGATGCCCAGCAGGTAGACCTCCGAAAAGCCCATGTAGTGGGCAAGCTGGATGGCGCCGTAGGTCACCGTGAAGCCCTGTCCCAGATAGTGGTGGATATTTTTGCTGAAGTCCGCGTCCTTGGGATAGAAATCCCGGTGGCGCAGGACAAAATGATGCATATTCTTCTTATCTGCGTACCGCTCCCGGAACTCAATGGGTAAAAACAGGGCGGAGGGTTCCAGAGTTTCGATGGTGTCGGCATACTTTTCGATCAGCGTAAAATCCTGATTCATATAATAAGTAGGACGCCACTGGGTACGGGGGTAAATTTCAAAGATCCGGTTGGAGCCGAAGGTCACTTCGTCCTTCAGCTTGTCCAAGTCCTCCGTGGTCAGGCTGGGGCCGGTGCCGATGATGAAGCAACGCTGTCCCCGGTGAAGACCCCGGAATTTTTTCAGTTCGTCACAAACCGGCTTATTCAGCAGGTACTGCTTGATGGAATACAGATAGGCGCGCAGATTCATAGGTCTTTTTCCTTTCACGCATCAGTTGCGGCGCAGTTTGAGTCCAAGGGTGATGGCCGTCAGCAGCAGCCGGTAGTGGCCATTCATGAGGCACCATCGGACAAAGGTCATCATGGCGCTGCCGGAGGCATCCGCATCCCGGCAGATGGCGGCAAGTGTGCCGTCGGCATCGAATTTGCGGAGCATTTTTGTGCCTTCAGTCACAGAAATGGCGTTGGTTTTCGCCATATTCAGCACCATGGCGTACAGGGACATCAGTCCCTGACTGCAAAGGGCGGTATGCTGGAGAGCATTCTCGCTGCGGCGGAGCTTCTGCTCGTAAAGTCCCTTGACCCGAGCCCACTCGCCCTCGGCGTCAAAATTGGCGGTGAGTTTGGCGGTGATGGACTGGGCGTTGACGATGTAATTGTAGATGACATGATCGTCGATGAAGACCCGGCGGCTGCGCTTCAATACGTCGATGTTGAACAGTTGATCTTCATAGGGTTTCAAAGGTTCGTAAAAACGAATGGCATTTCCCGTGACGATGGAACGCCGAATGATATGCTTCCACATGAAGCCGTGGAGCATGGCTCTTCCCGGAAGATAGCCAAAAGTTTGGGGAAGCAGAGTATCTTTTACCTGTTCACCCTGATAAAGACCCGGTTCAAAGGGCAGAAGATTTATTGTTTCCGTATCCGACAGAGTTCGGTAGGCAGTCGCATAAAAATCACAATCGGTATCCCGGATGACCTCCACCGCCCGGTCGTAGCCGCCGGGCTCCAGAAAATCATCGGAGTCGCAGAAGCCCACGTAGTCGCCGTCGCAGACCTCCAACCCTAAATTCCGGGCGCGGATATAGCCGATATTCTCCTCCAGCGTATAGACCGTGAAACGGGGGTCTTTTTCCGCGTATTCCCGGCAAATTTCGCCGCAGCGGTCGGGAGAACCGTTGTCGATGAGGAAAAATTCCAGTTCCGGGGCTTTCTGGGCCATCATGGAGTCCAGCAGCCGGGGCAAGTCCTGCTCGGCCTTATATACCGTTGTGATGATGCTGATCTTCATAGCTTATTCCTGCCGCATTTTCTGAGTGTATTCCTTGAAAGACATGAGATTCAGGTCTTTTTCGCTGATGATGAGGTTGTCCGTGCCGCCGATGAGCTCCATAGGCCAATCGATGCCGATGTCGGAATCATTGTACATAATGCCGCTGTCGCCCTCGCCGAAGAAGACCTCAGCGCACTTATAGCTGACCACGCTGTCCTCGATGACCAGATAGCCGTGACCGAAGCCCGCAGGCACCAGCAGGCTCAGCATATTTTCACCGGTGAGGTGGAAGCCCAGCCACTTGCCGTAGGTGGCGGAATCGGGGCGCAGGTCCACGATGACGTCGTAGACATGGCCGCTGACGCAGCGCACCAGCTTGGGCTGCTGCTTGATCAGCTGGAAGTGGGTGGCGCGGATGACGCCCCGCTTGGAGATGGTGTAGAACACTTCCTTCAGATCGTGGCTGATGCCGTTGGCCCGGAAGGTGTCCACATTGTAGTCCTTGATCAGGCCGCCCCGGTGATCCGAGGCGAAAAAGGGCTGGATGGCGTAGGCATCCTTCAGCTCCAGCTCCCGGAATTCAAATTTCTGTACCATAAAATCCCTCTTATTCGATGGTTTTCAGCCAATCCATGGTCATTTTCGTGCCTTCCGCGAAGCTGACTTCCGCCCGGAAGCCGCAGTCCTCGGCAGCAGCGGAGGCATTGAAGACGGAAAGGGGCATGTTGGTGCCGGTGAAGGGGATGTCGCCGAAAATGGGGGTCTGATCCGGTGCCAGAGCCTGCACCATCTCCAGAATGAACTCCTTTAAGGGCCGGGCGGTGCCGCTGCCGATCATGTACTCGCAGAAGGGTTTGCCGTTTTTCGCGATCAGATAGAAGGCTCTTGCCACATCGGTGACGTAGACAAAGTCATAATTCTGAGTGGCGGCGGTGAACTGGAGGGGTTCTGCCTTGATGATCTTGCGGATGGTGGTGTTGACGAATCGGGGGGACAGCTCGCCTGCGCCGTAGGCATTGGTGATCATGGGCCAGATCAGATCGATGCCGATGTCCGCGGCCACGGATTTGCACATACAATGGGCGATGTGCTTGCCCATGCCGTAGATATAGCCCATGCCGGGGCGGCTGCCCTGAGAATGGATGGCGGCCTCCACCTCGTACTCCATGATGCTGCCGGCGCAGACAAAACGGCTGCAGCCCAGCTTTTTGGCGGTCTTCAGGCAGGCCACGGTGTTCAGGGCGTTGCCCATCTGGAGCTGATAGTCCACCCGGGCAGGGCCGGCGGAGCCTGCCCATGCGAAGTGGATAAAGGTATCGTAGACACCGGCAGGAACGGATGCTTCCAGCGCGGCGGTGTCGGTGATGTCGCAGCAGCGGTAGGTCAGCAGGGGATGGGGCTTGAGCCGGTTGGGGGCAGCGCCCATGTCCAGCGCCAGAACAGCCACGCCCTGGGACAGGAAATACTGCGTAGTATAGCTGCCGACGAAACCGTCGGCGCCGGTAATGATCACATTTTGCATAAAGCTACCTCGTTACATCTGTAAGAAATCCCGGATCTGGCTGTCCATACAGCCGGCGATGTCGCCGTCGTCACGCCAGCACTTGCTCCAGACCACCACTTCCCGGACGGCCTTGTCAAGATCCCACTTAGGCTGCCAGGCGAAAACACTCTTCAGCTTGGAGCAGTCCAGCTTCAGGAAATTGGCCTCGTGGGGGCCTTGGTAGTCGGTAGTCTGCCACTGCATACCCTCGCCCCAGTGGCGGATGAACAGTTCCACCAGCGCGCCGGTCTGGAAGCAGTCCCGGTCATCGGGGCCTACATTATAGTAGCCTGCGTAACGGCCAGGGTCTTCGTACTGCTTGGCGGCGATCATCAGATAGGCCCACAGGGGTTCCAGCACATGCTGGTAAGGACGGGTGGAATAGGGGTTGCGAACTACGATTTGTTGGCCCTTCAGCGCGGCGCGGACACAGTCCGGGATGATGCGGTGGTTGGCGAAGTCGCCGCCGCCGATGACGTTGCCGGCACGGGCGGTGGAGATGGCGGTAAGGTTGTCGGAGAAGAAGCTCTGGCGATAGCTATGGGTCACCAGCTCGGAGCAGGACTTGGAGTTGGAGTAAGGGTCATAGCCATCCAGCTCGTCCTCCTCCCGGTAACCCCAGACCCATTCCCGGTTGCGGTAGACCTTGTCGGTGGTCACATTCAGGAAGGAACGGCGGCGGGGATTCAGCCGCAGGCACTCCAAGATGTTCACAGTACCCATGACGTTGGTTTCGTAAGTATAGGAAGGGTTCTCGTAGCTGTCCTGGACGATGGGCTGGGCTGCCAGATGCAGCACCACATCGGGATCACAAGCATCGAAGGCTGCTTTCAGGGCAGAAAAATCCCGGATATCGCCGATGACGCTGCGCATCTGCTTCTGCACACCGGACAGGACGAACAGGGAAGGTTCGGTGGGGGGATTTAAGGAGTAGCCGGTGACCTCTGCCCCGGCCAGCAGCAGCATTTTGCACAGCCATGTACCCTTAAAACCGGTATGGCCGGTGACGAAGACCCGCTTTCCCCGGTAAAATTCCAGATCAAATTCTCTCATAATCATTTCTCCCAGAGCTTCCAGGGTGCTTTGCCGCTTTCCCAGAGGGATTCCAGCTTCTGCTTGTCCCGGAGAGTGTCCATGCACTGCCAGAAACCCTCGTGGCAGTAGCACATGAGCTGACCGTCTTCAGCCAGCCGCTCCATGGGGGCCCGCTCGAACATATCGGCATCACCGTCGATGTAATCCAGCACCTTGGGATCCAGCACCATGAAGCCGCCGTTGATCCAGCCCACATCGCTCTGGCTCTTCTCCCGGAAGGAGTTGACCTGTCCATTGACCATGTCGATCATGCCGTAGCGGCTCTCGGGACGGATGGCGGTCATGGTGGCGAATTTGCCGTGGGATTTGTGGAATTCGAGGGTGGCAGGGATATCCACATCCGCCACGCCGTCGCCGTAGGTCATGAAGAAGGGCTCGTCGCCCAAGTATTTCTTGATCCGCTTTAAGCGGCCGCCGGTCATGGTGTGAAGACCCGTATCCACCACGGTGACCTTCCAGTTCTCCGTGTGGGCATCGTGGATGATCATCTGATTACCCTTGGTAAAGTCAAAGGTGATGTCGCTGGTGTGCAGGAAATAGTCGGCAAACCACTGCTTGATCACGTGCTGCTTATAGCCGGCGCAGATGATGAACTCATCAAAGCCGTAGCTGGAATAGGTCTTCATAATGTGCCAGAGAATGGGCATATCGCCGATTTCGATCATGGGCTTGGGCTTATACTGGGACTCTTCGGAGATCCGGGTGCCGAAGCCACCGGCCAACAATACAACTTTCATGATTTACCTCCCGTTTTTACAGCGCATCCAGCATATTTTCCACCGCGGCAACGGATGCCGCCTTGGAGAAGCTGGGGCCGCGCTTGATGGCCTGTTTTTTATAGTGCGAAAGCAGTTCCGGGTCGGAAAGCATCTGCTTCATGCCCTGATAGACGCCTTCTTCGCTGTTCTCCGTGACGATACCGTATTCGTTCTGCTGTCCCAGCAGCTCCTTCGCGCCGGAGCAATTGGTGCTGACCACCGGTACGCCCAGAATCAGCGCCTCGGTCACCGCCGTGGAGAAGCCCTCCCGACGGGAGGAGCAGACGAACAGGTCGGCTTTGGACACATATTGGTAGGGATTTTGCCGGAAGCCAAGGAGGTGGAAAGTTTCCTCCACTTTTTCTTCGGCGATCCGCTGCAGCAGGGACTCTTTTTCGTCGCCCTCGCCCAGAATGTAGATGTGATGGGCAAACCCCTCGTCCAGCAGCCGCTTATGGACCCGCACCAAACGGTCATAGCCCTTTTCCCAGCGGAGTCTGCCTACGGTGAATACATTGATTCCCTCGGAAAGTGTCAGATCGGCAGGCGTTTCGCTGCCCTGCTCCACGATCCGGTCGGTTTCGTTGGTATTATAGAGCACCTGCGCAGGCTCGGTTAAGTTAAAAATGCTTTCGAAGTCCTGTTTTACCGTTTCCGCCACGCAGACGGTGCGGTGGAAACGGCGGTAGCAGCTTTCTGCCTCCCGGAAGGAGCGGAAGCTGTGGGATGCGGCTTCTTTTGTATGCTGCTCCACATGGATCCAGCTGACCAGCTTTGTATTCGGGTCCGGGCAGCCGGCTGCGATCCGGGCGGTGGGTCCTTCCAGATAGGAGATCACCACGTCGTAGGGTTTCTTCACCACAAGACGATACAGCCACTTTGTCGGCAGCAGTTTCATCACGTGGATATTCCCCCGGAATTGGCGGGGAAATCCGGGAATGTAGGTGACATGGCTTTGCAGATGCTGCCGGTTGACACCCACGTCAAAGAGGGTCTGAACCGTAACATCATACTTTTCCCGGCTTAAGTTGTTCGCCAGGTTTACCAGCACCCGCTCCGCACCGCCGCCGCCCAGAGATGGGATCAGGAACAACACTCGTTTCACAGTCTTTCCTCCGTCAATACTTCAGATAGCCCAGCAGCTGGGGCCACATCACATAGCAGCTATACATATGATACGCAAAATAGCAGCCGTAAATGGTGTTTGTAACCAGCCGTCTGTCCCGCAATTCGGTAAATGCCTTGACCTCGTAGCACATTAGCAGGATCATATAGGGGGTAAAATAGGTCGCCAGGCGGTAAAAATACAGCACCTTAGACGCAAAGATCCAGCACAGCAGATTCAGCAGCGACATATGGAACACAATGTTATACATGGGTTTTCCCCGATTTTCGCCGCCCCGGGTCATCAGCGACAGCAAAATCGGCGCCGCCGCCACCGCAATACGAATCACATTGACACTGGTATTGCCCTGCAGCAGCATGTCGGCATAGTCCTCACCATAAACCGTGCCGTCCAGCAGTTCCACCAGCGCCGCGCCCACGCCACTGTTGAAATACGCATAGGCCAGCAGCGCCAAGCCTGTGATGATCCAGGTAAAGGGTGACCAGGCAGGCTTGTCCGCCAGAAAATAGATAAATACAAAGATCAGCGCCGACAGATGGATGGTGGACATCAGCGCCACCAACAGCATGTATTTTGCCATTTTCCGCTCTTTCAGCAGGTTCGGCAGGAAATAGAACAGCACCGCCGCCACCAGACACTGGCGCAGACCGTTCATGGTGTCGATATAGAGTCCCGTGGCAATAAACAGGAAAATGCTCAACTCCATGTCAGGAGATTGCCGGATAAATCCCCAAAAAAACAGACCCACTGTTATCAAGGACATAATAAAAAGAAATGCCTGAGAGTCCGGGAATATCTGCTTGATCAAAGCGGATAACACAGCAAAGCCCTTATCTTTGCTGTCCTCAAATTCCTCGCCCCAGAGAAAATTTGCACTCAGCACTTCCGCTGGCTGCAGTGCTTCATAGCCATGACGATAGGCGCGGGTGTCAATATAGCCATGGCGCAGACCGGCAATGCAGATCATCACGATACAAATCGCCATGACCAGTTCCCAGGACCGCAGTTTTTTTCCGATCCACACGAGAATGGGGGTCGCAATGGTAAACAGGATCACATAACCCATACTTTTATCTCCTGTTGAACTTTCGCTTATGAATCCATTCGTATACCGACGTGGGGATTACGCACTTGATCATCTCCACGATCAGATTCCGAACCGCGTAATGGTACCGATACCAAGGCATATGCACCATTTTAAAGCCCACGAAGACCACATAACATCCATTGAGCCGGGCTTTGAAGCTGCGGCGGCGGGTAGCATTTCGGTCATCGCGCATTTTATACAGGGGTTCGGGAATATTGGCACCCCGATAGCCCTTGGCATAGATCTTAAACCACAGGTGGCAGTCTTCCACCCGCAGCAGTCTGGGGTCTACGGTGTAGCCCTCCACTTCCAGAAACACATCCCGGCGGATCATGGCGGCGGCATGGCAGAAGAAGGGGGAATGGGTGCAGAAGTCCTCCACCTGCGGGCGTTCGATCACGGTCGTCTTGCCCCAGTCACCATTTCGGTCAAACATGACCATTTCCGTACTGACGAGAGCAAATTCCGGATGGGCATCCAGAAAATCCACTTCTTTTTGGAATCGGGTGGGGTCACACACATCGTCACCGTCCATCCGGGCGATGTATTCGCCCCGGGCTTGCCGGAGGCACTTGTTGAGGGTATAGTTCAGACCCATATTCTTTTCATTTTGCAGCAGGATCACCTTGCCGGGATACCGCTCCACATAGCTCTGGGCAACGGCATAGGTATTGTCCTTGGAACCATCGTCGCAGAGGACCACTTCAAAGTCCTGAAAGGTCTGAGCCAAAAGGGAATCCATGGCTTCAAACAGGGTATCTGCGCAGTTATAGATGCCCATGATGACTGAAATTTTGGGGTGTTCTTGATTATGCATTCTTTTGTCCATCATGAATGATCCGTTCTATTTTATCAAAAACGACATGCTTAACAAACTGTGCAATTGCATGCACGCTTCCCTTTCGCGGCATCTTATATGCATAATCGGGGTTGCACCGCTTGAGCAGCTTGCGGTAGGTTTTTGTGTAAGGATGGGCACACCATTTCTCCCAAGGACGCACGCCTGGGCCATTAAAGTGAATAATTACAGGATTACTTCTTGCTTTTAGGTACTCTTCCCGGCTCTTGCATCCAATTTGTGTATTGATGCTGCAGAACTTATCATAGCTCCAATAGAAGTTGCCGATCATCGCATTATAGCAGTAGGGCAACACTTTTGTCTTTTTGCCTACGATAGCATTAATGACGCTCTGATCGTCTGTTGGAAAGTCGCCTCCATTGGCATAATAGTACTCCAGAATTTTTTCTTGGATGCCAATCTTTCTCCATGCCTCAAGGTTCATCAATATGATACCTGCGTTGAAATATCCTTCGTTTTCCTGGAATCCAGCCTCATGCAGCATTGCTTGGTATATCGGTTGATTATAACTCATGGCACAGTAAAAATCCGACAGATCTATATCATACAATTCCTTAATTCCGGTATTGATATAGGTATCTGAATCTATGAACAGTGCCTTATCTACCTGCTCAGGTAGTAATTCCGGGATGAAAATCCGCAAGAAACTGGAAGGATTGAAGTTCAGTTTTCCTCCATTTTCAAATATTCTTCGAATTGCCCCATCGCAATCGATAAACTCTATATCCGCCGAATGCTGACGACACAAACGACTCATTTGTTCCATTGTCCGCTGGCATATTCCATTGGACAGAATCCAAAACTTTACGTTTTCTAGCTCTTCATTATTTTCCAACAGCGAACACATGGATGTCATGCAAAACGGTGCATACTCGTTGGATGAAGAATAGATAAAATTGTACATTGGTTATCCCCTCACATTATCTTTTTCGGTCGCATGCACTATCGTGCAGACATACGCTTCAACTTACGAATCATTGTCAGCATAAACACCAGCAATTCTGTCTGCCGGTATTTGCACAGCAGGAAGAAGACCTTCCACTTAAACGGGAAATACCGCATTTCCAGTTCGGCATAGGCCTCACGGCGGTCGGGTCTTCGAAGAACCGCGCGCAGATTCTTCGCCTTGGCCCAGAAACCATCCGGATTGCCCAATTCGTTCAAGCCGATGCCTAAAGCGCTCAGGGCGATCCGGTTTCGCAGAGCCTCCGCGCAGGCAGGATCGTTGCCGTTTTCCGAAATGTACTGCCGGAAATAGTCAAACAACCGCTCCCATTTGTCCACCAGATCCCGTCGGTAGCGCCGGGTGGTGGCCTGTTCATTGGTCTTGCGGTAGCAATAGAGGAATTCATCGATGTAGACGAACCGCTTGCACCGGGACAGGGCATACAGATTGAACAGGGCATCCTCCGAAGAGCCTACCTCCCGTTCGCTGACAAAGATTCCTGCCGCCACCACATTCCGGCGGTACAGCTTGCCCCACATGGGTGCCATGCGGTCAGCCGCTTCCACATTGGCAAGTTCCTGACCCACAAGGCCAATGATTCTCCGCCGCAATTCCGGAATCCGGTCAGCTTCCCAGATCTGACATCCCCCGTCCGGGAACACCGGGGTATCAAACACGTTATTTTCGTAAATGCGCTTGTAGCCGAAGCAGACCACGTCCGCATCGTACTGCTGTGCCGCCCGAAGGCTCTTTTCTACCGTCTCCGGCTCCAGCCAGTCGTCCGCATCCACAAAGAGGAAATATTCTCCGGTGGCGCTGGCCACGCCGTCCTTTCGGGCGAAAGACTGTCCCCCATTTTCCTTGTGAATGCACAAGACCCGTTCATCTTCCGCAGCGTAACGGTCGCAGATGGCGGGGCATTCATCGTCGCCGCCGTCATCCACCAGAATCAGTTCAATATTCGGATATGTCTGGGAGAGGATGCTGGTGACGCATTTGTCCAGATACGGTGCGACATGGTACACCGGCACAACAACAGATATTTTTTGCATACCTTACCTCAATTCAGCGAATCGTAGAGCTGCCGCATCTGCTCCCGAACTGTGCCAATATCGAACCGACGCACAGTCTGCACATTTTGTTCTCCAAACTCTCTGCCGGCAGTCAGGAGATTGCCAATCCCTTCGGCAAAGCCATCCACATCCCGCGGATCATAAATCCAGCCACCCACTCCGTTTTCAATCAGATCCACATTTCCTCGAATACTGCTGCATACAACAGGCAATCCGGCAGACATGGCCTCCATCAGAGCAACCGGCAGACCCTCCTGCAAAGAGGGGAACACAAAGCCGTCCGCCACATGGAGCAGATCCCGAATGTCGTTGCGATAGCCGGCAAAGATCACCTGCTCCTGCAGCTTCAGCTCCGCAACCAGTTCCTTCAAATATCCTTCCAAATCGCCATTTCCAACGATCAGGTATTTCAGTCGGGGATTGCCGGCCTTTGCCAGCGCCCGGATGGCAGCTTCGTGGTTTTTCCGCACAGACAATTCACCCACGCTGATGAGGACATAGTCCTCCGGCGTGAAGCCAAAGCTGCTTCGCAGCGCAGCCGGGTCTCCCTGTGGTGTCCGGAATCTCTCTACATCCACGCCCACACCGGGAACATATTCCACCCGCTTGGCAAGAAGCTTCTTTCCTCGCTGATAGTCCTCCTGGTTGATGGTGATCAGCACATCCGTAAACATGGAGCAAAACCATTCAATGGGATAGTAGATCAGCCAGGCGATTTTGGATGCTCCCCGGAAAAAATGGAAGCCATGGGCAGTATACACCACCTTGGTGCCCCGGCGTCGGGCACCCATGCAGGCCAGCCGTGCCACCACACTGCCCACTGGAGAGTGACAATGGACGATTTTATACTGTTTCTCGTTCACCAGTTTGCGGAGCATGGCGCAAGCCCGGAAGATCTGCCCCATCTTCAGTGGGCTTCTGGGCGTAGGGATCTGATACCAGCTCATTCCTGCCTGCTCCAGTTCCTCTTTATATGCCGTCATTCTTTCAGCTGAGGGGTTGCCATCGCCGAAGTTTGCCGCCACATCCACATGATAGCCCGCTTCCGTCAGCAGGCGGATGTTATCCCGATTAAACGAGTCGATCATCGTCGCCACAGACGCGGTCATCAATGCGGTATTCTTTTTTTTCAAGGCTTGCTCCATCTTCGTTCCTCCTGTCACGGATGCCGGTTTCTTGAGCCTTGGCCCCGTTGCAAACTATCATTGCTCACCCAATGTCGCAGTGCGCAACAATTCGTGTTTTCATATCATGTCACAAAGCACCAGCTTCAGTTCTTCCACAGAAGATACTTCCACCGGCTCTGACATAGCCCCTTTTGTATAGAGCCCATCGTTGTTTCGGAAGAATATCCATCGCATCCCCAATTGTCTGGGTGCATGGAAGTCTTTAGCCGCATTATCTCCCACATAGACCATGGACGCAAACGGCACCCGGAAGCAATTTTGTACAGGAATGTCACCAAACTCCGCAGCAGGCCCGGATTCTGGAAAGCAGTTCCCAGACCCGTGATGTTCACCGCATAGGGAACGCGGAGGATCCGGCTCACAAGGCCGCCGTAGATGTTGGGTTTTATGGTATATGTAATAACCAGATCCGGCTTTTCCTGCCGCAAAAGTTTCCAATAACGGCAAAGCAGACCCAAATCTTTCACAGGGTTGATCCCCGGCGGTCAACGGGGGTGTCGATAAAGCGGCAGCCCATTTCTTCCAGCGGCCGCACAAGATCGCCATCGGGCAGGGACAATGTCACCGCGTGGTTTTTCAGCAGCGCCCCGATCAGCTCCCGGCGGAACTGGTACAGACCCACGTCGTTATTGGCAATGATCAACAGTTTCATAGCATCTTCCAAAGCATTATTTGCAAATCTTCCATTGAGGACACTTCCAGCCGTTCTGAGTGGGCATTGTCTGCATAGAGCCCATCCGCATTCTTGAAGTATATCCATTTCATGCCCAGCTTCCGAGGCGCAATAAAATCCTTCGCCGGGTTATCTCCCACATATACCATGGAAGAAAAACTTACACCCAAGCGGTTCTGCATAACTCGGAATGACAGGTCATTGGGTTTCCTGAACTGAGCTCCGCCTAAATCATCGGTGATCAGGATGCTGTCCACCATTTCCGCGAGACCCAGCGCAGTCAGTTTGGCCTGTTGCCCCTCTGGTCTGCCGTCGGTGATGATTCCGATTTTGATGCCGGCTTCTCTGAGCCTGCCCAGCAATTCCGCCGCACCGGCATACAGATGGATATCCGGCTGCTGTTCGCGGTACGTCTTCAAGCACAGCTGTTTCGTTTCCGGAGTCAGTAGACCTTCCTGCTCAAGCACATGGTCTATGGCTGGTTTCCCCTCCAAAAAAGCCGTCCACAGCTTCTGCTCCGCATTTTCCACCTGCGGGATCACCGAAGCCACCTTGCGATAGCCACTTCTTACATAGTCCTTTTCCGGGTACAGCGTATCATCCAGATCGAAAATCACTGCTTTCACCTGCTGCGCCGCTTCACCGCACACGCAGATACTCTGGTCAAAACGGCTGTACACCGCTCCATTTCGGGCGGCGCAGGGTATATATTGGGACTTTTGTCCCAACAACAGCCGCAACAATGCAGCTGCTGCATCGGCGCCGGCTTTCATGGAAAGAGGCGCTCCTCCGCCAAATCTGGGATTGATCTCGATATATTGATTCACGCCGGTCGCCTCATCCCGGATCAACTGTACCGTTATGGGGCCGCAAGGACGGAAATCCCCAATCAGGCGGCGCATCTCATCCTCGATCTGCGGATTGTGGCAGATCTTGGTTTTCAACACCTCACCGGCGCGAACCGCTTGCCGGATTCGAGGCGTAATATACACAGGTTCACCCTGCAGATCGCAGAAGATATCTACAGTATACTCCGTGCCTGCAGCAAAGGGCTGCACCACGTAGCCGGATAGCTGCGACGCAAAGAACCGCAATTGTCCCATGGTATCTGCCCGGTTTGCACCGATGCTGGAGCTACCATCCAAAGGCTTGATAAATGCAGGAAAACCACCGCAGTATTTCTCTACATCGTCCACCGGCTCCGGGGCTTGCAGGCCCAGAGACTGAAAATAGGCGGAGGTGCGGCGCTTGTCCCGGCAAATGGCGATTTTTTCCGGCCGGCTGATCAACACCGTGGTTCCAATCTGTGTAAAGCGCTCTTTCTCGCAGGAGAGCAGGTACAAATCGGTATCAATGGTGGGGATCAGGCAGTCCACCCGGTACTTTTCGCAAATCTCCAGCAGCGCAGGAATATAGGCGCAGTCTGATATTCTGGGAACGATCGCGGTTCTGTCGCAGAAGGCCAGTGCCGGCGCAGATTCTGAAATGTCTGCACCAATGATCTCTAACCGGATATTTTCCGCTGTCGCCGCGGCTTTGAACTGCTGTACAAGCTCTACTCGACGGCCCACACTGGTAAAAAGGATTCTTAGATTCTGTCGTGGTTCCATACTGCTCTCCTAAACATCTTTTGATGCACACTCACACGGAACGGTCTGTTCCTGTGAATTCTTCCATAGTCGCCGCCGAGTCGGAGGAAATCCCCTCCCGGCAGAAGACCTTTTTTACCGTCAGCAGCACCGTTTTTGCGTCCAGCGCGAAGCTTACGTTCTGCACATAGTCCACATCGTAGCGGAATTTGTCCTCCCAGCTTAAGGTATTGCGGCCGTTTACCTGGGCCCAGCCGGTAAGACCGGGGCGCACATCGTGGCGATGGCGCTGCTCTTCGTTATACAGGGGCAGATACCGCACCAGCAGGGGCCGGGGGCCGACAACAGACATATCGCCCTTGAGGATGTTCCATAGTTCCGGCAGTTCGTCCAGAGAGGTGGCGCGCAGCTTCTTGCCAAAGGCCGTCAGACGCACCTCGTCGGGCAGCAAGTTGCCCTTTTCGTCCTTTTCATCGGTCATGGAGCGGAATTTATAGAGCCGGAAAATCTTTCCGTCCTTGCCGGGCCGGTCTTGATGGAAGATCACAGGGCTGCCCAGCTTGGTGCGCACCAGCACCGCCGTCACCGCCAGCACCGGGGAAAGCACCACCAAAGCGCCGCCGGCGAGGATCACATCCAGACCCCGCTTGACGTATTTTTCGTAAAATGTGGGTTTATGTTCCATCAAAACACCTTCCGGATCACTTCGCAGATGCGGTCTACGTCTTCCATGGTCATTTTGCTGTCGCTGGGCAGGCAGATGCCCCGTTCAAACAGGTCATCAGAAACGGATTTTTCACCTGCGGTGACGTATTTCGTGCCGGCGAACACCGGCTGGGCATGCATGGGTTTCCAGACCGGGCGGCCTTCGATATTCTCGGCCCGAAGGGCATCGAGAACCACCGCCGGAGTCACCGGGCAGCCTTCATCGATGAGGCAGACGCTGAGCCAGCGGTTGCAGACGCCGTCGGTATTCTCCTGCTGCATGGTAAGGGGCAGTCCGGCCAGATTCTTCTCGTACCGCTCAAAAATCGCCTGCTTCTGCTGAACCCGCAGGGGCAGCACCTTCATCTGACCCCGGCCGATACCGGCGCAGATGTTACTCATGCGATAGTTGTAGCCGATCTCCTCGTGCTGATACCAGGGGAAGGGTTCTCTGGCCTGAGTGGCCAGCTTCAGGGTATGCTTGGCAGATGCCTCGTCCCGGCAGATGAGCATACCGCCGCCGGAGGTGGTGATGATCTTGTTTCCGTTGAAGGACAGGGCGGAATATTCGCCGAAAGTGCCGCACTTACGACCCTTGTAACTGCTGCCCAGAGCCTCCGCGGCATCCTCGATCAGTACCGTGCCGTGCTGTCTGCAAAGCCCTTCAATCTCGTCCATCTTGGCAGGGTTGCCGTAGAGATGGACCACCACCACAGCCTTGGGAACACCGTAGAACTTGAAAGCCTTCTCCAATGCCACCGGGTCCATATTCCAGGTATCCGGCTCGCTGTCGATGAACACCGGCTCTGCGCCTTGGTAGGCGATGGGGTTGCAGGAAGCGGAGAAGGTCAGATCCTGGCAGAAGACCATATCTCCGGCCTTCACACCGGCGAGGATCATCGCCAAGTGCAGCGCCGCCGTGCCGGCGGACAGGGCCACCGGGTAACCTTCACCCAGAAAGCTGCCCACGGCCTTCTCGAATTCGTTGACGTTCTCACCCAAAGGGGCGATCCAGTTTTTTCGGAAGGCGTCGTTTATGTATTCCAGTTCGTAGCCCTCGTCAGACATATGGGGGCTTGCCAGAAGGACGGATTTTGCCATGAATATCACTCCGTATTTTTGCTCAAGGCATAGTTATAGTAGTATACGCTACAGTATAACACAACATACTGTGATATGCAAGAAAGCGGCAAAAGATTCTAATATATTTATCATCCGTTCCCGGCACAAAAAGAAGCGCCCCGGACGGGGCGCTTGCATCAGGTTATTGGATATCCCCCGGGCTGTGCCAGTGGGGGCCGGTGGCGGACGGGCGTACACCTTGGCTTGCCGGTATCGTAACGGAGCATTTCAGCAGGGCATCTAAGTCCCGGCGCATCCGTTCCGGGTCTAAGTAGCGGTCTTTCGGATCGTAGGCACAGGCCTTCATGATGATTCGGTGCAATTCCGGGCTGCCATGCAGCGGCGGCGGCAGCACTTCGCCGCCAAAGCGGCGGGCATCCGCATGGCTGACCGTCTCTGCGCCGGGGATCTCCCCATCCAGCGGCAGGAACGGGGTGCGGTGCTGGTTGAGCATCCAGTACAGCACCAAGCCTAAGGAATAGATATCCGCCTGCGGGCCATAGGGACGGTAGTAATAGACCTCCGGGGCCATGTAGCGGAAGGTGCCGATCTGGGTGCCGGGCTGGACGGAATCGGAGATTTTGGCAATACCGAAGTCACCCAGCTTGAAATGGCCGTCCCGGGAGACGAAAATGTTGTGGGGCTTGATATCCCGGTGGATGATATTGCGCGTTTGGCACAGCGACAGGGCATTGCAGATGTCCATGCCCACCCGGATGACCGTTTCGTCGCTGACGCCGGTCTGCAAATACTGGGGCAGAGCTGTCAGCAGTTCCATCTTGATGTAAACATCCCATCCGATGCCGTTCGGCCGGGGTTGATGGTGAAAATCGTCGCAGCAGACGATATTGGTATTGCCCTTGAGGCTGTTCATCAGGGAGTATTCCCGGTAGATCTCCTGCAGGCGGCCGTCAAGATACCGGCGGACGCTGTCCACATCTCCATACTCGTCGCAAAGTTCCTGATATTCCTTCTCGTCCTTCGGCTGGGAGATGACTTTCAGTGCCGCCCACTCCCAGTCGCCGAACAGGGCGCGGCGGATAGCATATACCGCGCCAAAGCTGCCGCTGCCGATCTTCTGGACCACTTCCCAGCCCGGCCAAAAAACGGGTGTCTGCATCCGCCTCACCTCCTGATGGTTTTTTCTTATTTTATCCCAAGGCTATCCCGGTGTCAATCGACTTCTGGACGATTGACAGAAAAACATCCGTATGCTACACTAAAAAAGCACCAACATATACCGCAAACGCGCCGAAAGGGGATTATTTTGAGCAAATTCGTCATCCGTGAGGTCAAGACCGGCATCAAATTCGATTTAAAAGCCGGAAACGGCGAGACCATCGCCACCTCCGAGGTCTACACCTCCGAGGCTGTCTGCCGCAGCGGCATCGAGAGCGTCCGTAAAATTGCCCCCGGCGCCGGGGTGGAAGACCAAACCGCGGAAGGCTTCGACGCCATGCCCCATCCCAAGTTTGAGATGTATCAGGACAAGGCAGGCCTCTTCCGTTTCCGCCTGAAGGCCCGAAACGGAAAGATCATCGCCGTGTCCGAGGGCTACGCCGCAAAAAGCGGCTGCCGCAGCGGCATCGAATGTGTCAAAAAATACGCCCCGGAAGCGGAAATCGTCAGATAAGGAGTTATATATATGGATATCAAGGCAAAGATCGAACAGATCGTCAACAAACTGAAGACCGACAAGGACCTGATGGCCAAGTTCCAGAAGAATCCGGTGGCTGTGGTGGAAGAGCTGATCGGCATCGACCTGCCGGATGATCAGATCAACAAGATCGTCGACGGCATCAAGGCAAAGCTGAGCTTCGATAAGCTGGGCGGCAAGCTGGGCGGCCTGTTCGGCAAGTGAGATAGCGCAAAAAAACCGGGATGCAAATGCATCCCGGTTTTTTTGATTTGTCAAAGTTCCGGATTCATCAGGTACACAATTTCGGATCGGCTTAATTCCTGCACACCGCCGTCCCGGACCCGGTAGACCCGGCTGCACATGCCCAGCACCGAAGGGCGGTGGGTGGCCGCCACGCAGGTGACACCCCGGCGGGTCAGATTGGACAGCACCTTCTGCTCCGTTTCAAAATCCAGTGCGCTGGTCACCTCGTCCAAAAGCAGCACCGGCGCACGGCGAACCAGCGCCCGGGCGATGGCGATGCGCTGGGCCTGTCCCTCGGAAAGACCCTTGCCGCCCTCACCGATGGTAGAGTGGATGCCCCGGGGCAGTTCCCGGACAAATTCCCACGCACAGGCGTCCTCTAAAGCGGTGATCATTTCCGCCTCGGTGGCTTCCGGATTCACAAGCCGCAGATTTTCCGCCACCGTACCGGCCAAAACCGTATTGCCCTGCGGCACATAGGCAAACAGATGCCGGGTATCCGCTCCCAGAGGGAATTGTTTGCCCGACCGGTCCAGCAGGTATGCTTTGCCGTTCTGAGGTTCCATCAAGCCCAGCATCAGCCGCATGAGGGTGGATTTACCCTCGCCGGAGGGGCCAACCAGCGCCACCACCGTACCGGCATCCGCCCGAAGGCTGACCCCGTCCAGCACCACCCGGCGGTCATCGCTGTAGGCAAGCCGCAGATCCTGCATTTCCAGCGCGCAGCTGCCATCCGGGTCTGCGCGATGAAGCTGCCGCTCTTCCTTGGGAAGCTCCGTCAGTTCCCGGACCCGCTCGGCTGCCACGCTGCCGCTTAAGGCCGCCGGGATCTGGGAGATCAGGGAAGAAAAGGCTCCGGAAAGCTGGGAGCGCTGCTGCAAAAACAGCACCATGGTGCCAAAGAGGATCTCGCCCCGCCACAGCCGCCACATACAGTAGCCCATGGCCAGATACTGCACCATCATGCCCATGGAGCTGAGCAGCAGGTTGGTTCTGACAGAGAAGGCGGTGTAATCCATGGTCACATCCCGGTAAGTATCCTGCCAGCTATCCAGTCGTTGGGCCATGCCGTCCTCCACGCCGAAGCTCTTGAGGGTATCGATGTTGCGGAATGTCTCCGATTCAAAGGCGGACTGATCGCTGCCCACCTGCCGCAGTTTCTTATTGAAGTCCCGCTGCCGGCGCAGCAGCCGCCGGGATGCCAGAAACAGCGCCGGGGTGCTGGCAAAGGCCAGCAAAGCCATCACCGGGTCGTAATACAGAACCACCGCCAGTGTGGACAGCACCGTAAACAGCTGAATGATCACCGTAGGCAGCCAGCTCATCGCGGAATTCGCCACGGTACGCACATCCCCGGAGAACCGGGCAAGCAGGTCGCCGGTGGAATACTGCCGGATGGACATCCACTGGGAGGACATAAGTTTCCGGAACACGAAACTGCGGACGTCCCCCAGCATATCCACGCCCAGCCGGGCAGAGAACCGGGCGGAAAAGCCCCGGAACACCATGCCCGCCACCGCCACCGCCACCGTCGCCGCCGCCAACGGCAGCAGCCGGGAACGGTCCATGGCAACGATGCAGTCGATGAGGTATTTACCCAGCACACCGGACAGCAGTCCGATGGCACTGGTAATGACTCCGAACAGGGTATACAGCGCCACAGAGAACCAGCGGCCCCGGGTGAAGGAGAAAATCCACTTCCAGTCCGCCAACACACTCTTCAGCGAGCCATCTTTCGCCTTCTGGCGCAGGATGCGTACCGCTTCAGAACCGGATGCCTCGGGCTGCTCCGGTTCAAACTTTTGCGTTTGCTCCATACTGACCTTCCTTTCTGCGGAAAATGGGACATAAACTCTTGCATATGTCCGGGAGAATGTGATATATTATCGGTTACGAACGTTATGTTAGAAGGAGGGACATCCCATGATCGACATCCACTGCCATATTCTGCCTGATCTCGACGACGGCTCTGCCGATATGGACGAGTCCCTCGCCATGGCCCATATTGCCGCCAACTCCGGCATCGAGGGCATCATCGCCACCCCCCATTTCCGGGGTGAAGAGCAGGGTCTTGCTCAGCTTCCCAAGATCTTGTCCCGGTACCGCCATTTTGTCCGGGCCTTGTCCCGGACGGACATCCCCGTCACCGTGTATCCCGGCGCGGAGATCCTGTGTCTGCCCCAGACCCCCCGTCTGGCACGGCAGAAGGAACTGCCCACTCTGGCAGATACCAACTATCTGCTGGTGGAATTTTACTTTGACGAATCTGCCGAGTATATGGACGGCATCCTCCGTCAGATCGGTGACTGCGGATACCGGCTGATCGTGGCCCACCCGGAGCGCTACGCCGCCATTCAGCGCGATCCGGCACTGGCAGACCGCTGGAATCGGCTGGGCTACGCCCTGCAGCTGAACAAGGGAAGTCTATTGGGTGCCTTCGGCGACCGGGTGCAAAGCACCGCCGTCGCCCTTTTGGAAGATGGGGTGATCCGGCTGATCGCCAGCGACGCCCACAGCATCGCCCGGCGCACTACGGACATGCGCCCCCTGCGGCAATGGCTGAGCCGGGAGTGTCCTGCCGAAGCCGCCGCCATACTGCTGGAAGAAAATCCAAAACGGCTTCTGCGAAACGAGGAGCTTCTGCCCACCGGTCCTGTCAGACTGTCATTATAACATACGATCCGTGGAAATTCCACCCCTCATTGCCCACTTTTCCGGCAAACCTCATATCTGCCACCCCACCTCCCGGAGCTGCCGCTGCGGGAGGTTTTTCTGTTGTGTGTTCCCTTTGTCCGGATGGGTTTTGGTGGTTTCTGATAAAATTTCTTCTTAATTTAGCGCATTTGCTCTTGCAATTTGTGCGATATTGCTTTATAATGGCAGTAAACTGTACGATTAGGGGGTCTGGCCGTGGGCGAACTGGTAGCGATCCTGTCCGGCAAGGGCGGAACGGGAAAAACTTCTGTTTGTGCCGGTATTTCCATCGCTCTGGCTGCCGGCGGCAAGAAGGTCCTCTGCATCGACTGTGATGTGGGCTTGAGAAACCTGGATATCTCTCTGGGGCTGACAGATTGCGCGCCTTTGTCCTTTCTGGACGTGACCGAAGGCGGTTATCATCTGAATCAGGCCACCCAGCACCCTCTATTTCCCAGCCTTTACTTCCTCACCGCTCCCATGAACCGGTCTGCCGAGCAGATCGAATTGCTGGCTTTCAGCGAAATGCTTCAGAAAGCCCGCCGGGAATTTGACTATATCCTGCTGGACGCCCCCGCCGGGGTGGACGCAGGTTTCCGACTGGCCGCCGTGCCTGCCGACCGGTGCATTTTGGTCACCGGAGCCGGTCCTGCCGCCGTCCGGGATGCCGCCCGGGTGGGCGAGATTCTGGAGCTGATGGAAAAGAAGGACGTCCGGCTCATCGTCAACCGGGTGGACCGGGAGATGTTCGCCTATCTTCAGCTTACAGTGGACGACATTATGGACACCGCAGGCCTGCCGCTGCTTGGCATCGTGCCGGAGGATCCCAATGTGATCTTCGCCGCCGCCTGCGCCAGACCGGTTGCCAAGTTCAAAAAGCGCACCGCCGCCGTCAAGGCCTATCAGCGCATTGCCAATCGTATTCAGGGTCTGCCGGAACCCATAACTCTCCGGTAACTTTAAAATATCATCAAGGAGTGACCAGCTATGAATATTGCTTTTCTCGCTCACGATAAGAAAAAAGAACTGATGGTTCAGTTCTGCACCGCCTACAAAAGTGTCCTGCTGAAGCATGACCTGTATGCTACCGCCACCACCGGCCGTCTCATCGCCGACAACACCGGCCTGCCCATCACCTTGCTCCTGTCCCACAAGCAGGGCGGCCATCAGCAGATCAACGCCCGGATCGCCTACAACGAGATCGATCTGGTGCTGCTGTTCACCGACCCCAACACCACCGATCTCTCGGATGACAGCCAGATGGTGGAGACCATCCGCCATTGTGACCGCCACAATGTGCCCATCGCCACCAACGTCGCCAGCGCCGAAATGTTCATCATGGGTCTGCAGAGAGGCGACCTCGACTGGAGAGAGCTGCTGCGCTCCAAGCCCCGGTACTAAAATAATGC
Source organism: Clostridia bacterium (assembly GCA_021153265.1). Classification (GTDB taxonomy): domain Bacteria; phylum Bacillota; class Clostridia; order Oscillospirales; family Oscillospiraceae; genus Faecousia. The sequence goes on from JAGKTU010000011.1 coordinate 31,225, forward strand.
AAAATGCAGAATGCAGAATGCAAAATGTCCCTCGCTTGGACAAAAGCAATTATGCATTTTGCATTTTGAATTTTGCATTTCAATACCCCGAAAGGAACGGAAAACATGAATATTATCAAGCCCCGGACCCTGTCCGGTTTTATGGAACTGCTGCCCGGCAAGCAGATCCAGTTTGAGCGGATGGCCGAGATCCTCCGCACCACCTACGCCTCCTACGGCTTCGCCCCTCTGGACACCCCCATCATCGAGGATGCCCAGATCCTTCTGGCGAAGGGCGGCGGCGAGACAGAAAAGCAGATCTACCGCTTCACCAAGGGCGACAGCGATCTGGCTCTGCGCTTCGATCTGACCGTGCCGCTGGCAAAGTACGTTGCCCTGCACTGTAATGAGCTGGCTTTCCCCTTCCGCCGCTTCCAGATCAGCAAGGTCTACCGCGGCGAGCGCGCCCAGCGCGGCCGCTTCCGGGAATTCTATCAGGCCGACATCGACATCATCGGCGACGGCAAGCTGGACATCCTCAACGAGGCAGAGATCCCCGCTATTATTTATAAGGTATTTAAGGGTTTCGGTCTGGAGCGTTTCCAGATCCGGGTCAATAACCGCAAAGTCCTCAACGGCTTCTACGCCATGCTGGAGCTCTCCGACAAGTCCGGTGAGATCATGCGCACCGTGGACAAGCTGGATAAGATCGGCGCCGACAAGGTCAAAGCCATCCTCATGGGCGAGGAGTGCGGTCTGACCGAAACTCAGGCCGACGAAATTCTGAAGTTCATCGCCATCACCGGCTCCAACGCCGAGGTCATTGCCGCGCTGGAGGGCTACGCCGGCCGAAATGAGATGTTCGATCTGGGTCTTAGCGAACTGAAGGCCGTCACCGCGAACCTGGCCGCCTTCGGCGTTCCCGAGGCCAACTTCGCCGTGGATCTGACCATCGCAAGAGGCTTGGACTACTACACCGGCACCGTCTACGAAACCACCCTGCTTGACCACCCCGAGATCGGCTCCGTCTGCTCCGGCGGCCGCTACGACAATCTGGCAGGCTACTATATTGAAAAGCAGCTGCCCGGCGTGGGCATTTCCATCGGTCTGACAAGGCTCTTCTACGTTCTGGACGAGCAGGGTCTGCTGAACCCGGCTCTGCCCAGCGCACCTGCCGATGCTCTGGTGCTGCCCATGACCGCCGAACCCGGCGCCGCTATTGCGCTGGCAGAGCAGCTTCGCAGCAGCGGACTTCGTGTGCAGCTGTACGGCGAGCAGAAGAAGTTCAAGCAGAAGATGGCCTACGCCAACAAGCTGGGCGTTCCCTTCGCCGTGCTGCTGGGCGAGGACGAGATCGCCGAGGGCATGTGTTCCGTGAAGAACATGGTTTCCGGCGAGCAGGTGAAGCTCACCGCCGCCGATGCCGCCGCCCACATCAAGGCCGCCCTGTCCGAGAAGGACCTGCCCATCATTCTGGAAAAGTAAATCACCTGTGGGGGAGGGCCGAAACCCTCCCCCTGCTATTTTTCTTTAGGAGGAACCCCTATGGAAGAAAAATTTATCGCCGCGTGGCAGTCTAACCGCGCTGCCGCCGCTCTCATGGGCATCCGCATGCGCCCCATCGATGAAAACGCTCTGAAAAACGCCAAGCGCATCCTCTCCGGAACCCGTTTAAGCGACGGTTTCAACGAACTGGCCGCAAAGGGACAGCTGAAGCTCTCTCTGGAGGCGCTGGTCATCGACAAGCGCTTCACCGGTCTCTTCACCGACGAGGAGGCCAACGAGGCACTGACCCGCTTGCTGGAAGCCGGCTACCGATTCTAAAAAATGACCGCCCACGGAAAAATCCGTGGGCGGTTTTGCGTTTTGAAATCAGCCTGCATCAACAGAGAAGATCATCATGTCAGAAGTGATGATCACGTAATAATCCAAGCCGTTGTTCTCCATGTGATAGGAGATCGTGCCGTCGGATTCCACCTGAGGCTCGCCTGCCATCATGTCCGACACCATATCGGAAGTCAGCTGGGAATTGGTGAGCGCCCATGCCACGCCGCTGATAAAGCCGGTAGCATAGACCTTATCGGAATCGGTGATTTCCGTAGTGGCCACAACCAGGCCGATCACGGTTTTACCATCAGCCGCCACTTCAAAGGTTGCCAGAACGTCCAGGTAGTCGCCATTCTGATTATAGACACCATAAATGGGCTTACCGTCTTCGGTGCTGGTAAGATACGCCAGCTGATACTCATCACCGCCCAGAGAAGCGTTGATCTTCGCAACGTACTCCTCATAGCTGATACCCATATCGCTGCCGCTGCTCACGGGACGGGTCAGGGGCTCGCCCTCGGTCAAGCCGCACTCAGAGCAGGTTTTGGGTGCGTCATAAGTAGCATCCTGCCAATCGTGGCCATCGGCCTCGCCTTTGGTCTCACCGCAGTTGGCGCAGGTCTTGGGCTCCTCGCAGGTTGCATCCTGCCAATCATGCTCCAGAGCCTCACCTTCGGTCTCGCCGCATTCGGAGCAGGTCTTGGGCTCCTCACAGGTTGCGTCCACCCACTCGTGGCCCTTAGCCTTGCCCTTGGTCTCGCCGCATTCGGAGCAGGTCTTGGGCTCCTCGCAGGTTGCCTTCTCCCAATCATGTTCACATTCACCGCAGGCTGCCAGCATCACAACGCACAGCACAGCCAGCAGAACCAGCATCAGTCTCTTTTTCACGGAAAATTCCTCCTTTTATCTTTCTGACTATTTAATTATACCTTTTCTTTCATAAAAAGCAAGATAAATCCACTCACATCCCCCATTTTCCCCTTAACGCCAGCACCGCCAGACACCGCTGCCGCGCCTGCCGGGCGAGCATCGCGTAGACTTCCCCCCATTCCGGGTCGCTGCGGCAGGTTTCCAGCCCATCGGCCAACCGCCGCTCCAGATGACAGCACCGCTCCAGCACCGTTTTGGTGTTCCCTCTGGGCGGTGTTTGGGGTTTTCTGTCTTCCCGGATGCCACGAAGGGTCTGCAGCGAGAAGATTTGATTCTGATTTTGCAGGATTTTCCCCTCCAAATCCCGGCAAGCCGGTATTTTCTGTCCCAAATAACGATAGCAGGCGGCAAGTTCCGCCGTCAGCGCCGAAAATCGCCCGGACGGTTCCGGCAGCGGTGGCAGCTCCGTTCGGCCGTTGACCCGGCTCCACACCCGGGCCTGCAATTTCTGATCGATTTCCTCCAATCCGATCCCCCCTCGGAAACATTTTATGCCGGGGGCTTATTTTTTGTGCGGCCGGACGAGTTTTTTGCGGAAAAAGGCTTTCCTTTCCCGTTCATTTGTGCTACTATATTAATATATTTTGCTACACGTCGCCCAAAGGAGGCCTTTTTATGCCCAGAACCAGCAACAAAGCAGAGCTGATTATAAATTATGTAAACCAATTCATTCAGGAAAACGGCTACTCTCCCTCTGTCCGGGAGATCGGTGCCGCCGTGGGCCTGCGCTCCACCGCCTCCGTCAGCTACCACCTGCAGGCCCTGCAGGAAAAGGGTCTGCTCCAGTCTCCCGGCGCCAAGGGCCGCAAGCGGGCCATCGTCACCGGCGCCCGGCAGGGTCAGATCCCGGTGGTGGGTCTGGTCACCGCCGGCATTCCCATTCTGGCTGTGGAAAATCAGGAGGGTAGTGTGGCTTGGGATGAGCCGGGATGCTTCGCCCTCCGCGTCCGGGGCGACAGTATGATAAACGCCGCCATTTTGAGCGGTGATCTGGTGGTTGTCCGCCCCCAGCAGACCGCTGACGACGGTCAGATCGTGGTGGCCCGGATCGGGGATGAAGCCACCGTCAAGCGTCTGCGCCGCCGGGGCGGCGAAATTTGGCTGATGCCGGAAAATGATCATTATGAACCCATCGACGGCACCGAGGCCGAGATCATCGGCATCGTCCGGGCCGTGATCCGGGAATACTGAGAAAAACGCCTGCACGATTCATCCGTGCAGGCGTTTCTGTCCACCATTTTGGCGATAACCGGGCTTCCCCCGACCAAATGTGTATGCTTTTCCGATGTAATGGAAAAATATATAAAAATTTGTATAAATTATTTGCATTTTTTGTAGGTGCATGGTATACTATATGGGCATTATAGCAACTATTGCGAAAATAGCATCATTACAGGCGAAAAAATACGTCTGAAGAAATTGAAAGGGGTTTACAAATGGCACATAAGTATGTTTACCTGTTTACCGAAGGCAACGGTTCCATGCGTGAACTGCTGGGCGGTAAGGGCGCTAACCTGGCCGAGATGACCAATATCGGTCTGCCCGTCCCTCAGGGTTTCACCATTTCCACCGAAGCCTGCACCAAGTACTATGAGGACGGCCGGATGATCAACGACGATATCCAGGCTGAGATCATGGAATATGTGGACAAGCTGGAAGCTATCACCGGCAAGAAGTTCGGTGACAAGGAGAATCCTCTGCTGGTCTCCGTCCGTTCCGGCGCCCGCGCCTCCATGCCCGGCATGATGGACACCATCCTG
>JAGKTU010000126.1 GCA_021153265.1 Clostridia bacterium
CAACAGCGTCGTCAACACTGCCGCCGACGCTGTTGATCTCCAGCACCAGCTCCTCGCCGGGCTTCAGCTGGTCGATTACAGCGCGGACATCTCCCGGGCAGTAAAAGCCGGTCTGGTATCCCCACCATCGGTAGACCTCCGCCCAGTCATCAGGGATCAGTTCACCCTTCAGGTTAATAACAGCCAATTACTTCACCTCCCCGGCAGACCCGCCACCGTTTCGCTTGATGCTCAGCTCGCGCCACAGGCTCAGGGGGACAAAATTCAGGCTGGCTGCATGTTCCTTGCCGCCTTCCACACTGGGCATGTCCTCCAGGGCACGAAGCTCATCAATGTTGTAGATACCCTCCTGCCGCATGATGCGGTAGTAGTTGGCACGGCTCTGCTGGTCAGACCGAAGCAGGGCCATCATATTGGTGCGGATCTCCAGATGACCGTCGATGTCATCCATGGATAGCAGCTTCCAGGTCTGTTCCTCCTCCATCCGGCAAACGCGGGGCTGCAAACGGCCCATATACTCAATGGCATTCTGCTCATTGGAGTTATAGCTCTGCTTGCCGCTCTGGAGCTTATACAACGGAACCATGAAATAGCGGGCAATATCCTCAACCGTCTGCGTTTGCTGCTCAATGAACATGGCGTCCTTCTGGCTGATGGAAAGAGGCTGATACTTCAGTCCGTAATCCAGCACGGCGATTTTGTGGGCATTTGATACACCGCTGTGCGCCTTCTCCCACTCTTCCCGGATGGCATCCTTCTGGGTCTTCTCTGTGGGGTTGCCTTCCGGGTCCAGAACATAGCCGGAGAAGTCGCCGTCGATGGTCAGAATGCCGGAGGGCTGACCGCCGGACTCGTAGAAGGCCTTGTTGTAGGCCTGTGCCGCTAGCCCCGCCTGGATGGTTTGTGCCGCATGGGTCAGAACGGACTGACCGTGGATACCGTCGTTGGATGGGCCCTTATAATGGCACACATCCTCCTGAGGAAGCCGGAACACCTCATGGGTCCAGGGGTCCGTCACGTCATACCAGCACCGGCGCTGATGGTCCACACGGATCTGCACCAGGTCACCGGTAATGGGGATCAGCTCCGCAGGGACCCGGGTGATGGGGTCTCGAATGATCCAATCATAGGCATTGCCGGTCAGCAGGATACTGCGCTCCAGGAGCTTTTTGCGGTCAGTGGGGGTCATCATGGGATTCGGCCGGACATTCAGCAGGGACAAGATTGGATGATCCACACGTTCCAGCGTCTTGGTGTTCAGCACATAATTGGGCAGACAGCTCATGTCGTCGCTGCGGATCTCTACCGCACCGTAGACGGCAGAGAGCTTCTGAGCGTTCTCCTTGCTGGGGAGCCCACCCGCCACACCGTAGAGCGGCCCCGTGGGAACTACCGCCGCATTTGTGCGGCCGGTGGGACTTCTGGACCTGTGCTCACGCACAGAAGAAAAGAGTGCTTGCGCAAAATTCATCGTTTACCATCCTTTCTGTTGCTCACCCGACTGATACACGCTGCTGTGTAGAGGATCGCCAGACCGAGAAAGCCCAGGCCCGGAGCCGGGTGCAGGAGCCACAGGGCCGCCGTGATCAAGGCGATGCCGAGAAAGAACAGCATCACAACCACCAGACCGGCAAGGGTGCCCCGCCTCCGAGGGTTCTGCTTATTTTCCATACAACCTCCTGTTACATGTGCCACTGACCGGATGCGACCCGCTCCGAGAGGGAGTTCGCCGGTGCCAGCATTGCCGCAGCGTGGGCAATGATCCAGGCTACCGTGACATCGATCCTGCCCGTGGACAGATTCTTCATAGGTTTGATATTTTCGTTACCGTCAGTCCTGCAGCGGACATTACCGAAGTTCCACCGGGCGCAGGTATTGTGCTCGTGGAGCATTTCACCGGCCCGGAGCTTCACTTCCATGTCCTTCATGGCAGGGCTCATGTCGGCCATATTCTGACGTATTTCTACGACATTGAGCTTTGCGTTCTGGAGACGGCCGGACATCATGCGGCTGAGGTAAGGGTCAACTCCCAGGCATACCAGCTTATAATTCCGGCTGGCTTCCAGGATCGTGTCCTCGATCTCCATGAAATCCACCATATCCCCGTCGCACAGGCTCAGATATTCCGCCCGCGCCCAGTCCTGATACGGCACATGGTCCCGCTTCTCAGCTTCCACAACGCCATCCCGGGGCCGCCAGGCCCAGAAGATGACCACCCAGTGATCCAGCCCTGGCTGGGGCGGGAACTCCAGGACGAAGGCCGCAAGGTCCGTCGTGGTGGCGAGGTCAAGACCGCCGAAGCACTTCTTTCCCCGGAGGAAGCGGCGCATCTCCCGGCGTAGCTGATTACCCTTGAAGACTTCCTCCAACCGGGGGACGTGCCATTGCCGCTTATCATACAGTGTCAGGGGCAGCCAGCCCACGGACTTGGTGGCGATCCACTGATTCAGACGGAGCCAGCGGAACAGGCGCTCCTTGGCTTCGGATTGCTTGGCTTCCTTTGCCTCCTGGCGGATGGTCCGCAGGGGGATGGTCACACCAATGGAGGGATTGCACCGCCGCCAGACGTCCTCGTCGTAGATATCGATTTTCTCGATTTCCTCCGGGTCATCCGGCATTCCGTACATCACCGGCAGCCAAATGGGGTTATCGTCCTCGGCGGGGCCGGTACCGGCACGGGCCGCCAGGATCCGGCGGCACTGGCTGTGGATTTCCCAACCGATGGAATGACGGTCGGGGTCATCGCCTGCGGTGGTCAGAACGATCCACACAGGCTGCCGGCGGGCAGAGCCGGCACCGAAGGTCATAACATCCCACAGCGCCCGGTTTGGCTGGGCGTGCAGCTCGTCGAAGATGACACAGGAAGCGTTGTAGCCGTGCTTGCTATAGGCCTCCGCACTCAGAACCTTGATAAAACCGGAGCCGTCTTTCAGCCAGATCTCCTTGCGGCTGGGGACCTGTTTCACAAGCTTCTGCAGCCAGGGAAGCGCATCGATGATGGCGCACATGGCGTTATAGCAAATGGATGCGTTTTCCTTATCCGCTGCGCAAAGATAGACCTGCGGATTTTTCTCGCCGTCGCCCAGCAAGTGGAACAAACCCAGGCCGGCGGCAAGCTCAGTCTTTCCGTTCTTCTTGGGGATCTCCAGGTAGAGATACTGGAACAGGCGGAAGGTTGTGCCGGTCTCCTCGTCAGTTGCCATGGTACCGTAGAATTCCCGGAGGGGATCCCGCTGCCAGGGCTGAAGCCGGAAGGGCTTCCCGGCCCACTCACCGGAGCCGAAGACAAGCAGCTCCAGGAATTCGCAAGTGTACTCAGCTAAATTTTCAACGAACATAGGCACCTGACCTTATCCGCTGAGGAATTTCTTCCGAAGCTCCGCCAGAGGGTTGTCCTCCGGCCTCGGCTCGGCACTGGGTACCACCAGGCGGCACCGGCTGGAAACGGTCATACCCATCTCCGTGGCACAGCTGCGGGCGATCTTTTCGAACTTGATCATCTGGCCAGACCAGAAATCCACCTGGACCTTTGCTTCCTCGTAGGCTTCCTCAACACGCTTACGGTCATCGCCAAGGACCTCCATGGCATCAGGCTTGCAAACAGCCTCCAGACGACGCTTGCACACCTCGAGCCAAAGGGACTTGTGGTTGCTGGCCTCCGCGTAAGAAAGCTCACAATCGCAGTACCGGGCCAAGGTGCCCACATCCAGGGTGGAGATCACGCCGGCAGGGAAATCCAGCAGCTGCTTGGCGTACTTCCGGAAGAGGGCCTTCGCCGATTTATTCAGCCAGCTAGGAGG
>JAGKTU010000127.1 GCA_021153265.1 Clostridia bacterium
GAGGTGTTGTGGGCAATCATTTTCAGGTAGGGAGCAATGCTCAATCCACCTCTCCAACGGTGTAGGTTTTCGTAGGCTTTGATGAATGCCTGCTGTGTGGCCTCTTCGGCTATGGTGGTGTTGTGCGCTGTGGCCATTGCTGCCCGATAGACCTCTGCGGAGTAGCGACCAACTATGAGGGAGAACATCTCGGTTTTTCCCTGCTCTAAAATGAGTGTTATGATTTGTTGGTCGGTCATCGTGTGTGAGGTCTGATTGGTGGCTCTTTTCGATAGTATGACTCCGCTATTGCAAAATTATTACAAAAAACCGAAAAAAATGTTTGACGTTCTTGACAATTTCGGTTATAATGTACCAGCATGACCATGTATGGTCAAATAGTATGTGTTGCTGCGGCCAATTTTGGCTGTCGAGCATATGAAAAATGAAAAAACAGGAGGTGTAATGTCAATGAAGCGTACCTACCAGCCCACCAAGCGTCATCGTTCCAAGGTCCACGGTTTCCGCCAGAGAATGGCTACTTCCAACGGCCGTAAGGTTCTGGCCCGCCGTCGTGCCAAGGGCCGCAAGGTTCTGTCCGCCTAAGTGCCGATCCAAGGGTGAATCAATCGGAATCGACGCGTATAAGCGAAACGGGAGCTACAGCGGGGTGAATGTGAAATTCGCCCCGCTCCCTTTTTACTATGGCATACTCTTGAAACGTCTTGCCACCCCTCAGCGGATCTTTTGCCCTGATCGTGCAGATCGGAAGCTTGAAATACACAAAGTATTCCTGCGCTTCCAATCTTTTGCTCATGACAAAATCTCTCGCTGGGTGATCGACAATCCGTTTCTGCGAGCATGCCTGTGAATGTTTGGGTGATTGTTCATGAAGTATTCCAGCTCTTTGAAACTGAATCACATTTTCCGCCGCCTGTACCATACGAATGGACAGGCCAATGGTTTTCTGGTGCTCTACGCCCGGAAGAACAGAACGGAAGGCAACCGTGTGGGCATCACCGTCGGCAAGAAACTGGGCAAGGCCCATGTCCGCAACCGTGTCCGCCGCCGCCTGCGGGAAGTCTACCGGCTCAACGAGGAGAAGTTTCTCCCCGGCTGGGACATCGTGGTGGTGGCCCGGAGCAAGGCTGTGGAGGCTGACTTCGGCGATCTGACCCGTGGCTACCTCGCTCTGGCGAAAAAAGCCGGCCTTTTGAAGGAAATCCCATGAAGAAACTACTCCTCTCCCTCATCCGCTTCTACCAGCGTCATATTTCCCCCGCCTTTCCGGCCCGGTGCCGGTTTTCACCCACCTGCTCCGCCTATGCCTGCGAAGCAATTACGAAATACGGGGCCGTCAAGGGCGGCTGGCTTGCGCTTAGGCGCATTTGCCGCTGCCATCCCTTCTATAAGGGCGACCGCTATGACCCCGTGCCATGACTTTCAAAGGAGAAACGTCAATGACTAAGATTATTACCGTACCCTTCGGCTGGCTGCTGGGTCAGTTGTATCATCTGACCGGTAATTACGGCATTGCCATGATCATTTTCGCTCTGGCTGTCCAGACCGTTCTGCTGCCCATCCGTGCCAAGTCCAAGAAGAGCATGATGAAGATGTCCCGTCTGCAGCCCCGGGTTCAGGACATCCAGCGCCGCTACGCCGGTGACCAGCAGAAGCAGAATGAGCTGATCCAGAAGCTGTATCAGGACGAGGGCGCATCCATGGGCGCAGGCTGCCTGTGGAGCTTTGTCCCTCTGCTGATCCTGTTCCCCCTGTTCACCGTCATTCGTGAACCCATTACCTACATTCTGGGCGACGGCGAGAATGCCGCCAAGATCGTTGAGGTCATCAAGGATCTGGATCCCTCCCTGTTCAATGCCAAGATGGCTACCTATGACCAGGTGTTCGCCGCTCAGGCCATCTCCAAGTACGCCGCCGAGCTGAAGGAAGCCATCCCCGGCATCAGTGCCGCAACTCTGGCCGGTATCAACTTCGATTTCTTCGGCATCAACTTAGGTGCCATTCCCCAGTTCAACATCTTCAATGCAGCCTGGGTCTGGAATTGGGCCAACATCGGCCTGTTCCTGATCCCCGTCATTTCTGCCGGCTCTCAGGTCCTGCAGATGTGGATCAGCCAGAAGCTGAACAACTCCGTCATCACCGACGAGAAGGGCGTTCAGGACAAGGAAGCAGCCGAGAAGTCTCAGGCAGCCCAGTCCACCAAGTTCATGCTGTGGATGATGCCTCTGATGTCCCTGTGGATCGGCTTCACCGTGGCCGCCGGCCTGTCCCTGTACTGGTTCATCGGCGGTGTGTACAGCACCGTTTCCGACATCATCATGACCAAGCGCTACCGCAAGATCTATGATGCCGAGGATGCTGTCCGTATCGCCAAGGCCATGGAGGAAGACCGCATCGAGGCCGAGAAGGAGCGCATCCGCGCCGAGCGCCGCGCTGCCAACCCCGAGGGCCAGACCCAGAACACCAGCAAGAAGAAGCTGCAGAAGAAGCTGCAGCAGGAGGAAGCAGCCGCCAAGGCCGCTGCCACCAAGGAATACAATGCCAAGAAGGGCATCGTAGAGGAAGAGGACGAGAAGACCGTCATGTCCGGCATCCCCGGCCGTCCCTACTGCAAGGGCCGTAACTACGATCCGAACCGCTACGCTTCCAATTCTACGGAGGAATAAGCAAATGGAAAAGACCATAATCACCGCCGGCAAGACCATTGACCTTGCCATTGAGGCTGCCCTGACCCAGCTGGGTCTGGATCGGGACAGCGTTTCCGTCACCGTCCTGCAGCAGGCCAAGCCCGGTTTCCTGGGCTTCGGCGCACAGCCTGCCAAGGTTCAGGTGGCTTATGAAGTCCCCGACCCCAAGCCCGAGCCTGCTCCCAAGCCCAAGAGCGCTCTGGGTGCCGCTTCCCGCTCTAAGCCCAAGGCTCCCGCCGCTCCCGTGAAGAAGGTGGATGCCCCCAAGGCCGAGCCCAAGGCTGAGAAGAAGGTGGATGCCCCCAAGGCTGAGCCCAAGGTGGAGAAGAAGCCCGAGCCCAAGGCTGAAAAGAAGGCCGAGAAGCCTGCGAGACCCGAGAAGAAGGTCGAAAAGAAGCCCGAAGCTCCCAAGGCTCCCGTTGCTCCCAAGGAGTACGCCCCTGCCGAGGCCGGCTCCGTGGAGGAGAAGATCGAAGTTTTCCTGAAGGGTCTGCTGGAGCACATGGACTCCACCGCCGTGCCTCATGCATGGAAGGAAAACGAAAATACTTATAAGGTCGACCTGATCGGCGACGATCTGGGCTACCTGATCGGCCGCCGTGGCGACACTCTGGACGCCATCCAGCACCTGGCCAACTACACCATCAACCGCGAGGTTGACGGCCATATCCGCATCAATGTGGATGCCGAGGCTTACCGCCAGAAGCGTGAGGACAGCCTCCGCCGCTATGCCCGTAAGAAGGCACAGCAGGTGCTGAAGGCTCGCCGCCGCACCACTCTGGAGCCCATGAATGCCTACGAGCGTCATGTGATCCACGCGGCTCTGCAGGAAATGGAGAACATCACCACCCATTCCACCGGTACCGAGCCCAACCGCCGGGTCGTCATCGAGTACGTCCGCTAATTATGCCAACACCCCCAACCATCCGGTTGGGGGTGTTTTTTACCATGCAAATCAGTACGATAAATTGTAGTTTAGCGGCGCAGCCCAAAGCCTTCCCCTGGGGGAAGGTGGCACGGCGTGAGCCGTGACGGATGAGGGTTTTTCTGTGCGTAAAGTTTC
>JAGKTU010000128.1 GCA_021153265.1 Clostridia bacterium
GTTACCGAGCGGTGGTGCTCCGCGCAGCGAATCCGAAATCCAAATGATTGCCGGTGGCAATCATACATTGATTCACAGGGAAGTTACGAAACATACCGCACCAATCACGCATTGGCTGCCGGCCCTCGCCGGCTAAACTACAATTTATCTCCGCAGTCCTATGGGGCTGCGGTTTTTTGTGGAAAAATGTAGAATTCTCCCGGGGAATGTGCTATCATGGTCAGGCATACAATGCACCACACGGAATTTGTGAAATCAGAAAGGAGATTTCTATGAATTACAGAATCGAAGGCGGCAATCTGCCTGCTGTTATTATCACCCTGAATCCCGGCGAGACCATTTTCAGCGAGGCCGGCGGCCGTACCTGGAGCCGCGGTCAGATCCAGACCGAGACCAAGGGCGGCAGCCTGGGCAAGGCACTGGGCCGTATGTTCACCGGCGAAAGCCTGTTCCTCAGCTACTACACCGCTCAGAGCCCTGCGGAGATCGTGTTTACCTCTTCCTTCCCCGGCCGCATCGTGGCGAGAGTGCTGCAGCCCGGCGAGAGCGTCATCTGCCAGAAGTCCGCATTCCTGTGCGCTACCTACGGCGTGGAGCTGTCTGCCCATATCCAGAAGAAGGTGGGCGCAGGTCTGGTCGGCGGCGAAGGTTTTATCATGCAGAGAGTCACCGGCCCGGGCCTTGCATTCTTCGAGTTCGACGGCTACTGCCCCGAGTATGATCTGGCTCCCGGCGAGCAGATCGTCTGCGATACCGGCGTGATGGCCATGATGGACGCCACCTGCACCATGGATGTGCAGATGGTCAAGGGCGTGAAGAATATGTTCCTCGGCGGCGAGGGTCTGTTTGACACTGTGATCACCGGCCCCGGCAAGGTTTGCCTGCAGACCATGCCTGCGTCCAAGGTGGCACATGCCATTGCACCTTACATTGTCTCAAAGTAAACAAATATTCCGCAAAAGCGACGGCTATAAAGCCGTCGCTTTTGTTGCAATAACCAAATTTTGGCAGCTAACTGGCAATTGTAACCATTCTGTTGTTGATGTGCTGACTTTCTTGTGCTACAATGCACACTAGTAAAGTATACCCAAAATAACGCCCGGAGGTTACCTTCCCTTTGGGCGGAATCCCAATGAAAAGAAAGGAATGTGACGAAATGAACAACATCTTCAGAAGAAGCCTGTCGCTGGCTCTGGCGTTGGTCATGGTTCTTGGCATGGTGCCCTTCGGCGCCCTGCGGACTGCTGCGGCTCAGCCCGGTGACAAGACCACTACCAAGACCGAAACACCTCCGGCAGACGTGCCCTACGGCATTTGGGTGCTGGATAAGGGAACGACCCTGAATCCCAACCCCAAGGCAACCTGCGGCAACGCTGTGGAACACACCCATAGCGATAGCTGCTACAGAAAAACCTGCGACCATGCCGATGGTCACCTGAGCAGCTGCTATTCCAGCAGCACCACCTATGAGCTGTGTAACTGTGAAGCCACCGGCAATACCCACACCGGCACCGTTACCATGACCGACGTGGTGACCATCAGCGGTACCAACGCAAGTTGGAAGACGGATCATCCGGCTTATAGCGCTGTCCGTGCTGTGTACGATGCCGCCTACTGGGAGGCATACAACGCCACCAAGCTTAGCTTCCTGAAGGACTCTGCAGGTAAGGCTGCAGGTGTTGGCGCGCTGATTGGCAAGACTTTCTGCTACACCGTGTCCGGCTCCGCGGAAGCCGACCTGTGCAATCACACCTGCTCTGCTGTGGGCGGCAGCTGCTACAGCAAGGTCTGTATCCTCGGCGAACACAAGCACACCACCGGCGAGAACGGCTGCTACGAGTACCGCTGGACTCTGGTGGCTGACCAGAACGACAACAACATCCCCGACAGCGAAGAGAACAAGTTCACCGTTACTTACATGGCCAACGGTGCTGAGTTTGCCTCCTTCAAGGACGTAGTGGTGGACGCCGCCACTCCCGTTCCCGCAGAGCAGCCCACCAAGCAGTATTATGCCTTCGCCGGCTGGGGCAGCGTTGCTGCCACCGTCACCGGTGATGCCACCTATACCGCTCAGTGGACTCCTGTGAAGGACGAGGATGGCGATGGCATCGCTGATGAGGAAGATACCTTCATCATCAGCTGGGACACCGACGGCGACGGCGACGTGGACGAGACCACCGAGCTGGCCTACGGTGAGAATCCCGAAAACTACAAGCCCGACCATGCCCCCAAGGCGAACCACTCCCCCAACGGCTGGGCTCCCGAGTTCGTGAGCGTTACCGGCAAGAAGACCTACACCGCCCAGTACTCTCAGGATACCATCTACACCATCACCTTTAAAGTTGATGGCACGGTGTACGAGACCCAGTATGTCAACGCCAGCAAGGGTGAGAAGGTGGCGGACGTTGCTGCCCCCGATAAGGACTATGCTGTCTTCGGCGGCTGGACCAATGCTGACGTCATCGGCACTACCCCCACCGGGGACGTGACCCTGGATGCCCAGTGGCTGGCCGATATCAATAATAATAATGTAGACGATGCGGACGAGACTGCTGCCATCACCGTCACCATCGAGGGCAACGGTTCCGTGGCTCTGGCCGGTGACTATGCCGTCATCACCCACAACGGCGACGGCAGCTACAGCGTGGTGTACGATTCCACCGTTTCCGGCGGCAATGTGATCAATGTCACCGCCACCCCCGCCGACACCAACGGCACCGATGGCTCCGTTGACTATCTGGTCAGCGCACCCGAGACCGTCACTGTGGAAGACGGCAAGACCGCAACCGTGAAGGCTGTGTTCGCCACCGAGACTCTGACCATCGAGGACGAGGGCGACGTGTTCATCAACGGCTATAAGCTCACCGAGAAGCTGGACGGTCTGAAGGAGAAGGTTCTGGATGCCGCCTTCGGCGAGGGCAACTACAATGCCGATGATTACACCGTCTATATGGTGCTGGGTAGCGGCAATGTGGATGTTGAGTCCGATAAGGTGCTGGACAAGATCAACATGACCGCCCGGTTCAACATCGGCGACAAGCAGGGCTTCATCGTTGAAAAGGTCAACGCCCCCGTGGTCTCCGATACCATCACTGTCAATGTTAAGGACAGCCGTCTGACTCTGCAGATCACCACCACCGATGTGTCCATCAGCGAAAAGGCTGAGCCTGCAGACGTGCTGGAGCAGGTCAAGGCCGCCGTTACCATCAAAGCCACCGATCCTCAGACCGAGGAAGTGACCACTGTGATGGTTTCCGACAGCTATCTGACCTTCGCCCCCAGCTACACCTGGCCCGAGGACGCAGGCACCGGCGTGTTCACCGTCACCGTTCAGGTCAACTCTTCCGCCAACGCGACTTACGCCAACGCCCCCAAGGCAACCCTGACTCTGACCTGCGTGGATACCACCATCCTCTACACCGTTACCTATCTGGATGGTATGGGCAACACCCTGTATTCTGATAAGACTGCAGAATTCCTGCCCACTCCCGCCATCGCAGAGCCCACCCGTACTTACTATGCTTTCTCCGGCTGGACACCCACCGTGGCGGACACCGTCACCGGCGAGGCTGTCTACACCGCCACCTGGACCGCTGTCACCGACGTCAACGGCAATACCGTGGCCGACGAAGAGGAAGTTTACACCGTTATTTACGCCCCCGGTTACGAAGGCGCCGAGACTCTGGCTACCTTTGAGAACCTGAACTGGGGCGAGGCTACCCCCTCCATCCC
>JAGKTU010000068.1 GCA_021153265.1 Clostridia bacterium
GTATGCACTGAATCCCCATACCTCCGAGTACTACCTCATCGAGGTCAACCCCAGAGTTTCCCGCTCCTCCGCTCTGGCTTCCAAGGCATCCGGCTACCCCATCGCCCGGGTCACCGCTAAGATCGCCGTGGGCATGGCTCTGGAAGACATCAAGATCGCCAACACCAACGCCGCTTTCGAGCCCCGGCTTGACTACGTCATCGCCAAGCTGCCCCGCTTCCCCTTCGACAAGTTCGTCTCTGCCACCAACAAGCTGGGTACCCAGATGAAGGCCACCGGTGAGGTCATGGGCATCGGCTCCAATCTGGAGGAGGCTCTGCTGAAGGGCATCCGCTCCCTGGAGATTGGCGCAAACCACATGTATCTGTCCAAGTTCGACAATATGAGCGTGGAGGAGCTGTTGGACTACATCAAGGAGTTCCGCTCTGACAATATCTTCGCCATCGCCGAGCTGATCTATCACGGCGTTTCTCTGGAGAAGATCCATGAGATCACTCAGATCACTCCCTACTTCCTCCAGGCCTTCAAGAACATCATCGACATGGAGGAGACCCTCCGGGTAAACAAGGATATCGCCACTCTCACCGCCGCCAAGAAGATGGGCTTCAGCGATAAGTATATCGCCCGTCTGTGGAAGTGCGGCGAGCTGGATGTCTACAAGATGCGCAAGGAGCATAACCTGTTCCCCGTGTTCAAGATGGTGGATACCTGCCACACCGGCGCCTATATCCCCTACTTCTACTCCTCTTATACCGGTGAAAACACCTCCATCCTCACGAACAAGAAGAAAATCGTGGTGCTGGGCGCAGGCCCCATCCGCATCGGTCAGGGTGTTGAGTTCGACTACTCCACCGTCCACGCCGTTATGACCATCAAGAACGCCGGTTACGAGGCCATCATCATCAACAACAACCCCGAAACCGTCTCCACCGACTACACCACCGCCGATAAGCTCTACTTCGAGCCTCTGACTCCCGAAGATGTGATGAACATCATCGAGTTTGAGAACCCCGACGGCGTTATCGCATCTCTGGGCGGTCAGACCGCCATCAATCTGGCTCAGCCTCTGCATGACCGTGGTGTGAAGATCATCGGCACCGACTGCGCCGCCATCGACAAGGCCGAGGACCGCAACGCCTTCGAGAATCTGCTCAACGAGCTGGATATCCCCCGTGCCAAGGGTCGCGCTGTGACCAAGATCGAGGACGGCATCGCTGCCGCTTCTGAGATCGGCTACCCCGTGCTGGTTCGTCCCAGCTTTGTTCTGGGCGGCCGCGCCATGCAGATCGTGGCCAACGAGAACCAGCTGCGCCACTACCTGCGCACCGCCGTTGAGATTGACGAAGATAAGCCCGTTCTGGTCGACAAGTATATCCAGGGCCGCGAGGTGGAGATCGACGCCATCTGCGACGGCCGGGACGTCTTTGTTCCCGGCATCATGGAGCTGGTCGAGCGCACCGGCGTTCACTCCGGCGACTCCATTTCTGTGTATCCCCCCTTCTCCATCTCCAACAAGGTCAAGGGTATCATCCTGCAGTACGCCAAAAAGCTGGGTCTCGGCATCGGCATCGTAGGCCTGTTCAATATCCAGTTCATCGTGGACGAACATGACAATGTGTTCATCATTGAGGTCAACCCCCGTTCCTCCCGTACTGTCCCCTTCCTGAGTAAGTCCACCGGCTACTCCCTGGCCGACATTGCCACCGAGGTCATTCTGGGCAAGAGCCTGAAGGAACAGGGCATCTTCGACATCTACCCCGAGGAAAAGGACCGTTGGTACGTCAAGGCACCTGTCTTCTCCTTCAACAAAATCCGTGGTCTGGATGCTTACCTGTCTCCCGAGATGAAGTCCACCGGCGAAGCCATCGGCTACGACCGCACCATGACCCGCGCCCTGTACAAGGCCCTGCAGGCCGCCGGTATGCACCTGCAGAACTACGGCACCATTCTCGCCACCATCGCTGACAAGGACAAGGAAGAGGCTCTGCCCCTGATCCGCCGGTTCTATCAGCTGGGCTTCAACATCGAGGCTACCCACGGCACCGCCAAGTTCCTGAAGACCAACGGCATCCGCACCCACGCCCTGACCAAGATCAGCGACGGCAGCGACGAGATTCCCAATGCTCTGCGGCAGGGTCACATCGCCTACGTCATCAACACCAAGGATCCCGGTGCCAACGAAAATGACGGTCTGATGATCCGTCAGATCGCCACCGAGTACAACGTAACCATGTTCACCGCTCTGGATACCGTCAAGGTTCTGCTGGATGTTCTGGAGGAGACCACGCTCACCATCTCCACCATCGACGCCTAAAATACGCTTTGTAGGGAGGGTCAATGACCCTCCCCTACGGTATCATTCTCCCATACAACCAAAGGAGGAAACATGAAGCAAAGCATTTTCACCATCGTCAGCAACACTGCGCTGACGGATTCCGTATACAAGATGGTGCTCTCCGGCGATACTTCCGCCATCACCGCCGCCGGTCAGTTTGTCAACATCCAGCTTTCCGGTAAGTTCCTGCGCCGTCCCATCTCCGTCTGCGATTACGACGAGACTACCCTGACCATCGTCTACAAGGTGGTGGGCAAGGGAACGGAAGCCATGAGCGGCATGAGCGCCGGTCAGAAGCTGGACATCCTCACGGGTCTGGGCAACGGCTACGATCTGACCCTCTCCGGCGAGTATCCCGTGCTGCTAGGCGGCGGCGTAGGCGTACCTCCCATGTACAATCTGGCAAAAAAGCTCATCACAGAGGGCAAAAAAGTCTTTGTGATTCTGGGTTTCAATACAAAGAGCGAAATTTTCTACGAAAATGAGTTCAAGGCGCTGGGCTGCGACGTTACGGTGACCACCGTGGACGGCAGCTACGGCAAGAAGGGCTTCGTCACCGACGCTCTGCCCGAAAATTATACTTATTTCTACACCTGCGGCCCGGAGCCCATGCTGAAGGCCGTATACCGTGCAACTTCTACCTCCGGCCAGATGAGCTTTGAAGAGCGGATGGGCTGCGGCTTCGGCGCCTGCATGGGCTGCTCCTGCAAGACCCTCACCGGCTACAAGCGCATCTGCAAGGAAGGCCCCGTGATGAAGAAGGAGGAGATCTTATGGCAAGCTTAAACGTCAATCTCTGCGGCATTGAGCTTAGTAACCCCGTGATCCCCGCCTCCGGCACCTTCGGCTACGGCTACGAGTTCGCTGAGCTGTACGACATTAACGAGCTTGGCACTTTCTCCTTCAAGGGAACGACCAAAGATCCCCGGTTCGGCAACCCCACCCCCCGAATCGCAGAATGTACCGCCGGCATGATCAATGCCGTAGGCCTGCAGAACCCCGGCGTGGAAAAGGTCATCGCCGAGGAGCTGCCCAAGCTGAAGGCATGCTTCCACAAGCCCGTCATGGCCAATGTTTCCGGCTTCAGCGTGGAGGATTACGCCTACACCTGCGAAAAGCTGGATAAAGAAGAACAGGTGGGCTGGCTGGAAGTCAACGTCTCCTGCCCCAACGTCCACGGCGGCGGCATGAGTTTCGGCACCTCCCCCGAGGCCGCTGCTGAGGTGACCCGGGCAGTCAAGGCCGTCACCACCAAGCCTGTGATCATCAAGCTCTCCCCCAATGTCACCGACATTGTTTCCATCGCCAAGGCCTGCGAGGACGCAGGCGCAGACGGCATCAGCCTGATCAACACCATGCTGGGCATGCGCATCAATCTGCGTACCCGCAAACCCATCATCGCCAACACCATGGGCGGCTTCTCCGGCCCTGCCATCTTCCCGGTGGCGGTGCGGATGGTCTATCAGGTGGCCCACGCGGTGAAGATCCCCGTCATCGGTATGGGCGGCGTGAGCAGCGCCGAGGATGTCATCGAAATGATGCTGGCAGGTGCTACCGCAGTAGAGGTCGGTGCTGCCAATCTGGTCAATCCGTATGTCTGCCGTGACATTGTTCGGGATTTGCCCGAAGTCATGGCTAAGTATAGAATCGAGAACTTAAATGAAATTATTGGAGGCGTAAAGTAATGGGTAAGGACGTAATCGTAGCATGTGATTTTTCCTCCGCTGAGGCAACTTTCAACTTCCTGGACAAGTTTGCCGGCTGCAGCCGCAAGCCCTTTGTCAAGATCGGCATGGAGCTTTATTATGCCGAAGGCCCCAGCATTGTCAAGCAGATCAAGGCCCGCGGCCACAAGATCTTCCTGGATCTGAAGCTGCATGACATCCCCAACACCGTTAAGAAGGCTATGAATGTTCTGTCCAATCTGGACGTGGACATCACCAACCTCCACGCCGCCGGCGCCACCGCCATGATGAAGGGCGCTCTGGAAGGCCTGACCCGTCCCGACGGCACCCGTCCCCTGCTGATCGCTGTCACCCAGCTGACCTCCACCGACCAGGAGACTCTGGAGCGGGATCTGCTGATCAAGGAGCCCATCGACGAAGTCGTTATGCACTACGCCGAGACTGCCAAGAACGCAGGTCTGGACGGCATCGTCTGCTCCCCTTTGGAGGCCGGCAAGGTCCATGACCGCTGCGGCGAAAACTTCCTGACCATCACTCCCGGTGTTCGTTTCGCTGACGGCGACATTGGCGACCAGAAGCGTGTTATGACCCCCGCCGCTGCCAAGGAGATTGGCTCCGACTACATCGTGGTGGGCCGTCCCATCACCGCCGCCGCTGACCCTGTGGCCGCTTACGAGCGCTGCGTGGCTGAGTTCTGCGACTAAGCGGCGAGTCGCCGCACCAGTACCTTTATCATTACAAAGGAGATATAGACATGGAAAGCTACAAGAGAGAATTTATCCAGTTCCTGCAGAGCGCAGGTGTTCTGAAATTTGGCGACTTCACCGCCAAGTCCGGCCGTAAGATCCCCTACTTCATCAATGCCGGCATGATCAAGACCGGCGACGAGATCGCAAAGCTGGGCGAATTCTACGCCAAGGCCTATTTCGACAAGGTCGGCAACAAGAGAACCGTTCTGTATGGTCCTGCCTACAAGGGCATCTCCATCGCCGTTTCCGCCGCCGTTGCCCTGAGCAAGAACGGTCTGGATGTCCCCTTCTTCTTCAACCGTAAGGAAGTCAAGGATCACGGCGAAGGCGGCGTGTTTGTCGGCTACGTCCCCCAGCCCGGTGAGGAAGTGGTCATCGTGGAAGATGTCATCACCGCCGGCACCGCCATCCGTGAGAGCATGGCCATTCTGGGTGGTCTGAAGGACGTGAAGGTTGCCGCCACTTTCGTCATGGTGGACCGCAAGGAAAAGGGCCAGGGCGAGAAGGGCGCTATGCAGGAGATCGAAGAGCAGTTCGGCTTCCCCGTGTACTCCGTGGTGGATGTCTACGACATCATCGAGTATCTGGAAGAGGATCCTGCCAACGAGGAGAACGTCACCCGGATCAAGAACTATCTGGCAGTGAACGGAGCGAAGTAATATGAGAAGTCTGATCAGCATTCTGGACCTGAGCGTGGAAGAGCTGGATCAGCTCATTGCCACCGCCAAGGATATTATCGCCCATCCCGAAAATTATTGGGACAAGTGCGCCCATAAGAAGCTGGCTACCCTCTTCTACGAGCCTTCCACCCGTACCCGACTGAGCTTTGAGGCCGCTATGCTGGAGCTGGGCGGCTCTGTGCTGGGCTTCAGCGAGGCCAGTTCCTCCTCTGCATCCAAGGGTGAAAGCATGGCTGACACCGCCAAGATCCTCTCCTGCTACGCGGACATCATGGCCATCCGCCACCCCAAGGAAGGCGCTCCCTTCGTGGCTTCCAACAATGCCACCATCCCCGTCATCAACGCCGGCGACGGCGGTCACAACCACCCCACCCAGACTCTGGCAGACCTGCTGACCATTTCCCGGGAAATGGGCCGGGTGAACGATCTGACCATCGGTCTGTGCGGCGACCTGAAGTACGGCCGCACCGTCCACTCCCTCATCGAGGCCATGAGCCGCTACACCGGCATCAAATTCGTCCTCATCTCCCCCAAGGAGCTGAAGATTCCCGGCTTCATCCGCTACAATGTGCTGGAAAAGCACGGCATTCCCTATACCGAGACCGATTCTCTGGAAGAGGCCATGCCCCAGCTGGATGTGCTGTACATGACCCGTATCCAGCGGGAGCGGTTTGACGATCCCTACGAATACGAGCGGCTGAAAGACAGCTATGTCCTCACCGCCGAGAAGATGGGCCTTGCCAAGGAGCAGATGTGTGTCCTGCACCCCCTGCCCCGTGTCAACGAGATTTCTGTCAAGGTTGACGATGATCCCAGAGCCGCCTACTTCCGTCAGGCGCTCAACGGTAAGTACATGCGTATGGCTCTGATCCTGAAGCTTCTGGAGGAAGCCAAGGCAAATCCCATCCGTGAGGCCATCGACACCTCTGATCTGGAGTATGACCGGGTCTGCCAGAACCCCAAATGTATCACCCAGACCGAGCAGGAGCTGCCCCAGCTCTTCCGCTGCACCGACAAGGCTGCGGATATCCACCGCTGCATCTACTGCGAGCAGCGCGCATGAGGATTCCGGAGAACATCCGGTCACACATCGCACAAAAGACCGGACAGGCCGACAACATCGGACTGTCCGGTTCTTCCGTGACCGTGTATGATGACTGTGTGCTGAAATGTGAGAAGCTGAATCCATGGATTTTGGAGGGCATCGCCGCCATGGGCTGGAGCGAGGGGAAGATCCCCGTACCGAAAATCCTCTGCCATGAAGTCGAGGACGGCATCAGCTATCTGCTGATGGAGAAAATGGAGGGCATTATGGCATGCTCCGAAAGCCTTCTGGAGCAGCCGGAGGTGCTTACCCGTGCGTTGGCTGACGGAATACGCCTGCTGTGGCAGACTGACACCAGCGGGTGTCCACGAAACCGTACACTCCCCTGTCTTTTGGAGGAAGCCCGGTACAATATCGACAACGGACGGGTGGACATGGACAACGTAGACCCGGAGACCTTCGGCGAAAACGGCTTCCGTGACCCGGATGACCTGCTGAACTGGCTGGTGAGCCATCCCATTCCCTCCGAGCCTGTCCTCTCCCACGGTGATTACTGCCTGCCCAATATATTTGTGAAAAATGGGCATTTCCGTGGCTTCATCGACGTAGGCGATCTGGGCGTCGGCGAAAAATGGCGGGATATCGCCCTGTGTTACCGCAGCCTCCGGGACAATTGGGGCGGCGCTTACGGAGGAAATGTCTACGATTTTGACCCCAAACTGCTTTTTGAGGCACTGGAGATCGAACCCGACTGGGAGAAGATCCGCTATCACCTGCTGCTGGATGAATTGTTCTGACAAGCACCCACGTCATTCCGAACCAGTGCGCACACTGGCGTGGGAATCCCGTTGTTCTTCAAACATTTTCATCCAATAATCGATACGTTCTCCCTCTATTTACGAGATTGCCACACCAGTCCGAGGACTGGTTCGCAATGACGTGCAAACTTTAGAACTTCTCCCACGCAAAAAGCCCCGACCAGAAGGTCGGGGCTTTGATTTTTAATTGCTGTATCTAGGTTCGCAGGTCAGGTTGACACCCAGACGCTTGAACACATTCTCGTCCACGGAGGACAAGATCACAGAGGAATGGACATCGCAGCCCCGGAGCTTGCTCAGCTGCTCCATGGCCTGCTCCGCGGCGGCGTCGCTGACGGCGCTGATGGACAGGGCGATCAGGGTCTCGTCGGTGTGCAGACGGGGATTCCGGTTGCCCAGATGGTCGATCTTCAGATGCTGGATGGGATCAATGGCCAGAGGAGAGATCAGATGCAGTTCGGAATCGATACCACCCAGGGTCTTCAGCGCGTTTAAGACCAGCGCGGAGGCCGCACCCAACAGGTCGGAGGTCTTGCCGGTGACGATGGTGCCGTCGGGCAGTTCCATAGCTGCTGCGGCATCGCCGGTCTGCTCTGCGCGGTCAAGGGCAGCCGCCACAACACGGCGCGCCTCCTTGGTGATGCCCACCTTCTTCATCAGCAGCTCCAGCTTGAATACCGTGTCCTCACTGCCCTTGCCCTGCTTGGCGTCGCACAGAGCGGCATAGTAGCGGCGCAGGATCTCCTGACAGCTGGCGTAACGGGTAGCTTCGTCATCAATGATGCAATTGCCCACCATGTTGACACCCATATCCGTGGGGGACTTGTAAGGACACTCCCCAAGGATCTTCTCAAACATGGCAACCAGCACGGGGAAGGCTTCCACGTCCCGGTTGTAGTTGACGGTGGTCTCGCCGTAGGCCTCCAGATGGAAGGGATCGATCATATTCACATCGCTGAGGTCGGCGGTGGCAGCCTCGTAAGCAAGGTTCACCGGGTGATTCAAAGACAGATTCCACACCGGGAAGGTCTCAAATTTGGCGTAGCCGGCCTGAACACCCCGTTCATGCTCATGATAGAGCTGGCTTAAACAGGTCGCCAGCTTGCCGCTGCCGGGGCCGGGAGCGGTGACCACCACCAGTTCCCGGGTGGTCTCGATGAATTCATTCTTGCCGAAGCCGTCGTCGGAGACGATATGGGCAGTATCGGAAGGATAGCCAGCGATGGCATAGTGGTGGTAGACCTTCACGCCCAGACTCTCCAGCCGGGCCTGAAAGGCCTTGGCGGCAGGCTGGGAATTGAATCTCGTCAGCACCACGCTGGACACATACAGTCCCAGTTCCCGGAAAATGTCGATGAGCCGGATCACATCCCGGTCATAGGTGATGCCTAAGTCGCCACGGATCTTATTCTTCTCAATATCGGCGGCGTTGATGGCGATGACCATCTCCACCTGATCCTTCAAATTCAGCAGCATCCGCAGCTTGCTGTCCGGCTGGAAGCCGGGAAGCACCCGGGACGCATGGTAATCGTCATACAGCTTGCCGCCGAACTCCAGATACAGCTTGCCGCCGAACTGGGCGATCCGCTCCCGGATGTGGGCGGACTGCATCTGGATATATTTATCGTTGTCAAATCCAATTTTACCCATGACACACGCCTCTTTCTAAAAAACTACCCCTTATTGTATCAGCATTCAGCAAAAATAGCAAGACTAATTCCTGAAAATTGCCGATTCCTATTTTTTCTACTTTTTCCTTGTCTTGATTCGCAGCGCATGGTATAATCGGCATATCCATTAAACTTCGGAGGTGTTTTTCTTGACATTTCACGTCAATCACCCGATCCTGTTCATCTTAGCCGGCGTGATCATCGCCGCCGTTCTGGGCCAGTCCATCTATTTTCTGGTCAAGGCACTGAAGCGCAGCCGTCAGCTGGGCATGGATCAGACCAAGATCAAAAAGACCATCAAAACCGCCGCCATCTTCACCATCGCCCCGGCGGTATCCATCGTCATCAGCGTCATCACCCTGTCAAAGGATTTGGGTCTTGCCCTGCCTTGGCTTCGCTTGAGTGTGGTAGGCAGCCTAAGCTACGAAGCCATCGCCGCTTCCAACGCTCTGGGTGCCATGGATCTGGAACTGGGCAAGGTCAGCAATCTGACCGCTCAGCAGTTCGTCAACATCACCCTGGTCATGACCATCTCCATCATGGTGGGCATCTGGCTGGTGCCGGTGATCAGCAAGAAGCTCCTCGGCGGCATGTCCAAGCTGGAAGCCAAGGATAAAAAGTGGTCCGAGATCTTCCAGAATGCCATGTTTATCGGCATGATCGCCGCATTTTTGGGCTTCGTTTTCTGCAATGTGTACATGCTCTGGACGCCCGATGCCCGTTTCATCGACAGTGTGAATGCAGTCACCGGTGATAAGATTCAAGTTCCGGTGGCTGCCACCTACGGTCTGATTCCCGTATGCGTCATGGGCGTTTCTGCCGCCGTTATGGTGGTACTGGGTCTTGCCATGAAGAAGTGGAAGTGGCTGGGCGACTATGCTCTGCCCATCTCTCTGATCGCCGGCATGGCATCCGCCATTCCCATCACGGCATGGCTGGGTTAAGGAGGTTCGGCATATGAAAAAGCAAATGAGTTACATCGATTCTGTCCATCGTGACGGACGCCTGTGGAACATTGGCATGATGATCCTGCTGTTTATGTTCCCCATTACCGTGGCCGTTATGTTCACCGCTTCCCCGGACTGGGGCGCTCTTGTCAAAGGTCTGATCGCCACCGCACCCATGTACTGGGCGGTGGGCATCGTGGAGACCATCACTTTTGTCCCCATGCTGGGCGCCGGCGGCTCTTACTTAAGCTTCGTCACCGGCAACATCTCTAACCTTAAAATGCCCTGCGCCATCAATGCGCTGGAGCAGAACGAGGTCAGCGCCAGCAGCGAGGAAGGCGAAATTATCTCCACCATCGCCATCGCTACATCTTCCATCGTCACCACCATCATTATCCTCCTCGGTGTCATCTGCATCGTGCCTCTGACCCCTGTGCTGGAAGCACCGGTGCTGGAGCCTGCCTTTGCCCAGATGCTGCCTGCTCTCTTCGGCGGACTGGGTGTGGCCTTCGTCAGCAAGAACTGGAAGATCGCCATCGCACCCGTGGTGCTGATGCTGGTGCTGTTCATCTTCATTCCCGCTCTGGATTCTTCCACCGTGGGCATCATGGTGCCGGTTTCCGTGCTGTTTACCATCGCTGCCGCCCGGATCCTGTATAAGAGAGGTGTGGTGTAAATGGCTGGTTTTGTGATTCTGGCAATTCTGGCAGTATTTTTTGCCGTAGTCCTGATCCGCACCGCCCAGTTTAAGCCCAAAGCGCAGCCCGCCATCTCCACCGAAGAAGTGACCTTTGACAAGGATGCCGCTGTGCGCAATCTCGCTGAGCTGGTCAAGTGCAAGACCATCTCCTACTCTGATTCCTCTCTTGAGGATGACGCAGAGTTTGAAAAGCTCATCGCGAAACTCCCCGGGCTTTATCCCAATGTGTTCAAGACCTGCGAATTTTCTCAGTTCCCCGACCGGGCGCTGCTGTTCCGCTGGCCTGGCAAGTGCGCCGGCGATGCCGCCGTCATGATGGCTCACTACGACGTGGTGCCGGTGAATGAAGAAAACTGGGAAAAGCCTCCCTTCGACGCCATCATCGAGAACGACGTGATGTGGGGCCGCGGCACGCTGGATACCAAAGCCACCTTTAACGGTGTTCTCTTCGCTGCCGACCATCTGATCGCCAGTGGCTTCGTCCCTGAGCATGATGTGTACTTCGCCTTCTCCGGCGGCGAGGAAGTCAATGGTAAGGGTGCGCCCAACATCGTAAGCTACTTTAAGGAGCATAATATCCAGCTGTCCATGGTGGTGGACGAGGGCGGCGCAGTCGTCGAAAACGTCTTCCCCGGTGTGAAAGCGCCCTGCGGCCTCATCGGCATCGCAGAAAAGGGCATGATCAACGCCCAGTACCGCACCCGTTCCGCCGGTGGCCACGCCTCCGCACCCAAGCCCCACACCCCCGTGGGCATTCTGGCAAAGGCCTGCACCAAGGTGGAGGGTCACCCCTTCAAGATGCACCTGACTAAGCCCGTGGCCGAGATGTTCGACACTTTGGGCCGCCACTCCACTTTCCTGTATCGGATGATTTTTGCCAACCTCTGGTGCTTCGGCTGGGTGCTGGATGTGCTGGGCAAAACCTCCGGCGGCGAAATGAACGCTCTGCTGCGCACCACCGTGGCCTTCACCCAGATGGAGGGCAGCTCTGCCCGGAATGTGATCCCTCCCGAGGCAAAAATGGTCAGCAATATGCGGCTGAACCCTGCCGACTCCGTGGAATCCGCCCTCAATTATCTCCGCAAGACCGTGGGCGACGAGAGTGTTGAGATCACAGCTCTTGAATCCTTCGAGCCCAGCCGCATCTCCCGGACGGACTGCGAGGGTTGGGATAAAGTCAGCGCTGCCGTAGCCGCCACATGGCCCGGCTGCATCGTTTCCCCCTATCTGATGGACGGCAACAACGAACGCATCCGCTTAGAGGGCCTGTGCAAGGCTGTGGAGTTCTATATTCGGCTGATGAAATCCTGTTGATTTTACGCCAAAAAACCGCTTACAGCGCCCCGGAACGTCTGGGGCGCTGTTTTTCGCACAAAACCTTTGACTTTCGCCGTTTCCATGATATACTGGTTCGGTAATTTCTTGATTTTGAGGTTTTTTATGCTGAATCGTTACTTTGGCGACCGGGCGTTTTACCGCCGGTGCTTCGCTGTCGCCTTACCCATCATCATCCAAAACGGTATCACCAATTTCGTCTCCCTGCTGGACAATATCATGGTGGGGCAAGTCGGAACCATCCCCATGAGCGGCGTTTCCATCGTCAACCAGCTCATGTTCGTCATCAATCTGTGCATGTTCGGTGCCAGCTCCGGCGCAGGCATCTTCACTGCCCAGTTCCATGGCTCCGGCGACCACAAGGGCGTGCGCCATACCTTCCGGTTTAAGGTGCTGATCTGCTCCGCCATTGCCCTGCTGGGCTGCTGTATCTGCATCTTCGGCGGCGATGCTCTGATCGGACTGTATCTCACCGGAGAAGGTGACCCCAAAGCTGCCGCCGAAATTCTCCTGTACGGACAGCAGTATCTTGCGATCATGGTCTGGGGCTTCCTGCCTTTCGCTCTGAGCAATGCCTACAGTTCTACCCTCCGTGAAACCGGAAAAGCCACCGTTCCCATGGTCGCCGGCATCATTGCGGTGTTCGTGAATCTGATCCTCAACTATGTGCTGATTTTCGGCCACTTCGGCGCACCCAAGATGGGCGTGGCAGGCGCGGCGCTGGCTACGGTCATCGCCCGGTTCGTGGAACTGTTTGTTGTTGCCGGCTGGACACATCTTAATGCTGAAAAATGTCCCTACATCCGTCAGGTTTATCGCTCCCTGCGGATCCCCGGAAGACTGCTCAAGGACATTGCCATCAAGGGCATGCCCCTGCTGATCAACGAGTTCCTCTGGGCCAGCGGCATGGCCATCATGAATCAGTGCTACTCCACCTGCGGACTGGACGTGGTGCCTGCCATGAACATCTCCAGTACCCTGTATAATCTGGGCAGCGTGGTGTTCCTGTCCATGGGCAATACCGTAGGCATCCTCATGGGTCAGATGCTGGGCGCAGCCACACCGGAAGGGGAAGTCCGGGACGCAAACCGGAAGCTCATCACCATTTCCGTGCTGGCAGGCGGTTTCTTTGGCATGGTAATGGCAGCCTGCTCCGGCTGGTTCCCCCATATCTACAACACCACCGGGGATGTGCGCCACCTCGCCACCATCTTCATCTGCATCAGCGCCATTATGATGCCCCTGAATTCCTATACCAACGCAACGTATTTCACCCTGCGCTCCGGCGGCCAGACCATGGTCACCTTCCTCTTCGACAGCTGCTTTGTCTGGACAGTCTGTGTTCCGCTGGCATTCTGCTTAAGCCACTTCACCCCCATCGCCATCGTTCCCCTGTACGCCATCTGTCAGGGAACGGACCTTCTTAAGTGTCTCGTGGGCGGCTTCATGCTCAAGCAAGGTAAATGGATCCAGAATTTGACACAATAAAGAGATGCTCCCTCTTATGTGAACTGAACCAGTAA
Organism: Clostridia bacterium; assembly: GCA_021153265.1. Lineage (GTDB taxonomy): Bacteria > Bacillota > Clostridia > Oscillospirales > Oscillospiraceae > Faecousia. Next base: position 13,488 of record JAGKTU010000068.1, read on the forward strand.
AAACGGACAATAGACAAAACACCCCCTGATGTAGGATAATTACATCAGGGGGTGTCGTTATGTCTAAAAGGAAATATACGCAC
>JAGKTU010000069.1 GCA_021153265.1 Clostridia bacterium
GTCCCACCGGAATCCCGGTTCTCGCCGAAACCACCGCCGCAATATCTGCCCCGGTCACGGCTCTGGCGCGGCGATTCTCCTGAGGTCTGGACGCAATGCGCTGCATTTTATCCCGAAGCAAAGCTGCCTTCTCGTACCGGCTCTCCCGGACTGCCTCCTGCAGTTCCTGTTCCAATTCCTGCCGCACCGCAGCACCCCGTCCGCTGTGCAGTTCCTCCATTCTGGCTCTGGAAGCCCCCTCATCCAACAGATCGATGGCCTTATCCGGCAAAAACTGATCCGGCAGATACCGCACCGACAGACGAACCGCTTCCTTCATGGCATCTTCCGTAATACGCAGCTTGTGATGCCGTTCCAGCCCCGGTTTCAGAGCTTTCAGGATGGACATGGCTGTTTCCTCCCCCGGCTCTTCCACCGGCACAGGCCGGAACCGACGGTCAAGCGCCGCATCCTTTTCGATATATTTTCGGTATTCCTCCCGGGTGGTCGCTCCCAGCATTTGCAATTCTCCCCGCCCCAAAGCCGGTTTGAAAATATTCGCCGCATCGATGGCGCCCTCTGCCGCGCCTGCACCTACAATGGTATGCATTTCATCCACGAACAGAATCACATCGCCATTTCTGCGGATCTCAGCCAGCACGTCCCGAAGACGTTCCTCAAATTCGCCGCGATATTTGGTGCCTGCCACCAGATTTGCCATATTCAGACTGACCAGCCGTTTATCCTTCAACTGGGGCGGCACATTTCCGGCCGCCATACGTTGCGCCAGACCTTCGGCGATGGCGGTTTTGCCCACCCCCGGTTCGCCGATCAGGGCTGGATTGTTCTTATTTTTTCGGCACAAAATCCCGATCACCGTATCAATCTCCCGATCCCTGCCGATCACCGGGTCCATATTCCCGGCTTTTGCGATCAGATCCTCGCTGTATTGCTCCAAAAGTTTCAATGTAGCCGCCTCCCTTTTTACCCGGGCGGGAGCACCTGCCTCCCACCGCATTTGATCCACCGTATTGGTAAACAGCGCTTCCGTATCCACGCCGCTCAGCAGCAAAAGCTGCCGCACCGTTCCCTTTTTCCGCCGTGACATAGCCAGTAAGATATGCCCCGGCACAATTTCCCGACACCCTTGCGACTTGGCTTCCGCCGCCGCCTGACGCAGCAGCGCTCCAGCCTCCGGACTCAGCCCCTGGGGCAGCGGAAGCTCCGGTGTCCCTGTTCCGCAGAGGATCGCTGCCATTTTCTCCGTCAGTCCCGGATCCATGCCCGTACCCCTAAGCAGCTGACCCATGCTGCCCCGGCTGCTAAGCATGGCAAGCAGCAGGTGTACACTGCCCACATAGCTGTGGCCCAATTCTCTGGCCTTTGATCCCGAATCCCGAATCAGTTCCGCAGTTAGCGTATGGTAACGCACCACAATCCCTCCTTTTCCGAAAAATTCTTGCCTTACCAGAGAAAATTTATACGAATCTTTCAAAAAAGGAATTGCAATTTCTAAAATCCATGCTAGAATAAAGGTACGTTAAACATAACGTGAAATAATCACAACATATGGAGGTAACACCATGGCTTACAAGATTACTGACGCTTGTGTCGCTTGCGGCTCCTGCGCCGATCAGTGCCCCGTTGAGGCTATTTCCGAGGGCGACGGCAAGTACGTCATCGACGCCGATGTCTGCGTCTCCTGCGGTGCTTGCGCTGATCAGTGCCCCGTCGAGGCCATCGAGGAAGGCTAATTATTTCCAAACCGCAGTCAGCCTGCGCAGGGGTCACCACTGCGCAGGCTGATTCTTTATTGAGGCATTTATGGAACAACTGATCAACGGTTACCTTCTGGACACTCCGCCCGGTGCATTTCCCTTAAGCACCGACTCCATCCTGCTGCAGGATTTTGTCCGGTCGCCCCGTTCCGCCCGGGTTCTGGACTTGGGCTCCGGCTGCGGCACTTTAGGCGTGCTACTGTGCGCCAAGGACGAAAGCTGTCACGTCACAGGCATCGAGCTGGACGATACTGCCCACCGTGCCGCACTGGAGAACATCCGGCGCAACGATCTGTCTTTCCGTATGGAGAGTATATGCGCCGACCTGCGCCATCTTTCCGAAGTATTTTCCCCCGGCAGTTTTCATTGCTGCGTGTCCAATCCGCCCTATTTCACCGGCGGCGCAGCCAGCAAAGCCACGCCCATGGCCCGTCAGGACAGCTGCTGCCATTTAGACGATCTCTTTCAAGCAGCCGCTTATGCCATCAAATACGGCGGCGACTTTTTTCTGGTTCACAAACCGGAGCGTCTGTCTGAGTTGATCTGCTGCGGGCAAACATATGCACTGGAAGCCAAGCGGCTGCGGCTGATCCGTCACCGACCCGGCGCCCCCATTTCGCTGATCCTCTTGCAATTCCGAAAGGGCGGCAAACCGGGACTCATCTGGGAAGAAGAAGCCCTTTTTGACAGCCAAGGTCAACCCACCCCCTATTACCGAACCCTTTATCACCTACCGTAACACACTTCAGGAGGCACACATGTCCGGAATGTTATATCTCGTCCCCACGCCCATTGGCAATTTGGGGGACATCTCCCAGCGATGCCGCGCAACGTTGGAAAGCGCAGACTTCATCGCTGCGGAAGATACCAGAGTTACTCTCAAGCTGCTCAACCATCTGGGCATCAAAAAAAGCCTTGTCAGCTACTACGAGCATAACAAGGCATTCAAAGGCGATCAGATCGTGGAGCGCATCTTAAACGGCGAGACCTGTGCGCTGGTATCCGATGCCGGCAGTCCCGCCATCTCTGATCCCGGCGAGGATCTGGTGAAGCAGTGCGCCGCCGCAGGCATCGTGGTCTGCGCCGTCCCCGGTCCCTGCGCCGCCATCACCGCGTTAAGCATTTCCGGCCAGTCCACCGGCAGATTCTGCTTTGAAGGTTTCCTCTCCACCGCAAAAAAGAGCCGCCGGAGCCATTTGGAATCTCTTAAAAAAGAGACCCGGACCATGATCTTCTACGAAGCGCCCCACAAGCTCCTGTCCACACTGGAGGACTTGGCCGAAGCCTTCGGTGAAGACCGCGGTATCAGCCTCTGCCGGGAGCTGACCAAGCTCCACGAGGAGGTGGTTCGCACCACGCTGGGCGAAGCGGTTCAAAAATATGCCGAAAATCCCCCCAAGGGAGAATTCGTTCTGGTAGTCGCCGGCGCGCCGGAGGAAATCCCGGAAGTCGCCACCGAGTCCGATGCCGCCGCCCGGGTCGCACAGCTCATGTCCGAGGGACTCAGCCGCAAGGACGCCGTCAAGCAGACCGCAAAGGAGCTGAGTCTGCCTAAGAATGTGGTCTATGATGCGGCTCTGGCACTGGACGAAGCATGACCCCCAAAAAATAACAGCCCCTGAATGATCCAAGAATCATTCAGGGGTATTTTTTAGTACTCAGACATTTTGTTGATGCAATCCTGGCACACATTCTTGCCCCGGTAGGATACAAGACCCCGGGCAGAGGCGCAAAAAATGCATGCGGGTTCAAACTTCTGCAGGATGATCCGATCATTCTCCATGTAGATTTCCAATTCGTCCCGTTCTGCGATGTCCAGCGTACGCCGCAGTTCAATGGGCAACACGATTCTACCGAGATCGTCCACCTTGCGAATGATACCCGTAGACTTCATTTTGTCCAACTCCTTCCAATATAGCTGATATACGTCCGATTGCGAGTCATACACAAATCGACTTATTTCTAATATCATTATACAAGGTATTCCAATATTGTCAAACATTTTTTATACAAAAGTCTTATTTTGTTGAAAATATCCAGACATTTTGTGATTATCCCCTCCATATTGTACACCACAAGGAGTGATGTACATGATCCTGAGCAAAATCTGGACTGGTATGGTTCTTATTGCCATTCTTGCGGCACTGTTTCTCGGCAGAGGCACGCATCTCGGAACCTCTGTTCTGGAAGGCGCCCAATCCGGTGTGACTCTTGCCATTTCCATGGCCGGGGCCATCTGTCTTTGGAGCGGTGTCGGAAAGCTGATGGAAGTTTTGGGCCTAACACGCCACCTGTCCCGGCTTCTGCGCCCCGTCCTGTCCCGGATTTTTCCATCCACCCGGAAAGATCCCAAAGTCGCTAACTGCCTCAGCGCCAATATCTGCGCCAATTTTCTGGGGTTAGGCAACGCCGCCACGCCCATGGGAATCGCGGCCATCCGTCAAATGAAGCGGCCGGACAAGCCGGGGCTGGCAACCGATGAAATGTGCCGTCTTGTGGTGCTGAACACCGCATCTATCCAATTGATCCCCACCAATGTGGCTGCCATCCGTGCATCCCTCGGTTGTGCAGCACCTTTCGATATTCTCCCCGCCGTGTGGATCACCAGCGCGTGTTCAGCAGGTCTTGGTATCACCGCCGCGTGGTTTCTGGGAAAGGTGTGGCAGCATGATTGACTACCTCGTACCTCTGATCCTGTTTTTTACCTGCGCGCTGGCACTCCACAAGAAGGAAAACGCCTACGATCTTCTTCTGCAAGGCGCCAATGACGGGCTCAAGCTCCTAATCAGCATCCTTCCCACCCTGATCCTGCTGCTTACCGCGGTGTACATGCTCCGCGCTTCCGGTGCCGTGGAACTACTCAGTTCCATCTTAGCCCCGGTCTTCCGTCTATTTGGCATCCCCCCGGAAGCCGCTCTTCTGGTTCTCATCCGTCCCATCAGCGGCAGCGCAGCGCTGGCCGTTGGCGCTGACCTAATGCTGCAATATGGGACAGATTCCCTCATCGGCCGCACGGCAGCCGTAATGCTGGGTTCTACGGAGACCACATTTTATACCATCAGTGTCTATTTTGGTGCCGCCGGCATCCAAAAGACCCGTTATGCCATCCCGGCAGCGCTTATAGCAGACTTTGTGGGCTTCTTCATGGCCTCCTGGACTGTAAAACTTCTCTTTTAAGAAAAACAGGCACACCCGTAGGTGTGCCTGCTGCATTATTGTGCCGAATTATCCCCCTGTGCGCTGCCGGAACGGCGGCGGCGACGGCGGCGGCTTCTGCCTGCGTCCTCCGGGTCTGCCTTTTCCGCGCGACGGGCGTAGGCCTCCGCGGCTTCCGACGTCGCTTCATAAGTCAGCCGGCTCACCCGAACAAGTCCGTCGGGCTGGGTAGACAGCCGCACCCGGATCAGGAATTTTCCGTCCTGCGGGCAAGTGGCCAAGTCCATGTACCGATGTCCCGGCTGGGCAAACCATCTGGACCCCAGCATCCGTGCGCCGCAAATAGGGCAGATATTCTCCTCGCCGGACATACTGGACAGCGCGGCGCGCTTATCCAGATAATCGTGGAACACTTTTCTCTCAATGCATCCGGGAAGTTCCGCACCGTGGAAGCCGTTTTCATGGCTCTTCAGCGCCGCATTGTATTCCTCCATACCCCGTTTCAAGTCGAGCTTTGCGCAGATCAGCGCGGTATGGTACGCATCACCCAGTGCATCGTGGGCAGGCCGGGTAGCCTCGATGTTGAAAATCTCCATAGCGGTCTTCAGTGCCTTCTGGGCGTTGGAACCATCGGTCTGGGCATTGAACATCATCTGGGCATTGTACCATCTGTCTGTCCAGCCGGTTTCCAGTCCGAAAAGCTGCAAATTCTCACGCAGAATGCCAATATCGTCAAAACCCCAGGTCAGAAATACGATATCCTCGCCGCACCAGTTTCGGAATGCTTCCATTGCATCAGGAAACGCAATTCCCTCTTCCTTGAGTCGGGACTCCTTGATGCCGGTGAGCTTACTGACCCGGCGGTTTAAGTGCCGGTAATATTTCGGTCTGATCATCACCTGAAATTCATCCGCTACCTGCTGATCTTCCGTGACCCGAACCGCGCCGATCTGAATGATCTCGCCCCGAATGGTCACAGGCAGCACCTTTTTCGCCGAAGGCGAACCCGGCCAGGGTTGATTCCATTCCATATCCAAAACAATGTAATTCATCGCAATAACCTCTAATATTTGATCCTACATGATATCATACCACACAAACATAGCACCTGTAAACCCAAAAAAGCAAAAAAGATCCCGGAGGGATTTGCCCTCCGGGAATTCTGATGTTTACAGCAGGTCAGCAACCAGAGACAGGGCTTCCTCGTCAGCAACCAGAGTGAAATCGGGATGCAGCTGCAGGATGGAACCGGGAGCCTGAGGTTTGATGGGGCCAAAGAAGCAGTCCTTCACAGCTTGAGCCTTGCCCTTGCCGTTGCAGACCAGCAGAACCCGCTTAGCCTTCATGATGGAGCCGATGCCCATGGTGTAGGCGTGGGTGGGAACATCCTCACGCTTCTCAAAGAAACGCTGGTTGGCATCGATGGTGGAGTCGGTCAGCTTGACATGGTTGGTACCATTGACAAACTCGTCGCAGGGCTCGTTGAAGCCGATGTGACCGTTGGGACCCAGACCCAGCAGCTGCAGGTCAGCGCCGCCGAAGCCGGCAATAACGGCATCGTAACGGGCGCACTCAGCGGCAGCGTCAGGATTCATGCCATTGGGTATGTTGCAGTTGGCCTGATCGATGTTTACATGATCAAAAAGGTTGGTGCGCATGAAGTATGCATAGCTCTGGTCATGATCCTTGGGCAAGCCCACATACTCGTCCAGATTGACGGTCTTGACCCGGGAGAAGTCCAGTTCACCGGATTCATACTTTGCGATCAGTTCCTTGTAAGTACCCACAGGGCTGCTGCCGGTGGCCAGACCCAGTACGCAGTCGGGCTTTAAGTGCACCTGTGCGGCGATGATATTTGCAGCCTTACGGCTGACGTCAGCATAGTCCTTGGCGCGAATCAGTCTCATAATTAGTTGGATCCCCTTTCAAAATCGATATGGGTTATGTGAATTGCTGTGCATATTGTACCATCTTTTTCTACCCTTGTAAAGCCACATTCTTCCCTGGTTTTTCCGAAATCGTTCAGTTGTTTTGTTTTAGAAATGTTAACATTTTATGATCCGATACTGATATAATATTCTTAAATAATATCAAAGGAGGAATGCACATGTCTTTAGAAGCCTTTCTGTTCCGCCGGAACGCCGGAAAAAGCGACAAGCTCCGGGATTCCCGGATCCCCCTGCCCGATGGCGTGACCGAGTGCCGCAACATTTCTTACGATCAGTATGGAAAGTGGTCGCAGTTGGACGTGTATTACCCTGACGGCGCCTCCGGACAGCTTCCCACCATCGTCAGTATTCATGGCGGCGGCTATGTCTACGGCACCAAAGAGATCTACCGCCGTTACGGCATGGAGCTTGCCCGTCACGGCTTTGCCGTGGTCAATTTCAACTACCGTCTTGCACCCAAATGGAAGTTTCCTACCCCCATTTATGATACCAACACCGTCATGGGCTGGATCTGCAAGAACGCCCTGCGCTACCATTTAGACCCCAGCCGGATCATTTTGGTGGGCGACAGCGCCGGTGCCCAGCTTGTCAGCCAGTACGCCGCCATAGTCACCAATCCGGATTACGCAGCCCTGTTCCAGTTAAACGTCCCCGGCATTACCATCCGCTGCCTCGGTCTAAACTGCGGTATGTATGACATGACTCAGCGGGCAGCTTCCCCCCGAAAGGGTGTCCAGCTCGACTATCTGGGCAAGCGGCTTCCCGATGACGATCCCCGCTTCCGGGTCATGGAGTCCATCACCGGCAGTTACCCTCCAGCCTATATCACCACTGCCTGCAAGGATTTCCTCCGCCCCTGTGCCAAGCCCATGTATGACTTCCTCACGGAAAAAGGAATTGATGCCGCATGGAAATGCTATGGCACGGAGGACAATGCGGATGTGGGGCATGTGTTCCACGTCAATATCATTCTCCCCGAGGCCATCGCCTGCAACGAAGACAGCATTTCCTTCTTCCGCAAGCACCTGTGAGCATGCAAAAACCGTCATAGCCGGTTGGCTATGACGGTTTTTTATTGGAAATCAGAAAATCAGATGTAACGCTTCTTGCCGATCACCAGAGCAGCAGCGCCGGTAATGGAGAGGATCATCATAGCGGTCCACAGCATCACGTTGCTGTTGTCGCCAGTAGCGGGACTGGAGGGGTCCTTAGCCTTGGTGATGGAAGCGGTGGTGCTTGCAGTAGTCTTAGCCAGCTGATAATTGCCGGCATCGGCACCGGTCAGGGTGAAGGTTACGGAAACCGCCTTATTCGCGCCCACATTCTTGTCGGCAAACTCGCCTGCGCCCTTCACGGCCACATCGTCTCCGGTCACAACGCCGGTAACGTTGATGGAAGTTACGGTAGCATTGGTCTTGCCGTCATAGACCTTATCCGCAGCGGAAACAGCGGTAACGGTGATCACGGCAGGGGTGATGGAAGCGGTAGCGGTACCGTTATCAATGGTGTAGTTGCCGGCATCAGTGCCGTCAATCAGGCAAACCACCTTAACCGCCTTGTTGTTGCCCACATTCTTATCAGAGAAGGTAGCTGCGCCGATAATTTTGACATCATCACTGCCGTAAATGCCGGAAACCGTCAAATTGCTCACCACAGCATTCACGCTGCCGTCGTAAACCTTATCAGCCACTTCAATGGACTCAATCGTCAGCTTAGCGGGGGTAATAGTCACATTCAGCTCAGCCTCGATACCCTCAGCCAGGGTCAGCTTAGCGGTGAAAGTGCCCACATTCTTCCGGTCGCCCTCGTAGGTGACCTCGGGCAGGGTCGCACCCTCGAAGGTGCTTTCCACCGTCACAGACTTCTCTTCGCCGTTATAGGTCAGATTCTCAGGAGCAACCAGCTTAGCCTCCGCAGACAGGCCGCAGTCAGCGCATGCGAAGGAAATGGTGCTGCCCTCGACAGTGTAACCGCCATTATTGTGCTTGCAGACAGGCTTGATAACCACAGCGCCCTCGATGCTGGTGACATCGTCACTCAGAGTCAGCATCTGACCATTCTGCCAGAATGCGTAGCCCTCAGCCAGCAGGTCATTGACGGGGAATGCGCCGGAGCGGCTGTCGGTGACCAAACCACCGGGGAAGCTGCCGCCGGTCATCACAGGCAGTCTGCCCAGGGGGCCGAAGCAGCCATCGAACATCTCAACAGGGCCCTCGAAGGAACCGCCGGAGATGCTGATAGCACCGCTGGAATACTGGCTGTCATTGTGGCTCACAGCCATGCTGCCGCCGGAGATGGAACCGCCGGTAATAGAGACCTGAGTGCCAAACAGATACAGGCCAGCCTCGCCGCCGGAGATGAAACCGCCGTTTACGGTCAGGCTTCCGCCGGTGGTAGAGATACCCTGATTCCAGCTGCCCTCAGCGCCGCGGACGGTGCCGCCGTTCACAGTCAGATTACCGCTGCTCATGATCGCAGTGCCGCTGTTGCTCTCGAAAGTACCACCGGAAATGGTGACATTGGCGCTGCTGCTGCTCAGGCTGATAGCCATGGAGCCGGTAACTGTGCCGTTGCCGATGATCTCCACGGTGCCGCCCCGGAACAAGATAGCCACACTGTAAGGACTGGTGATGGTGGCAGTACCCAGATCCAGGGTGAACACGCCGCTCTCAACTTCCTGTGCGCCGTCAACCGTCACGTCGGACAGAACCTTCACCACAGCATTGTCGGCAGCAGTGCAGCTCTTAACAGCCTTGAAAGCCTTCTCCAGGCTGGTGTAGTTGGTGGTCACGCCACCGATGGTGACAGAAGCCACAGGAGCGGACACAGTCACTGCGCAGGTTGCGCTGAAGCCGCCTGCGGTAGCAGTGATGGTAGCAGTACCGGCAGCCTTAGCAGTCACGGCGCCGTCGCTGACAGTCGCCACAGTCTCATCGCTGGAGGACCAGGTCACGGACTTATCCGTAGCGTCTGCGGGAGTCACAGTTGCGTTCAAGGTCAAGCTGTCGCCCACCATCACGGTAGCGGCAGTCTGATCCAGGGTCACACCGCTGACGGGGATCCGAACCGTAGCCTTGACCTCGCCGGTAGCCCGGTTAAAGGTAACGACCACGTCGCAGGTCTGGGTCACGGTCAGCTTATAGTTTTCGGCAGGCCATTCAGAGCCCCATGCGTGATCCTTGACGACCTTAAATTCATAATTACCCACAGCAACATTGGTGAAGACCTTGGTCCACAGACCATCCTTCACTTCCATATCATTGGCGGTATAGGCAGGATCCCAGTTCACACCGCACAGACCAGAAACACCGGCAACGGTATAAGTGCTGGTCTTGGGAACGGAAGTCCAGGTACCGGTAGCATTGTTCCAGTCACCGTCCTTCACAGCAAAATACACGCTGTTATTGATGGGCGTGGTCAGATCCATAGTCTGATCCCACTTCGTACCCCAATCCAGCGCGCTGCTGCTGGGGTTCATACGGGTAAAGATCAGGCCGCTGTAGCCTGCAGGGATCGTACCCTTGTAATAGCCGTTGGCATCGGGGCCGGTGAGCTTCACCCAGCCATCGCCGTTGCCGAAATAATAAGCGGCAAACCAGGCATTGCCCTGAGTCCAGTTGCCGTTGGGCAGCAGGTAAACCGTGGTGCCGGTTCCCTCAGCCATCGCGGACATGGGCAGCACGCTCAGCACCAGCACCAGTGCCAGAGCGATGGCCAGGAATTTCTTCATTCCTTTCATATGTATACCTCCGTTCTTTCGCAAAGCTGTACTCTGCGAATTTACAATATCAGTATACACGATTCGTCAGTAAAAGGCAACCACTAACATAAAAAATCACCGGTGCATTTGCACCGATGATTTTAATGGTTTCGCAATTACACGCCGGAGTAAGCAGCAAAGCCGCAATCGATGGGCAGGATCACGCCGGTGATGGCGGAAGCAGCCTTGTCATCGGTCAGGAAGAACATGCCGCCCAGCAGTTCCTCGGACTCGGCAAAACGGCCCATGGGAGTACCGTTCAGGATCTTGCCGGAGCGAGCGGTGGGAGTGCCGTCGAGGTTGAACAGCAGCGCACGGTTCTGATTGGACACCAGGAAGCCGGGAGCGATGGCGTTGCAGCGGATGCCGGTGCCGGCAAAGTGGGTAGCCAGCCACTGAGTGAAGTTGGAAATGCCGGCCTTTGCACCGGAGTAAGCAGGGATCTTGGTCAGAGGAATGTAGGCATTCATGGAGGAGATGTTCAGAATATTGCCGCACTTACGCTCCACCATATCCTTGGCAAAGACCTGAGTGGGAATCAAAGTGCCCTGAAAATTCAGCTTGAACACGAAGTCCACACCGGCAGAATCCAGATCAAAGAAGGTCTTCTGACCCTCCTTGGCCTCGTGGTGATACTCGTTGTCGGTGGTAGCACGGGGGTTGTTGCCGCCGGCGCCGTTGATCAGAATGTCGCAGGGACCCAGATCCTTCAGAACCTGCTCGTGGACAGACTCCAGGATCTCCCGGTCCAGAACATTGGCCTTGTAGCCCTCGCAGATGTAGCCTTCAGCCTTCAGCTCGTCAGCCAGCTTCTTGACAGCCTCTTCGTTCAGGTCCAGAGCTGCCACCTTTGCACCGGCGATGGCATAAGCCCGGGCCATATCGCCGCACAGGACGCCGCCTGCACCGGTGACCACAACGACCTTACCGGTAAAATCATGATTCAGGGGAAGATTAGCCATTTAGAATTACCTCCAAAAATTAGAAATAAGCCAGATTGGGA
>JAGKTU010000012.1 GCA_021153265.1 Clostridia bacterium
CAGTCCAGGACTATTATACAAAACATCTCTGTAAATCTAAATGCAAGTATTTTGGTCAAGAGTATAAGAAAAACTTGCGTTTAGTTTTTCAATCAACGTCTCATTTTCAAGTCATTCTGTCCGCTATTTTGGACCGATTCATTGGCATAATAAATGCAAGACGAGGGGGTGAGCAAATGGAATACGAAGAATATGATTGGTTGGAAGAAGCGGAAGCATCCGACCAGGTGGTTTGGGACCAGGCTTCTTTGAATCGTTTGGAAAGCGAGTGGGAACCCAGCGAAGCAGAAGATGATGCGGCTGTAGATGAAGCCGTTGATCCGATATTGCCATACATAGGTGATGTCCGGGAGAATGCTCACGATCCTGATGCACCCATCAGCACTGCAACGCTGCTGGAACAATTGGATGAGGTATCTGTAGAAAGACGAACCCAGGTTGCGCAGACGGCTGCGGAGTTCGACGAGCTTATCAAAGAACTGGATCGTCTGGACCGGAATCGGGAACGGAGAGAGCGCTATCACGAAATCCTTCAGGAAGAATATATCCCAGGCGGTGAAGAGTTTTACAGCAATCGGATTTTTCCTGCCGATCTGGATTCGCCAGAAAGCAAGTTGATCCTGCGGGGTATGTTCCTGGATCTGTTTTACAACTGTCCTTATGAAATGCACCAGCTCACCGCAGATCCGTTCCTCTCCCGCATCGTTGATGAGCTTTCGGATCTGCACAAGGAAACACTGTATCTGCTTTCCCTTCAGTATCTCAGCACATCGCAGCTTGCCCATATGCGGGACCAGTCTGACCGGAACATCCGCAAGCTGCGGGACAGCTATACGAAGAAACTGCAGAAGCAATTATATGGACATCTGCTCCAAAAGAAACAGAGTGGTGCTAGGTTGTCTTTCCGGGAAAAAGAATTCTTAACGCAGTACGAACTTGCATTGGAAGACAGCGGAACAGCCAACGTAAAGGTAAAGAAGGAAAACAAATATCCCAAGAGAATCAGAAAAACCGGCACTGCAAACAGCACCGGTACGGAGATTGGAGTAGCAATATGAATATGGAAATTGATCAGCATGTGATTTCTTGGCCATGCTTCAGTGAATATGAAATTGTCACCGCACCAAATGGAAAAAGATATATCCGTCCTACGGAGAAATCAACAGCTTACCGGTTTCATTACAGGGTAGAAAGAGAACAGCGGGTGATCGATGCAGTCAATGTAGGCATGCTGGTTTTGGGGCAAAAGTCCGAAGCAGTCATCGAAAAAGCAGTCCTGGAATTTGTAACGAAGTATGGTTTGCTGGGTCTGATGACCGCACTGCCCAACTCGCCGGACTACATGGAATATGAGGTCACATTCTTGCCGAAGAACAGGTTCATTCGGGAGCGGAGCATGAAGACGGATGCTTACCAGAAGCTATTCTTTCCTTTCCACGATTTGCAGAAAATGCGGGCCAAATTAGAACAGGAGCCAGACTGGAAGGATCCGGATTCTTGTCTTGAGTGGCAAATGCTGATGAGTCTTTCGGATCAACCGGAGGGTGTTATGATGACCGCACTGAGGGAATACGCGGAGCCCTACGACTGGGTTGTGGATCAGTTGAAGGACTGGGCATATATGGTTTCCTCCTGCTATTTCTTTTATAAGGATGGATTCATAACGGATCTGAAACTCCGAATCTCTATGCAGGAAGGGATGGAAGCATACGGCGGCATCGCGCCCAGCTACATCATTCTTCTTCGGGAAAAGCCAACCCTCTGGTGGCATTTTCATTCGCTGCACCAGTGCATTCATCTGACCCTTTCTTTTATGCTGGCAGATGAAAACAATCCTCTACGCATGTGCAAGTACTGCAAGAAGATTTATCTCGCAGGCACGACGGAAGACGAGTGGTTCTGCAGCGAGAAATGCAAAAACGCTTACGAGGAAAACGGAGATCAATAAGTGAGAGCTGGATGCGGCGCTGCGGCAGGACGGGAGTGTGATATACCTCTTGCTCCCCCGGTGATGCAGCTCTATTACAAAAATCCGCTTCCCAGATTTCCTCCATTCCGCTTCACCACCTACACCCGAACAGCCAGATTTCGCGTAAGCGAATCCACACATTTCCCGTCCCGGAGGGACATGAAATCCGCCTGTTCTGTGGGCATCTCAAAGTGCTTGTTTCCCCATCGAACAACCCCTTTGAGCCACCCACGGAGAGCAAAAGGTATAACACACTAGACTTTACACCGTAAAATCGTGTGCCAACAGGGCGCTTTCACCCCTATTGGAAACCCAGAAGTAAAGGAACCTGCAATCCCTTTACAATCCCTGCTCGTTTATGCATCTGTACCCACAAACTGAATACGGGTTTGTCAGCACAGATTCATAAAACGCAAAAATCCCCACAGTCGATCCGATCGCAAGGGAACGGCTGTGGTTTTTTTGAAAAGCACGTCGTCAAACAATGATTACAAAAGTTTTTTCTATGTATATATGAAAATCTGGCAAAGAAAAATCCCACAGACAAATCCTCCGATAAAAAAGAGGACAGCCTGCGGGAATTTCGCTATGGCATTCAAGGAATTTTATAAGACACCCTCCAAATACTCTCCGTAAAGTGTCTCCAGTTTCTCTCTGGCTGCGGCTTCAAAGCGGTCACAGGCAACCAGCAGGCGGTCGCCTTTTTCTGTCAGCAGACTGCCGGTACCAGACGGTCCCCCTTTGTTGCGCAGAATCAGAGGATAGCCGACGGCATCTTCAGCTGCATTTAACAGATTCCATGCGGTGGAATAGGAAATCTGCATCCGGCTGCAGGCATCACGTACCGACTGGGTTTCCCGGATCAGCCGCAGCATCGTAATCAGTTTGGTATCCAGCAGGTTTTTTCCACGGCAGAGCTTAAATTCTGGAACCAGACGGGTCAGTTTACGTTCATGCTCCTCAATGTGTGTCTTCTTTTGGGCAGCCTCACCAGCAGACAAAACTACACCCGCGTCTTCCACATTCATACGAACGAATTCCTGCATGGCTATCACAGCGGCAATATTCCTCACACCGACAAGCCGAGCAGCGCAACGGCTCTTTATCAATATCGGCTGACCTGCACAACCGCAGAAAACAGGAAGAACCATATCTTCCCCCGATACCAGAAGATCCACCAATGTATCTGGATCCAAAAGCGGGCGATCCGCATCCATCAAATAAATCCACTCACATTTACCGGACAGGTAACGAAGGCCCATGTCAATCGATGCATCCTCTTTTTCCGGTTGGGGATTCTGCAGAAAATAGACACCGTACTGCGCAAGCTGCTTTTCCATCTTTTTATCATCCGGACCGGTAATCACTGCAATCTGTGTCACACCGGATTTATGAAGCGTCGCAATCATTCTTTGAGCAACGGTGATTTCTCCGGATGGAAACATGGGATTTGCGTGTTTTCCCGTTGCAATCAGAACTGCACCAAGCTTCATTGTTGTCACCTCCGAAACACAAAAAGAAGGGATTCAAGCGAATCCCTTCCCCATAATCTTTGATGTTATCTGTGGGAAAGGACTGTACCGTTTTCGTCTTTCTCATGTAAACATCTATTATTATATTCCAAAAATAACCGCGTGCAAGTTGGCCGAAACACTTCCGTGCGAAACCGCACGAAAACGAACCAATTTGTATATAACTTTAAGCCTTAACAATATGGCGCTTGCCAAGGTACATCGGGCGGTCAGAATGCAGGCAGGAAGAGGTATGCACCTCTATTTGCAAATCAGGATACACCGTTTTTGCCGTACCCAAAATTTGCATCTGCAGCCCTTCAGAAAGGGTTCGTGCTTCTATGATCAGCCGTCCGTCGAAGGAAGCCCGATAATCTGCCAAGCCCGAAATCCGGAATAACTGACTGTCCAGTTCTTCTATGGAAAGTTCCCCTTCCCGGCGGGATACGGTATCCAGCCGTTTGGTAACACCGCCGCACTTACAGGGCGGTAAAATCCGGGTAAAATCACCGGTACGGTAGCGGATCAGTGGCATGGCATCGGCACCGATGGTTGTCAGCACCAGTTCTCCGAATTCCCCGTCCGGCAGAACATTTCCCTGCTCATCGATGATCTCCGGAATGATATGGTTTTCCCGCAGGTGCATCCCTTCAAAGGCTGGGCAGGTCACCGCGCCTCCTAAACCGCACTCCCGGCTGCCGTAGTGGGGATAGGGCTTGCTTCCCAATGCCATTTCCAGTTCTTCCATAACTCCGGCAGGACAGGCATCCCCGGATACCAGTGCCCGGTTGATGGGAAACTTTTCACCGCAAAGCCGGATAAGGCTCAGCAGTGTTACCGGAAAGCCGATGTAGGTTTCCGGCTGGGTTTCTTTCAGCAAATCCAGCATTTCACCGAAGGTCTGTCCGAAGCCCGCCCGGATGGGGATTCCACCCAGACGTTCCACTGCCTGGGCGATCAGATCTCCCAATCCAAAGGGGCCGGTGAAAGGAAAGGCTATGAAGCATTTCTCCCCGGCTGCAAGCATTTCACAGATGCCGGCGGTAAACAGACCGATGGTCTGCTCCGTATCCTTTTCCGTATAAAACACCCGTTTGGCAGGCCCTGTGGTGCCGGAAGTAGCTCCGGAAATTACCCGACTTACTTCACTCTGGGAAGTCAGCAGAAACTTTCCGGGATAGGCGGACAGGTCGGCCGCTGTGGTGAAGGGCAGATTCCGGAGGTCTGCCAGGGATGCTAGCTTTTCCGGGTAATCTTTGTAGAATCCTCCCCGGTCTTTCAGCCGCTTCAGCATTTCGTCCAAACGATGAAGCTGAAGCTGTTCTAAGTTTTCACGGGTAAGGTGCGGAATCCTCTCTGTGGTTTCGATCCAAGTGTCTAAATTCGTTCGTTTCATTTTCTGTACAAGGCCCGTCCGTGAATATCCGTCAGATTGTAGGCGCAGAAGGGGACCATGCCGTATCCCGAATCCACTTCGCAGATATAGCATCGGCGCAGGCGGTCAAGGTCTAAATTGTAGGCGTCCTGGAACACCATTCCGGAAACAGTGAAAGTGTTCTCAACCGTTTGCTGCAGGAAAGCATCCAGAGAAGAGGTGGATTCATCTCCGTCACAGCCTGCGGCTTTTCCGCTCCATTGCTGGGATACAAAGTCCCGGGCTTCGCTTGACTTGACGCAGCAGCCCTGACTTCTTCGCCGGGGCAGGGCTTTGATGGTTCCGTCCTGCTTCCGCCGGTAGCTGGCATGGAAGGAGCAGTAGGGACTCTCCGCACCACCGCCACCGAAGTCTGTAACTTTCATCATTCCTTCCGTCTGGGCTTCGATGCGCCGCAGCACAGCCGGAATGGTCAGCCGGATCTCCGGAGCTTCCAGTCCACAGCGGCCAAAGTAGGAGATGGGCTGGATATGCACGCCCCGGACATGGGGGGCACGGGAAAGGGCGAATTTCAGAATTTCTCCCAGCGCATGATCGTTGACACCGGGCGCCACCGTGGGCACCAGCACTACCGGCAGACCGACAGTCTTACAATTGTCGATCGCCTTTAACTTGGTTGCCAGCAGATCAGCACCCCGAAGGGTACGGTAAATCTCGTCATCCAGACCGTCGAACTGCAAAAATGCCACACTGACACCGGCATCCTTCAGATGCTGGGCATAGCCCGCTTCCTTCGCGAGGCGAACACCGTTGGTATTCAACTGGAAAAAGGAAAATCCTTTTTCCTTACCCAGGGCAATGATCTGATCCAGATCAGAGCGCATGGTAGGCTCGCCGCCGGAAAGTTGGATATTGAAGGGCCCGCCCCGCTCCATCAGCAGATCATACTGCCTGCCGATTTCCTCCAAAGAAAGATCGTGGGGCTTCTGATCTCCTGCGGAAGCGAAGCACACAGGACATTTTAAGTTGCAGCGGTTGGTCAGTTCCAGCAGCACACAACAGCCGTCCCGCTCATGGCTTTGGCACAGACCGCAATCATAGGGACAGCCCTTTTCCACCGGCTGCGCCCGAACAGGCGTCACGATTCCGTTGGCATCGCCTGCTGCCCAGGCAATGTAGCTTTCCAGGTCACCTTCCCAGATGAGGGTGCGGAAGCTGCCATGCTCCCAGCACCGTTTTTCCATATAGATATTGCCGTCGTCACCAACCACCTTTTTCGCCGGGATCTTCGCCAGGCAGACGGGGCAGACTGACATGGTTTTTCCGATTTCCATTTATACAAGTCCTCTGTTTTCCAGAATTTCCATACACTTTTCGTAAGTAGATGCAATGATGGAAGGACAGTACTGCACCTTTTTGGCAGGGTTGGTACCCACGATTCCGGAGCAGTCAATGCTCTGATATTCCATTTCCATCTCTTCTGTAAACCACCGGGTAAATTCCCCCATGGCGCCCTTGTGATGGGGACTGTCGAATTCGTCGTCCGCAGGCTTTCCGGTAAAATAAGAGATCAGACAGCAACCTGCCGCCATACAACCGCAGACATCACCGGAAGAGCCGATTCCGCCGTTGAGACCCTGCATGCATCGCACCAGGGCAGGATTTTCCTCACCGATGGTATCCAGCAGCAAAATTGCCAGAATCTGGCCGCAGGCATAGCCATAGCGGCTTAACTCCATGATCCGTTCTTCCAAATCCATGGTTTCACATCCTCTCACAAACAAAGAGTACGTAGCTGAACTTCTTTCCCTGGGGCAGGCACACGTTGTCTTGGGTCCACAGGGCTTCCAGATAGTATTCCTTCCACTGATCTGTCAGATCTTCCAGATGCCGCACAGAAAAACCAGCCTGGCGGCACTGGTTCAGAAGACTCACTACATTTTCCGTCACATCAGAAAATACCAGTTTACCGCCCTTGTGCAGAAGTCTTGCAGCTTCTTTCAGTGCGCCGGGTACATCGCCCGATACATAGAAACTGCACTGGCTGATAATTCCGTCAAAGAATCCACCCTGCCAGGGGGCTTCCAGATAGTTTCCCCGCTGCACATCTTTGCCTCTGGGTTCCAGGTCGATACCTTCTGCCGAGTAGCCCAGACTTCGCAGCAGCCGAACAGTGCTGCCGTCACCGGCACCCATATCCAGCCATTTCGTTCCTTTTTCCAGGAAAGCCAGTTCGATCAAATAGCGGCTGTGCTTCTCGCCGCCCGGGTGGCCCTTCATTATTTATCCTCCAGGGCTTTCTCCACGGAAAGCACCTTGCCCAGAGCCAGTTCCTCGGGAACATAGACGAAGCCGCACTTGGGACATACCGGCAGTTCCACAGGGAAGCCGTTGTCCAGATACATAAATTTTGCATTGCCCTTTCTCAGAGGCACCTTACACTTCATGCAGGTGAGCTTTCCTTCCGGGTCAATGGTATAGTAAGTTTTTTCAGTTGCCATACCGCACTCCTTATCTCGTCTGAATGGTCATCCGATGGCTGTAAGCCCGGTGAACCAGATAACCGGTTTCCGTTTCCGTGTACTTGACCCAGAAGGTCACATTGCCAAGCCTTGCACGGGTCACGCAAAGACCGGTTTCCCCGTCCAGAATGGCTTCGCCGGTTTCCTTCAGGTTCTGCAGGACTCGGATCACATCGGTTTTCAGAATCATCCGGTCGTCCATCATCTCGATGGCTTCGGTCGTATAGTCAATGGTAAAGCCTAAGTCCACTTCTTCCACATCCTCATTCCAAACTTCGCCGAGCAGCTGATTTTTCAGGCTCAGACGGTTGTAGCGTTTTTCGCTGATATCGGGACAATGATCGGCAGATGTTCCATACACCAGTTCCAGCAGGTGCATGGATTCCCGACCCTCTCTTGCGAACCGATCCCGGCAGGCCATGCAGTAGCTCAAATAAGGCAGATCAGAACGTTCCAGACACTTGTCCGTCATCTTCTTTGCCACTTCCTTATTGGTATACTGAGTCAGACCGCCATAGCCGCAGCAGGGGGACTTGTCCCGGTCATATTCGGTTGCCTCTACTGTGCATCCCATTTGTTCTGCAATTCTACGAATAGCATCCTGGGTCTGGGAATCTCCTCTTGCGCCGCAGGCATCATGGATGGCAATAGGTCTGTCCATTCGCTTCGCCTTTTCCGGAAGCCCGACGGTTTCCAGAACATCCCAGATACCTATTGTCTCATGCCGGGAGAGCTCTTTCTTACAGGTAGGACACCCGGCGATGATCACAGGACTACCCAGCTGCGCCAGCTTTTCATCCAGGAATTTTACGGTATCTTCCTGCATCTCATACCGGCCTGCCCAGTCACAAATGGCACCGCAGCATCCCAGCATCAGCGCAACGCCGCCCTCCAAACGATTGCACAGATCCAGATAAGCCGCTCTGACCGTAGCAGGAGCGATGGCAGTTGCCTGGCATCCGGGGAAGAATACGTACTTGCAGGTATCAAAACCCGGCTGTTTGCGGCAAAGGAAGGCTTCCTCATTGGAAAATACCATATCCATCAACGCAAATTCGTGGACTGCCAGGGACATTTTATCGGTATAAACCATGTTTTCCCTGGCCAGTTTGCAGATTTCTGCCATATCATAGCCGTTGGGGCACAGGATGCTGCACTGTCCGCAGAGAGAACAGGCATTAATAGGGCGGTTCATCATATGATCGCCCATGATAATGGAAACATTGTTGTAAATCTCCCGGGTCAGAATCCGGGGGAACTTTTTATAGTGCTGCAGATAGACACAGCCCTTAATGCACTCGTCGCAATGACACTGAATACAGCGGCTGGCTTCCGCAACAGCAGATTCCCGGTCCGTAATCCGGATTCGATTGGACGCTTCCACTCCGCCTGTATTGGTATAGAGCCTTGTTTCTACGGATCCTTCTTCACCGCGGGTATTGCTGGGGTCTAAGTTCTGGGCAAGACGGTCAGCAGACAGCGCCGCTTTTTTGGCGGCAAAGGCTGCATCCAGCACGCCTTCCGTCTTTCCCGTAAGCAGTTTCTGTTCCCGGTATACCATAACCGTTTCATCTACAGTAAGACCGGGGTAAAGCTGCTGGGCAACGCTGTAGGATGCACCAATCAGATCATATTTTTCCACCGTTTCGGCATACGCAGATGCCGGATCCGTGCTGAATTCAAATTTAATATCGGCTTTCTTCAGATCAGCCACTGTAGCTTCCTTAGCAGCCGCAGGAAGTTCCGGGATACACTCTGCGACCAGATCCGCAGCATCGGACTGGCTGCAATACACTGTTACGGGATACATTTTTTTCGCCAGTTCTCCTGCGAGAAATACGGAGAAGAGGTCCGCACCAAAGATGGCCGCTTTCTTTGCCTTTTTCCTCAGCAGTCCCTTCTTTTTGGCCCGTTCGCCGTAACACAATGCGGCGGCTTCCAGTTCCCGGACAGACACACCTTCCCCCAGTGTGCAGAGCTTGCACTTACCCTCACAGGGAGCTTCACAGAGCGCGGAAAGAATATAGGGGAAGGGTGTGATTTTCTCATACAATTGCAGTGCCTTGCTGAAATCCCCCGACGCAATGGCTGCCACCATAGCTTTGGTATCCAGTTTCAGCGGGCAGGCCGCGTTGCAGTAGGCAGGCTGTTCGTGCACGCAAAGAGATTCTCTGGCTTCCAGTTCCTCTTTGCTGAAAAGCTGCTTTTGGCGGTACACATGGGTGGATTGCCGTTCTTTAATGATCATTTCGCTCACTCTCCTCTCAGGGCTTTGTAGGGTAGAGGCTTACCCCCGGTATTCACAATCGGTTTCATCGGAGGCAAGCCCCCGCTCTACAATGGTGCATATATGGGTAGAGAGGCGGCACGGGGCCGCCTCTCCTATTGTAGCATAACTTGTTTTAAATTGGAACTTACAATTACTTCAGCTCAGCCAGGGCAGCCAGGACGACTTCGGGCAGAGCGGGGATGCGGGTGATACGAGCGCCGGTAGCGTTGTAAATTGCGTTCAGAATTGCAGGGTGAGGAGCATCCAGAGGAGCCTCGCCGCAGCCGGCAGCACCGTAAGGACCATTGGGACGGTAGGTCTCCAGATAGTGCAGTTCGATGTCATCGGGAACATCCTTGGGATAAGGAATACCGCAGTTCTTCAGGCTGGTGTGCTTGCTCAGATCCTCGAAGTCCTCGGTCAGAGCCAGGCCGATGCCCTGTGCCAGACCGCCGTAGAAGTTGCCGTCAACCAGCAGTCTGTTCATGATGGTACCGACGTCAGCGACGCAGGTGAACTTCTCAACAGTGACCTTACCGGTCTTGGTATCGACACAGACCTCGGGCAGGAACAGGGTGTACATGTAGGTTGCGAAGGGTTCGCCCTGAGAGGTAGCCTGATCCACGGGGTGCGTTGCGCAGTAGTCGCAGACCCAGTTGCCCAGAACCTTGGTCTCGATGCCTTCAGCCTTCATTTCGTCATAGGTGCGGTAGGTGCCGTCTTCCTTACGCATTGCTGCCAGCAGGTTTTCTGCTGCCAGACGGCAGGCGTTACCGGACATGACCTGGGAACGGGAACCGCCGGCGGGGCCGGAGTTGGGAGCCAGCTTGGTATCGTTCATGACCAGCTTGATCTGATCGGGACGGATACCTGCCTGGCGCAGGGTCTCGTGAGCGGACATCAGAGTACCCATATCAGCGCCCTGACCATGGTCTTCCCAACAGGTGTACATGGTGACAGTGCCATCGGGATTCAGTTCGGCGTAAGCCTGAGATGCGTCAACACCGTCCAGACCGCAGCCGTAAACGCCGGAGGCAACGCCGATGCCGTACTTATAGCGGCCATCGGAGGCTGCGTTCTTCTCAGCAACTCTCTTCTTGCCTGCTTCATACAGAGGACGGGCCATCTTGTACATTTCTTCCAGACAGTAGACGTCGGGAGCGTAGCCGGTGGGGATCGTGGACTTCTCAGACTCCTTGTAGCAGTTCAGCTCGCGGATGTCGAAGGGATCCATGCCCATCTTGGCAGCCAGCACGTCGATGGCGATTTCAGAGCCCATGAAGGACTGGGGAGAACCGTAAGCACGGAATGCGGAGCCCCATGCATGGTTTGTGAAGACGGTCTGGGACTTGTTGCGGATGGTGGGGATGTCGTAGCCTGCGCCAACGAACTGGCTGAGGCGGTGAGTCAGCAGATCACCGAACTCGGAGTAAGGACCGTGGTCGATGTAGTTGTTGCCCCACAGACCCAGGATCTTACCCTTCTCGTCAGCGGCCAGCTTGATGTTCATGAAGCCGGGAGAGCGCTTACCGGTGTAGGTGATGTTCTGGAACTGGTTGAAGACCAGGGAGACGGGCTTGCCGATGATCTTGGCAGCTGCACCCAGGATGGCTTCGTTGGTGGGGGAGAACTTGTAGCCGAAGGTACCGCCGGCATGGTTCTGAACGATTCTCAGCTTGTCCATGGGAACGCCGATACCGTCAGAGATCATGGGCATATGCAGGTGGATACCGATGGACTTGGAGTGGACGGTAACCATGCCGTCTTCGTCAATGTATGCATAGCCGCAGTCGGGCTCCAGGTGCAGGTGGGGCTGACGGGAGCAGTAGGACTCGATCTCAACCACATTGGGAGCGGCATCGAAGTCGATGTCGGGACCCTTGATACAGTTGGTCTCATAGTAAGCATTGGGAACACCGGGATGGATCTCGATTGCGTCTTCGGCAATGGCGTCCATAGCGTTCATGTAAGCGGGCAGCAGCTCGATGTCAACCTTGACAGCGTCAGCAGCAGCACGGGCATGAGCCTCGGTATCAGCAGCAACGATGGCAATGGCATCGCCGAACTGGAAGATCTTCTCGTCACACAGGACAGGACGATCCCAGCCGTCACACTTGTTGTTCAGAGGCAGCATGACCAGACCGTTGATGCGGTTCTTGCCGCCGGCAGCCACGATGTCCTTAGCGGTGATGATTCTCTCAACACCGGGCATCTTCTCAGCCTCAGAGGTGTCGACACCCTTCAGCAGAGCATGAGAAACCTTAGCCTGGACCAGAGCCAGACGCAGGGTGCCTTCAGGCATCTTCAGAGCGTCGTCAGCGCCGAAGTCCCAGGTACCCATGACCTTGGCAGCAGCGGAGGGACGGACATACTTGGTGCCGATGATGGAGTCACCGGTGGGCTTGAAGACCAGGTCTTCCTTGGTGATCTCTCCGCGGTAAACGCGGGCAGCGTCCATAACAGCGTCGACCAGGGGCTTGTAACCGGTGCAGCGGCACAGGTTGCGGTTCTTCTGGAACCAGTCACGGACTTCTTCACGGGTGGGAGCATTGTTGTTGTCCAGCAGGACTTTGGCGGTCATGATGAAACCGGGGGAGCAGAAGCCACACTGAGCGCAGCCGTGAGCCATCCAGGCGACCTGCAAGGGGTGCATATCGGAAATGGTACCGATGCCTTCAATGGTGGTGATCTCAGCATTCTCTCTGATCTTGCTCAGCTTCATAATGCAGGAACGTGCAACCTTGCCGTCCACAATGACATTACAGGCACCGCAGTGGCCCTCGCCGCAGCCGATTTTACAGCCGGTCAGCAGCAGACGCTCACGCAGGAAGCTGGCCAGAGTCTCGTTCTCGCCTACCAGAACCGTACGGGGTGTGCCGTTGATGATGAATGTTCTCTTGATCATACCGTTTTCCTCCCTAAATATATTGAAAGTTTTGGGATTTTTTACTTGTGGGTGCCGCAGGGATCTTCATCAGGGCCGCCCCCGGTCAGGTCCTGCATACGCTGCATGCCGCGGGAAGTGTAAAATACCAGCTGGGAAATACTGCCGTCCAGATTTTCTCCCCGAAGTACCAGACCGTTGGCGGTCTCGTAATAGTCAATGGGGAGGGTACGGCGGTAAGTTTTTCCCGTGGCCTCGTCCACAACTTCAATGGTTACTTCCTTGGCGGAAATTGCGAAAATCTTTTCTTCCATGTAAAACACCTTCTGTATTTTCTTCCAGGGCATGCTTTGCCACATCTTTATTGTAGCTCACAGATTGTTTTGTTTACAACTTGCAACTCGTTGCAAGTCGCAGAAAAACAGAAGTACCGCTTGTGTAACTTTCACAAGCGGTACCGTTAAAAATAATATTATTTTTGATAAATTGCGCATTTATTTACACAACACCAGTGTTCCACCTACATCGCACAGGGGCATTGCCGGAATTTTGCATCCGAGTTCCACTTCGTAGGCCACCAGTGCCTCCGCCACACCCGGCAGTTTCGGACTGCCCCAGTCGTGCAGCATCAGATAACCCCCCTCCTCCAGCCGGGGCCAGAAATAGCGAAGGCCATCCAATGTGGTCTGATAAAAGTCCACGTCCAAAGACACCAGACAGAACCGTTCCTCCAGTCCCTCCAGAGATTCCGGAAAGAAACCGGGCTTTACCGTTATGGAAGCCGGATAGGGCATGATTGCCAGAACTTTATCAATGGCAGTATTCCGGTGGGCCGCCTGGAAGGAATCCGCAGCGCAGGTATTCTCCGCAAAGCCTTCAAAACTGTCAAAGAGGTAGAGTTTCCGATTCGGCATCAGCTGATTGATGCACCGGGCAAAGAAGCCCCGGTAAACACCCAGCTCCGCTGCCGCACCGGGAACCTCCGCCAGACGGCGGCACAGCAGTTCCAGGGTTGCCAGGCGGACATAGTCATTGCTCAAATCTTTTTCCGGCAGGCTGTGGGGATTCAGCTGTGCCGGGGTGGGAACCATCCGCTGTTTGGGGATCAGCTTTTTCAGGAGGTCTTCACCCAGGATCTCCTTTGCGGCAGAACAAGCTTCGTTGCGGTCCAGAAGGATGGTATTGTTTTTCAGAAACAGACACCTTTCTGCCGGAATTCCCAGCTGGCAACACCGATCAGCAATGGCATCGGCATGCCGGGCGGTGATGATCAGCAGATCGCCGTCAGAAATATCCAGCTGCTGCGGCAGGATCACCGGTTTTTCCAGGAAGGTATCTCCCATGGGAAAGCTGTCCACAAAGGCTTCCACCCGTTCCAGGTCAAAGCCCTGCTCCAGCAATTCCGACGCACC
Organism: Clostridia bacterium; assembly: GCA_021153265.1. GTDB lineage: Bacteria > Bacillota > Clostridia > Oscillospirales > Oscillospiraceae > Faecousia. The sequence continues at coordinate 13,943 of JAGKTU010000012.1, forward strand.
GCAACCGGTACCCCACACATAAATGCCCATGGATGTAACCTCCCATAAAAACTTTGCCTCCATTATAGCAAATCTGCACAACTTTTCAAGATGCCAACATATTTTTATTTACAACTTGCTCAATTTTGCGTATAGTAAATACATGGAACTTGTATTTGATTACAACTTGCTTTTTCTTACGATTTGAGGGGAGAGGTTTTATGCAGATCGGCGCACTGATCGTTGCCGCAGGTATGTCCACACGGATGGGAGAATTTAAGCCCATGCTGAGCATCGGTTCCATCTCCGTTGCCCAGCGGGTCATTGCAACATTGTCCCAGGCAGGTGTCAGTAAGATTGTCATGGTCACCGGTTACAATGCCACCATCCTGGAGCGGCATCTTTCCGGCAACGGCATCATTTTCCTGCGGAACGAACAGTATGAGACCACCCAGATGTTTGACTCTGTCAAAATCGGTCTTTCCTATCTGCAGGACAAGTGTGACAAGGTTCTATTCACCCCTGTGGATGTGCCGCTCTTTACGGCGAAAACCGTAAAAACCATTCTGGATTCCGGTGCTCCCCTTGCCTGTCCCATGTGTGAAGGGCAACAGGGCCATCCCATTCTCATTTCCAACGAACTGCTTCCAGAGATTTTAAATGACTGTGGAGAAATGGGGCTGAAGGGAGCTATGGACCGGTGCAGCGTGCCGCTGAAGCGGATTGACGTGGATGACCCCGGCACCATTCACGATGCGGACACTCCGGAGGATTTTTCTGCTTTGGTGAACTATCACAATTCCCAGCTGGTACGGCCTGTTGTGAATGTTTCCCTGAATAAGGAAAAGCCCTTCTTTGACAGTAAGATCGCTATGCTTTTGATGCTGGTGGATGAAACAAAATCTGTCCGGGCAGCCGGGCAGCGGATGCAACTGAGCTATTCCAGCTGCTGGAACATTATCCGCACTTTGGAGAGTCAGCTAAACTATTCCCTGATCGAACGCAGCCAGGGTGGCGCAGGCGGCAGCACCAGTGTACTGACAGCCCGGGGGCGGTTGCTTCTGGAGCGTTATACCGCATACGAAAAAACCTTGAAAGAACAGGCCAACGCCTTGTATGAAACTTACTTTGGAGGGCTGCTCGAATGAAAAAGGTCTATCTGATCCGCCACGGTCTGCCGGATTTTCCCGATGGGAAGGGCATGTGCATCGGTACCACAGATATTCCCATGGGAGATAAAGGACTTGCGCAGGCAGAGCAAATGGCGAAGATTCTGCCCCCGGTAACAGCGGTCTTTTCCAGTCCCCTTACCCGTGCAGTACAGACAGCCCAGGCCATCGGTATGCCGGTAACCATTCTCCCCGACCTGCGAGAAATGTATGCCGGAGAATGGGACGGACTGACTTTCGAGGAAATCCGGCAGCGATATCCGGAACTCTACGCCGCCCGTGCAAAGGATCTGACCATCCCGCTTCCGGGATCAGAAAGCTATGAAGACGGCATTGCCCGTTTTTCCGCTGCCATGAACGCAGCTGCCGAAACCGCTTCCGGCGATTTTGCTGTGGTTGCCCACGGCGGTATCCTTGCTCAGTTCCTGCAATCCATCAGCGGAAACTGGTATAAACCAGAGTATACTGAGATCGTCACTCTTACATATCAAAATGGGATCTTTACACTACAGGAGGACTGACCTATGCGAAATATGCTGAAAATCATTCATAACAAATTGACCCATGGAGAAGCGCTTGTGTTGGTTACCGTCATTGCCTCCTCCGGTGCCACTCCCCGGGGTGCCGGTGCCAGAATGCTGGTTGGTAAGGAGGGGCGCATCTGCGGCACCATCGGCGGCGGTGCCGTAGAGTACCGCAGCGAGCAGATCGCTGCCAAAGTGCTGGCGGAGAAGACTTCTTTGGGCCATGACTTTACTCTGACCAAAGACGATGTGCAGAATCTGGGTATGATCTGCGGAGGAGCCTGTAATGTATTTTTCCACTATATCCCTGCCGGGGATGAACATACCATCATGCTCTGTGAGGAAGCGGAAGAGCAGTTCCGGAAAGGTAACGCTTTGTGGCTGCTGACCGATGTGGGTGAAAACGGACAGATGGGACTCTATGCCCATGATTTGGGCTATTGGGGCATTCTGGTTTCCGATTCGCTGCCTTTGTCCCGACATCCCGAACGGATTGGAGATATCTTTGCAGAACAGATCAACGCTCCGGGAAAGGTCTATGTTTTTGGTGGCGGCCATGTGGCTCAGGAACTGGTTCCTGTCCTGTACCATGTTGGATTCCGCTGCGTAGTCATGGATGACCGGGCCGAATTTACAAAGCCCGAACTATTCCCCGGTGCGGAAAGTATCATCTGTGGCGATTTGACCCGATTGGAAGATTATATATCCATTGGAAACGAAGATTATGTCTGTGTCATGACTCGTGGACATTCCCACGATACCGTCGTACAGGCACAGGTTCTGAAATGCCACCCCACCTACTGCGGCGTTATCGGCAGTCCTCACAAGGCTGCAGGTGTCCGGAAAACACTAAAAGAGGAATACGGATTGACCGACGAAGAACTGGATCTGGTGACGACACCTATCGGCCTGCCCATCAAGGGTGAGACCCCGGCGGAGATTGCCATTTCCATTGCCGCCCAGATGATCCTCCACCGGGCAGAGCGGAACGGATTATGAAACGGCACCTCTTTCTCACCGGCTCTATCGGCTGCGGAAAAAGCACCGCCATTACCGTGGCATTGGGAGAGAAAATCACCCAATGCGGCGGCTTTCTGACCCGGCGGTACCGGGATCCCTACCTGCATTTTACATTGGAAAGTCCTGATGGTAACGTAAAGAGTACTTTTTTGGATTTCGCATCCGGAAAACCAGAGGTTGATCTGGCTGTATTTTCCAAAAAGGATCTGCGCGGGGAGATATTGGTTCTCGATGAGATCGGCGGAATTGAATTGCTGAATCCGGAGTTCGCCTCTGCATTGGAAGCCGTTCTCAGCAGCGGCATTCCCATTCTTGGTGTGCTCAAAGGGGAAGGCGCTGCCGGCGCATTGATTGATAAACTGGGTCTAACCGAAGAATACCATTGGGCAGCCGGTAAACTGCGGCAGCAGCTGTACAATGATCCCAATACATTGGTATATACATGTACCCAATACGACGAAAACGCCTTGCTTCTGGTAAGGCGTTGGGTGGAGGAATACTGCCATGACTGACTTTTTTGAACTTTATGATGTACTGATTGACGGCATTTCTTCCGATGCTGTGGTTACGGATACCCTCATTGGGGAATGTTGGACAGCTGTACAAACACAGCATCATTTCGGCATGGCCATGACCACCCCGGTGGATACCGCACCCCGGATGATATATCGCGACTATACCGGTATGGGACTAAAGGAACTGGCACTGGCCTCCAAAAGCTGGAACCTCACCGAAGCCGGATTTGGCATGGCGGCACTCAATGCCTACTATAACACGCCGCAGCGCCTGGATGCGCTGAATGCCTATGAGCCTTTCGACAAGTACTGCACCGATGGCGTGGATCTTTGTGGAAAGCACATCGGTGTTGTGGGACATCTGAATATGCCCCAATCTGTATACGAACAAGCTGCGTCTGTCCGGATTCTGGAGCGCAGTCCCCGTCCCGGTGATTATCCGGACTCCGCCTGTGACTGGCTGATCCCCCAGTGCGATGTGGTCATCATGACCGCCAGCACACTTGTAAACAAAACCCTGCCGCATTTATTGGAACTGTCCAGGAACGCATATACCATTCTGGCAGGTCCAAGTTGTCCCATGTGTCCGCAGCTGCTGAACTTCGGCATCGACCGGATTGCAGGGCTGGTCATTACCAATGTGGAAGGAATGAAAGACAAGATCCGCAGGGAGATTTCCGGCCCGCCCTACAATATGGGCAAGCCCTTCCTGCTCAGTAAGGAGCGCCTATGAACGAGATTGAAAACAAGCACCGCCGCACGGTGCTGCTTATGGGAATCGCTCTGATTTTATGCATATTGGCTTCCTTTACCCTGGGACGTTACCCCGTTTCTCCGGCAGAGCTTTTGGGTGTGCTGGGATATAAACTGGGCCTGCCCATCAAACCTTTCTGGACAAGTTCCGTGGAAGCGGCGGTGTGGAACATCCGTTTGCCCCGTGTGATTTTAAGTGTTCTGGTTGGTGCCTGTCTTGCTGCTGCCGGCGGCGCATATCAGGGTGTGTTCCAGAACCCGATGGCATCACCCGATATCTTAGGTGCTTCTGCCGGTGCCGGTTTCGGTGCAGCGTTGGCCATCCTGCTGGGTGCTTCCAGTATGGGCATCACCATCGGCGCTTTTGCTGCCAGCCTTCTGACTGTGGCTCTGGTTTTCACCGTCAGCCGCCACGCCCGGGGGGACCGGGTGCTGGGACTGGTGCTGGCCGGCATCATGATTTCCTCCCTGTTTCAGTCCGGAACATCTTTTCTGAAACTGGTGGCAGATCCCAACAATCAGCTGCCCCAGATTACTTACTGGCTTATGGGCAGTCTCAGCGGCGCTGCATGGAGTGACATCGGCTTTGTGCTGCTTCCCATGCTCTGCGGTCTGATACCATTGTTTCTGCTGCGCTGGCAACTGAATGTCATCACCATGGGTGACGACGAAGCCCGTGCAATGGGCGTGGATCCCCGTAAAATCCGCTTGTGGATTGCCGTGGCCTCCACACTGGTAACGGCTTCCGCTGTATCGGTCAGCGGTATGATCGGCTGGGTCGGACTGGTGATTCCCCACATGATGCGGCGGCTGGTCGGCAGCGATTACCGGTTCCTGATGCCCGCCTCCATGCTGGGCGGCGGAATCTTCCTGCTGATCGTGGACAATGTCTCCCGCAATGCCACAACAGCCGGCATTCCCATCGGCATCTTAACCGCCTTCATCGGCGCGCCCTTCTTCCTGTGGCTGATTACCGGAAAGGGGGATCACTATGAGCATTGAAGTCAAAAACTTAAGCTTTTCCTATGGCGATCGCCCGGTTCTGCACGATATCAGTTTTTCTGTAGGAAATGGAGAATTCTTATCTATCCTGGGTCCCAACGGTGTGGGCAAAAGCACATTGTTCCGCTGCGTTCTGGGTCTTTTGTCCGGCTATACCGGTAGTGTTTCCGTGGACGGAACGGATGCCCGTACATTTTCTATCCGTGAGGCAGCCAAACATATTGCTTACATTCCTCAGTCCAGCCGATCTATTTTCAATTACAGCGTTTTCGACATCGTTCTGATGGGCAGAACCAGTGGATTGAGCACCTTCCGCAGCCCCGGCAAAAAAGATAAGGAACTCTGTCAGTGGGCTATGGAGAAAGTGGGCATCACCCGTCTGCAGGACCGCTGTTTCCACCGGCTATCCGGCGGTGAACAGCAGTTGGTGCTGATCGCCCGGGCGCTGGTTCAGAAAGCGCCGGTGCTGATGTTGGACGAACCTACCGCCAATCTGGACTTCGGCAATCAGCTGCTGGTGCTGGAGCAGGCAAGAAGCTTGGCCCGGGAAGGCTACACCGTCATTCAGACCACCCACCATCCGGAGCAGAGCTATATGTACTCAGACCGGATCCTTGCCATTCAGAAAGGACGGGTGTTGACGGAAGGAAAACCCAAAGAGGTTTTAACAGAGCAGACCATCCGCGCACTGTACGGCGTAGATGTGGAAATCGTCAGTTTGTATCACGACAGCGCGCGAATTTGCATCCCTGCACACATCACCAAATAAGGAGGACCCAATATGAAAAAAACGATCATTCTTTTTCTGATTCTTTCCCTTCTGCTTTGCGGCTGTGGCCAAGCAGGTGCAAACACAACAGGAGAAACACAGGAATTTACGGATTCTACAGGAAGGACCGTAACCCTTCCTGCAAAAATCACAAGGATCGCCATTTCCGGTCCTCTGTCCCAGATCTATATTCTGCCTCTGGCGGGCGATATGCTGGTGGGTGTATCCACTGCCTATGCAGACGATGCACAGGATTATCTCCCTGCATACATCTATGAAAAAGCAGAAATCGGTCAGCTTTACGGCGGTAAGGGCGAAATGGATCTGGAAGCTCTGCTGGCTGCCGCGCCGGATGTGGTTATCGACATCGGCGAACCTAAGAAGACCACTGCCGATGATTTGACCGCTCTGACAGAACAGACAGGAATCCCATTTATCCACATCGATGCCACCGTGGCTACCGCCCCAGAAGCCTACCGGACCCTTGGCAAGCTGCTGGGCCGTGAAGAAAAAGCGGAGGAATTGGCCGTGTGGTGTGAAGATACCTATGCCATGATTACCGCTATGATGGAAAAGGTGGATGCAGATGGCGCGAGAAAGTCACTCCTTTACTGTCTGGGTGACAAGGGTGTCAATGTGATTGCCAAGGGCAGCTTCCATGCGGAAACCATCAATTTCATGTCTGATAATCTGGCCGTGGTGGAAGATGTGGTCTCCAGCGGCGCCGGCAACGAAGTGGATCTGGAGCAGATTCTGTTATGGAATCCGGATGTGATCATCTTTGCCCCCGACAGCTGCTACGATGACATTGCCTCTTCCGGACAGTGGCAGAGCGTAGGTGCTGTATCCCGGGGTGATTTCTACAAAACTCCCACCGGTCCCTATGGATGGCTTTCCTCTCCTCCGGCAGTCCAGCGTTACTTAGGTATGCTGTGGCTGGGTCAGCTTCTGTATCCGGAATATACGCAGTACGACCTTCAGACAGAGGTCACCGAGTACTATAAACTGTTCTACGGCTGTAACCTGACTGAGGAAATGTATCAGAATCTGATTGCCGACAGTTACTAACCTTACAGACTGTGAAAACGAAAAACGAATAAAACAGCAGTCCCGAAGAAGGTGATTTTTGCACCTTTTCCGGGACTGTTTTCTTGTGAATGAATCATATCGGAACTCAAAAATGTTGTAAAATTGTAGTAATTTGGGTGCAAAACATGATTTATCGTTGCAGCGCTAAGCATATCTCATCCGATTGGAGTAGTGCCATGGCAGACGAATAACACTTTTACCATTGCTGCGATCCTCCTCGATAAACCACGATTTGCTTAGAGCCGCAATCACTTTTCGGATTTTTGCAATTCATCCGGATCGTGTCCTATCGTGGCTCTTCGTGGCATATTGTTTTATGATAAACAGCAGACAGATACTTTGGCTCTCTCCGCTTTTTGCACATGAGAAAAACTCTTCTCAAATGAATGGATTTTCGATTTCATGAAACGAGTATATCATATCGGCGCTCACTTTACTACTTTTACTTCAAAATTTTACCGAATTCCATCGGCAGGGGCAGCATATCCTTTTTTCACAGGGAATCTCGATCACACACAGTATCCTCCACATTCTTGAAAATCTGGACGTAAAGAAAGCTGCAGTGCTTTTACAAACCCGGCCGTTTTGAAATCTGTATATACAAACCGGAAAACGGTGTTTGCATCTACACATCCCAAAACGCAAAAATCCCCACAGTCGATCCTCCGGTACGGAGAGGAAAGACTGTGGGGATTGATTCCGCTTATACGCCGAACAGGATCCAGATCAGGATGTAAGCGGGAATGATGGCGGACAGCGTGAAGGGGATACCGATCTTGAAGAAGTCGGCGTTCTTCACCTCGAAGCCTTCCTTGCGCAGGATGCCGATGCCGGTGATGTTGGCGGAAGCGCCGATGGGGGTACAGTTGCCGCCCAGAGTCGCACCGGACAGCAGACTGAAGTACAGAGCGGTGGAGTCGATGCCCATCTCCGTGGCGATACCGGCGATAACGGGGATCATGGTGGCAACATAGGGGATGTTGTCAATGAATGCGGAGATCAGCACGGAAGCCCAGACGATGATGGTATACATCAGGAAGGGATTGCCTGCGCCCAGCTTTGCCAGCAGCTGTGCCAGAGCGTCGATGACACCCTCGTTTTTGATACCGCCGATCATCAGGAACAGACCAACCAGCAGGCCCAGAGTTTCCAGGTCGATAGCCTTCAGGGGGCCCATAACGGCGTCCAGATTCTTCTTTTTTGCATAGTTGTAGATCAGACCGATGATCAGCAGGGCGGTGCAGATCAGACCATTGGTCTCAGCAGGCAGTTCGAAGGGCAGGAAAGAAGCCACGATCAGCAGCACGATGGCACCGACCAGCAAAATGGTGGGGACAAAATCCGTGACTTCCGTCATCTTGCCGGTCTTGGGGATGGTACCCTTCTCCTTACGGAAAGTGAAGTAGACGATGCAGGCAGAAAGAATCGCACCCAGCTCCACCATGAAGAACATACCGGGTTTGCCCTGGTACCAGATGAAGTCGAAGAAGCTCATTTTCAGAGCGGAGCCCAGCATGATGGCGGTGGTGTCACCAACCAGAGTGGCTGCGCCCTGCAGGTTGGAAGAAACAGCGATAGAGATGATGAAGGGCACGGGATTGGTATCCAACTTTCTGCAGATAGCGATGGCAACGGGAGCGACCATCAGAACGGTGGCTACGTTGTCAACGAAGGCAGAGATGACACCGGCGAACAGGCTGAGGGAAACGGCGGCCCACTGAACATTGGGAACCTTCTCCATGATCATGTCCGCCAGACGCTCGGGCATATGGCTGTCGATGAACAGCTGAACCAGGCCCATGGTACCGCCGATCATCAGCAGAACATTAAAGTCCAGTGCAGTCAGAATACCTTCCACAACAACTTTGCCGTCGGGACCGAAGACAGCCTTCAAAGGCAGCATACCGGAGACGATAAAGATCACGCCGGAAGCCAACGCGATGTAGGGACGGTACTTGCTGAAGGTCAGCATCAGTACATAGGTTGCTGCAAAGAGAATAATAGCAGGTAACAAGAAAATCTTCCTTTCCTATATATAATCTGAAATATTATACTTTATACCCAGTAAAGATAGAGTAAAGAAACAGCGCTGCGACAAAATTCGCAGCGCTGCCGTCATCTTCAGCCTTGGGGAAGCTGATATTTTCTGGAATAGTCATCCAGCATTGTAAGGAAAGCGGGATTGCCTTTCTTCATGCTCCGCATGGCTTCATGGGCGTTCATGTTGTGCTCATGGGCATCGATGATGCTCACCGCAATGTTGGAGCAGTGATCGGAGGTGCGCTCTATGTCGGTCAGCAGATCAGACCATACGAAACCTGCCTCCACACTGCACTCGCCCTTTTTCAGCCGGGTGATGTGCCGGTTGCGCAGAATGGACTTGATGTGGTCGATGACCTGCTCCAAGGGTTCCACGGAGCCAGCAGCTTCCCAATCGTTACTGCGCAGAGCATCCATGGTAAGCCTCAGGATCTCGGTCAACGCACCGCACAGCACTTCCATTTCTTTTTTGGCGCTCTCGGAAAAGTCGATCTTCTTTTCCTGCATTTCCTCGGCAGATTCCAGAATATTGACACTGTGATCCGAAATGCGTTCCAAGTCACCAATGACTTTCAGCAGTTTGGAAACCTCAGAACTGTCATCGTCGGAGATCTGGGCTCTTGCCACCTTGGTCAGATACGTTCCCAGAACATCCTCGTAATGATCCACATTCTTTTCGCTCACGCGGATTCTTTCCGCATCCGCCAAGTCACCGCGAAGCAGCGCCTGCAAACTCATCCGGCTGCCCGCCAGGGTTTCCTCCGCCATTTTCAGAACCAGATTGTGGCATTGTCCCAGCGCAATGGAGGGGGTTGCCAGCAATCGCTCATCCAGTTCCACCGCTTTGGCTGTTTCCTGCCCCTCCGGCACCACCAGATATGCCAGTTTTTCCAGGAGCCCGGTCTGGGGCAGCAGCAGAGCGGTACAAAGCACATTAAATACCGAGTGACACACCGCGATTCCGAGATACGTTGCGGAGGTCGCCAGAATTGCGGGCTTGAACACGGCAGACACGATACTGAACACGCTCAGCCAAACGATAGTGCCAATGACATTGAAGGAAAGGTGGACGATGGCAGTCCGCTTGGCGTTTTTGTTCGTACCAAAGGAAGAAAGCAGCGCCGTCACGCAGGTGCCGATGTTCTGACCCATGATAATGGGGATGGCTGCGGCATAGCTGACCGCACCGGTGGCAGAAAGCGCCTGCAAAATACCCACGGAAGCAGAGCTGGACTGGATGATGCCCGTCAGCACCGCGCCCACCAGAACGCCCAGAATGGGGTTTTCAAACATCAAAAACAGATTCTGAAAAGCCGGGATATCCGCAAGGCCGGACACCGCATCCGACATGGTATCCATGCCGAACATCAGCGTCGCAAAGCCCAGCAGGATGGTTCCCACGTCCTTTTGCTTGGTGGACTTGGAAAACATCAGGAAAACCGTTCCCAGCAGCGCCAGCACCGGGGTGAAGGAAGTGGGTTTCAGCAGCTGCATGAACAGGTTATCGCTGGAAATACCGCCCAAAGACAGAATCCATGCCGTGACCGTGGTGCCGATGTTGGCGCCCATGATCACGCCGATGGACTGCTTCAGGGTCATGAGCCGGGAGTTGACGAAACCGACCACCATAACGGTGGTGGCAGAGGAGCTTTGAATCACGGCGGTAACACCCAGACCCGTGAGGAAGCCCTTAATCTTGCTGTCGGTCAGCTTGCCAAGAAGTGCTTTCAGACTGTTGCCCGCCCGGCGCTCCAAGCCGTCACCCATAACGGTCATGCCGAACAGGAACAGGCAAAGGCCGCCGATCATAGTAAGTACATCAAAAATCGTCATTGGTATTACCTTTCTGCATTTACCGGCCGGTCAGCTTGGTCAGCAGGCTGACCACACCGATGATCACACCGGTCACGATAAAAATTCCCAGATAGCCGGTGCCCATAATGGGCAGGGCTTCCATCAAAAGATCCACACGCATGTTTTACCCTCCAATCTGTGCTTTTACCAGAGCCAGAATCAGGCCGCCGGCGATGACGGACGCGATCTGACCGGACACATTGACGCCGATGGAATGCATCAGCAGGAAGTTTTGGTTATCCTCTTCCAGACCCAGCTTATGCACCACACGGGCGGACATGGGGAATGCGGAGATACCCGCAGCGCCGATCATGGGATTGATCTTCTCTTTGGAGAAGAGGTTCATGACCTTTGCCACCATGATGCCGCCGAAGGTGTCGAAGATGAAAGCCACCAGACCCAGACCAATGATGATCAGAGTATCCACTTGCAGGAAATCCGCTGCCTTCATCTGGGATGCAATGGTAATGCCAAGGAAAATGGTGACGAGGTTTGCCAGCGCGTTCTGGGCGGTCTCAGAAATGGACTGCATCACACCGCACTCCCGGATCAGATTGCCAAACATCAAAAAGCCGATCAGCGCAACCGCATCCGGGGCAACCAGACCCACGATCACCGTGACGATGATGGGGAACAGGATCTTGGTGGTCTTGGAAACAGGCTTGCCCTTATACTGCATTTTGATCTTCCGCTCAGCCTTGGTGGTGCAAAGCTTAATGATAGGCGGCTGGATCAGGGGGACCAGCGCCATGTAAGAGTACGCCGCCACCATAATAGCGCCCAGATACTTGCTGCCCAGCTCCGTAGCCACAAAAATGGATGTGGGGCCGTCAGCCGCGCCGATAATGGAGATGGATGCCGCATCCCGCAGGTCATAACCCAGCAGCGATGCCAGCGCCAGTGTGAAGAAAATGCCGAACTGTGCGGCCGCGCCGAAGATCATCAGCTTGGGGTTTGTGAGCAAGGGCTGAAAATCGATCATGGCACCGATGCCGATGAACAGCATCAGAGGGAACAGCTCCGCGCCCTCGATACCGATGGAGAACAGGGTTCCCAGCACATGCTGCACACCGGTTCCCTCCACCGCCACGGGCAGATTTACCAGAATGGCACCGAAGCCCATAGGCAGCAGCAGGGTCGGCTCCATCTGTTTGGCGATGGCGAGATAAATCAGCACACCGCCGATTGCCCACATCACCAGCATCTGCCAAGTGATGTAGGAAAAGTTTTGAATGAGTACTTCCATAATAAATCCTCCATAAAAGAATTGCCTCGCCCATTATACGGGCGAGGCGGTAAATTTAGAGCAAATATTATGTCGTTTTCGGTTAAGAAGCGGTGAAGATCATTCCTGGGGATCCAGCATCCGGTAGCCCACACCCAGTTCGTTGATGATGTATTTATTCTCTCCGGGCTTACAGCCAAGCTTTTTGCGGATGTTAGCCATGTTGACCTGAAGTTTTTTTACGCTGCCATCATCCATGGTTCCCCAAATGGAATTGATAATCGCAGAATAAGTCATGACTTTGCCAACCTGCCGGCTCAGCAGCGAGAGAATATTGAATTCGGTCTGGGTCACATGAATGACGCTGCCGCCTACCGCAACCTGCCGCCGGTCATAGTCAATTTCCAGATCGCCCAGTGTAAACACGCTGGAGGGGATGGAAGCGCGCATATTCATGTGGTTGATCCGCAGGGAAGCACGAACACGGGCTAAGAGTTCCGCTGTGCCGAAGGGTTTGGTGATATAGTCGTTGGCCCCCAAATCCAGCGCGGATACTTTATCCTGTTCATCGGACCGGGCAGACAGGACGATGATGGGAATCATGCTGTTGCGGCGGGCGACCCGGATAAACTCCTCGCCATCCATATCCGGCAACCCCAGATCCAGAACCACCAGATCCGGCATATGGGAAGTCAACATCAGAATGCCCTGCTGACACCGCTGGGCTGTCAGAACCTGATAGCCACCCAAATCCAAAACCGTCTGGATCATGCTCAGAATGTTGCGGTCATCCTCCACGACGAGGATCTTATATTTATTATTCGACATTTCCGATTTCCTCCATTTCCAAAGCGAAGCTGAATGCCGCACCGCCATCGGGGCGGTTGACCGCTTTCAGTTCACTGCCATGGGCCTTGATGATGGTCCGGCACACGCTCAGGCCGATCCCCATATTGCTGCGGGTGGAGTCCACCGGGGCTTCACTGTCCAGAAGTCCCGTAAACAGGTAATTCATCCGATCCTGTGGAATTCCGCATCCATCATCTTCCACAGAAAAGACAGCTTTTCTGCTTTTCAGCTCCACCCTGAGCCGGAGATTTTGCATACCATGGGCGTGGAATACTGCATTTTCCAGCAGATTCATCAGCACCTGCTCGATGAGCACCGGGTCCATAGGGATGCTGATAAATTCCTCCGGAATGGTTACCTGTACATTCTGATTTGGGTAATGCTTATGGAACTTTACAAGCAGAGCATCGATCAGTTCCTCCAGCACGGTGCTGTGCTTGGACAGGCGTACCGTATCCGCATCCACCCGGGTGACAGACAGCAAATTCTCCACCATGCGGTTCAGCCATTGGGAATCGGTCTGGATATCCTTCAGCAGCCTTCTTTTCCGCTCGTCGGAAATGCTGTCATAATTTTCGAGGATGGCAGAGCAGGAGCCGTATATGGAAGTCAGAGGGGTACGCAGATCGTGGGATACCGCCCGAAGGAGGTTGCCCCGCATCCGTTCGGTTTCTGCCTCTGCTTTCAGCTTTTCCTGCTGCTTTAAGCGGGTGGTCAGCGCACCGGTCATGCTGGACACGATCAGCATAACCACCGCAGAGGAAATGCACTCCGGGGAGATCAGGTCGAACGCCCAATAAGGGTAGGTAAAGGCCCAGTTCACCGCCAGAACACTGATCAGACTGGACACAATGCCGAAAACATACCCCTGCGTCCGCCAGGACACCAGAAACACACCCAGCACAAAGATCATGGGTGTCATGGTCTTGGTATCATACTGCTCCACCAGAAACAGGTTCACCCAAAATACCACCATCAGCGTCACCACCGTAAACAGGCTGTCTGAAAGGATATGCTTTTTGCTTACCATGGCCAAACCTCCAAACTCTCGCATGATAACATTATAGCATCCTTTCGACACAAATGCATCCCTATATCACATGGGTACAACCCTGCTTTCGGCTAAGAAGCAGCAAAGATTTCGGCATTTAGTTCCGGTTATACCTCTCCCCAATATTCGCCTGCCGCAAAAACACGTTTTGTAGAAAAAAGCAGACAAACAAAAAGCAGTTCCGAAAAAGGCATTTTTCGTGCCTCATCGGGACTGCTTTTGACTTTCTGATTTCATATCGGAACTCAAAAATGTTGTAAAATTGCAGCAATTTGAGTATTTATCGTAATTTATCGTTGATTCTCTAGACATATTTAAGCTGATTGAACGTAGTACCATGGCAGACGAATAACACGTTTACCATTGCTGCGATTCTCCTTGATAAATCACGTTTTTACTTAGAGCCGCGATCCCTTTTCGGATTTTTACAATTCATCCGGATCGTTATCCTTCGTGGCTCTTCAAAGTATCACTCCACGGTGAAATCTGTCCATTCGACCTTGTTCAGAACGACCACGTCATCGGGCTTGTGCATGCCCAGTTTTTCGTAGAAACCGTAGGCATTCTCATGAAAGCAGGTGTACATGATGATGCTCTCCTCACCACCGGCAATCTGGTGCAATTTTTCACCAGTGCTGTTGCGAGTACGCTTCAGCAGTCAGCCGCTCTTCCTTTATTGTGTAATTCATTTTTCTCTCCTTATAGCCACTGGATGAAGGCTGTCTTGTCCGTGCTGTTATACCCTGCATTTTGATAGAACGCCAAGGTTTCCGGGGATTTTGAGCTGGTTAGCAGCATCATTTTGTAGCAGTTTTCCTTCTGCGCCAGTTCCCTTGCGTAGTTCAGACAGCCGGTTGCGTAGCCCTTGCCACGGTAATCGGCATGAGTGACTACGTTCTCCACAAAGGCGTAGGGACGCACACCACGAGTCAGGTTCGGGATGATGACACAGACGCAGGAAGATACTATTTTTCCATCCACCTCGCAAACGACCAGATGGTGATTATCGTCTGACATGATCTTTTGCCATGCACAGCGTAAATTCTCCGACTCCTCCGGCACAGCGGTTTCATGCAGGTGGAGATACAGTTCCAAAATCTGCGGCAGGTCTTCAAATATTGCTTCTTTAATCATCCATCTCCTCCAAATACTCCGTCAAACTCAGTCCCTTTGAATGCGATACTCGCTCAAAAAACGCTCCGGGGTTGTAATTCCCAGCTCCGTGACCGCCTTGTAAACATCAATACTGCGATAAACCTCGAAAGAATACAGTCCACGACGGATAAGTTCTTCCTTGATGGCAACGATCTGCCGCTTTTGCTCCGGGGTTGTCTGCCGTGCGATGGAATCGCAGTAATCCGTAGCCGCTTCGATCTTTACTTTATCGAAAAACCAGATATCCACATTCCAAAGCTGGCCTGTAATCATGGTTTCAAAGCCATGAAACCAAACAGTCTTGCCGTCCGGGGCAATTTCCTCCTTTGCTTCATACCAAACAGGCTGGAATTTTTCCAAAATAAAGGATGTCAGATGATACAATTTCTCCAAGGACATGCCGTCATTTTCCACATCCAAGTCCAAATCATTCCATGCCATCATATCCATGCGGTAGCTGCCAATGGGATGTACTTTACCGTATTTCGTTAATTCCTCCAGCAATCCACAATCGCATAAAAGATAGTCTGCCGTTTCTTTTCTCGTAAGGTTTCTCACATACCGCACTTCCAATGCACCGTCAAATTCGCTGACCCGCTGGCTGCCGTCCCAGCGGAAGCCGTGCTTTTCATAGAACCGGCGGGCGCGGGTGTTCTCTTTGAATGCCCAGAGATACACCGGACGATCGCCGATCTGCTTTAACGCTTCCGTCAGCATGGCACGACCCAAACCGTTTCCCCAGCTTTCCGGCAGAGAATGGATGGCTACAATCTCTGCACCATCCTCTGTTTCCTGCCAACAAAGGAAGCCCTGGTCACCACCCATCAGAAAGTGCATCTTTCCTTCCTGATAAATGTGTTCCAGCAAGCATAAGCAACTCTCCGGATTGGTGCAAGCATCCATGGTTTTCGGAGAAACGAATTCCGCAAAAGCCGTGCGGAAGGATGTGACCATAATATCTGCGGCAAGGGCCATATCTTCAAATGTTGCGTTTCGGACAGTCATTGCTGCACCTCCATTGTCTTTGCAAAGTCATTATACATCAGCCAGAATTACAATGCAATGTATCTCACAAATCGAACCTTTCTTTGATCATTTTTGCAACAACATCCGGTTCTATATTGGAATTATCGATTCTCATGAAGTTCTTGATCGGGACTTCCCCATCACGGCTTACAAACCGATGGTTTTTCGTATGCTGAATCACCCGTTCGTTGGAAGAAGCAATGTCTCTTTTGGTTCTTTCAAATTCAATAAGACCGATCCCGGTTCTCAGGCGGTTGTGTTCGATGCCGGCGTTGTATCCTGCCAGCACAGCCTTGTCGATTGTTTTCATAAATATCTCCTTCTGTTTTTTGTATTATGGTTTGTTGGTCAGATTCTGTGTCTTTGTGGGGGTGAACGGACTGTTCCGGCATGATCAACGCCTCCTTTCTCAGAAAAAATAAAAACGGTACAAGTCAAAGCAACCTTCAACTTGCACCGTCTTAATCCAAATTAATAATCCCGAAACGGATTATCCTTAAAAATGGGTACGACAATACAAGCCCGGCGAGTGTACAGTGACCTCGACGTGCTGCTGCAGCATAGACATATTAAACATGGTATTATATACTGCCATTGTCGTAGCCCCTTTCGTGATTTTCGCTATTGTACAGCGCCCTGAGATCTTTGTCAAGGGGTAAGAAGAGCAAAGAGCCGGGATTGCTCCCGGCTCGTATCATCTTACTGCTTTTCTTTCAAAATTTCGCCGAATTGCTGTGACAGAGTCAGATCACAGATACATTGCTCAGATATTCTTCAAACCGTTTTCACCCGAGCATGCACTTGCATTGTGCGTGCTGTGGGGGTATAATTCACGTGTGATCGACCAATCCCCATTTCCCCGGAGGTGACCTATGAACATCACATACCAAAAAGCAACGGAAACGGACATTGGGCCGATTTTCGAATTGTGCCGCCGCCTGATACACGATTATGAGGATCTGGAATCCATCGATTATCCCAAGGTAATGCAGTGGGTTCGGCAGAAAATCGAAACATCCGTCGGCGAATATACCGCGATCTACGCCGATGGGCAAAAAGCAGGCTATTACCATTTCTTCCAAAATGAAGACGGCGTGTTTGAAATCGACGACTTATACATTTTCCCGGCATACCAAAACCAAGGGATCGGTTCCGGTGTGGTGAAGAAATGCTGCGCCTCGGTTAATGGGACTGTTATGCTGTACGTTTTTATCAAAAATCAACGCGCCGTTTCCCTGTATCAGAGGTTGGGATTTGTGATCTGTGAAACCATACACGGCAGCCGATACATCATGCGCAAAGCATAATCGATCCGTTTTGCAAAATACAGCCGCCTCCCTTTTTCAGAGGCGGCTGATTTTCATTTCCAGTAGCCGTAGTATTTGTCGAACATCCGGTTGTTGTGTTCGTCGCCGCCGTCGACGTTGGAGCTTTTGAATACCGGCGGCTCAATGCCTGCCTTCACCAGATTGTCCACTACTTGACACACCAGCGCCTGTGCAATGGTGATACCCGTGACAGAAGAGGTGGGGCCGATGGTGGAGTTCAAGCCCTCAATGGGGAAACCGGCGTCGCCGGGGTCGGCGCAGTTGTCGATGGTCACATCGGCGATTTCGTACATCTTCTTGCCGGAAGAGTGCCGGGAGGTGCAGCCGGAGGAGTGCTTCATGCTGGTCATGGCGATGACTTTTGCGCCCTTGGCCTTGGCGGCCAGACACATCTCCACCGGCACGGCATTCCGTCCGGAGTTGGAGATGACCATGACGGTGTCTTTTTCTTCCACCCGGTACAGTTCCACCAGCGCCTGAGAGTAGCCCTCCACACGCTCTAAGTAGGTGCTCTTGTTGGGCATTTCGTGGAGCATCAGCTCCGGGGGCAGGATACCGTGTACCAGAGCCAGACCGCCTGCCCGGAGATACAGCTCTTCCGCCACCATGTGGGAGTGACCCGAGCCAAAGACGTAGAATTTGCCGCCCTTTTTGCAGCTTTCGGTGACAAAATCGGCTGCTTTTTGGATATTGGGCATCTCGTGTTCCAGAATTTCCTGTAATTTAAGCTGTGCGTAGGAAAAATATCTTGCCGCAGTATTCATATGGTGTACCTCCCCTTGTGTTATATTTCATCCAGCCGCCTCAGCAGCTTGTGGATTTCCTTCATCAGATGCTCGCCCTGACCCCGGGCGATGATGGCAGCCATGGCCTCGTAATAGCCTGCTTCATAGGCATTCTCGTCGCAGATATAGCGGTAATAGCCGTTGGCGTAGGCAATAACAGATGTATTTTCGGGTTTCAGCGTGGAGAACAGCTCGCCCGGTATGGAAATAAAGTCCAATCCGCAGAAGCGGAATACCGTCACCGGCAGGTTCAGCTCCCGGATGCCGTCCATAGTTTGAGCAAACTCCAGATTCACCCCGGCACCTTCCACGTAGGATTTCAGGATCCGCACCGTCATCGCATCCTCGCCCCGGCTGACCGCCTCCTGCCAGCGCTTGGTGTGTTCCCGATGGGCGTTTTCCGCATCTTCGGGGGTGTCCACCTGCCGGGCATCCAGCGTGATATTGGCGTGGATGCCTTTCAGCGACGGCTGAACGAAGGGGGCATTTTCCATGACTTTCAGCACCTGCGCCCCGGCGATTTTTCCCATCCTCTCGCACTCGTCGAAGGTGGACTCCCGACGGGTATACCGGGTGCTGATATCTCCTGCCGCACCGTTCAGGAATATCGCCATGTCCGCACCCAATTGCGCTTCAATACCTGCCACAAAATCCGTGGAAACCTGCAGATTCGCCGCGTTGGTCACGGTGGGATGGCAGGGGAAATTGTAAATCACGAGATTTTTGCCGCTTTCTGTCTTGAATTGCACTACGGTCAGTTCTCCCATGGGTGCTTTTCCCGTGTGCCGCTCTGAGCCGATGGCAGGTGCAGCACCCCGTGCCGTCCGAACTTCAAATTTTTCCAGTCCTGCTGCCGCCCGGCCGCAGCAAACTGCCGCGGCGTCGATAACCTGCCGGATATAGTCCGCAAATTCAGCATTCCGGGGCGTGATGGTGCTGTTCACCTTCGCCAGAGCACCTTCGCCGGGTACTAAGCCTGCCGGTGCGGCGTGGGAATGGATGGCGCATACGATGAGCCGCTCCTTGCTGAGTCCCAAATCCGCCACTGCCTCCGCGATTTTCTGATGCAGCGACTCATCCGCACACATCAGATCCAGCGCAATCAGTCCGTACCGAACCCCATCCTGCTCTAGCACCACCGCCTTGCAGTAAAGCGGATCGTGAACACCCGAACAGGGGCGGTAGCCTGCGTATCCGCCCAGCTCCGTGCCCAGCGGCGGCGTAATCTCCATCTTTGCAAAACCGATCCGCATACCCATCATCCCTTCCTGCCGAAAATATTCTTCTTACTACTCACTATACTATATTTTCTGTGCCATATCCAGCCTTTTTCTGATTTTCTGTCACGGAAATTCAGTTGCCAACTTGGGCATTTTGTAGTATACTAAAGGAACAGAAATGATTCCGAAACACCCGGACGATTGAAAGGAGAATTCTTATGAAAATTGCGGTTACTTACCAGAACGGCCAAATTTTCCAGCACTTTGGCCACACCCAGCAGTTCAAGGTCTATGAGGTAGCGGATAACAAGGTCCTTTCCGCTGCGGTAGTGGACACCGGCAGCAGCGGCCACGGCGCTCTGGCCGGGGTTCTGAATATGCTGAATGTGGATGTTTTGATCTGCGGCGGCATTGGCGGCGGCGCCCAGATGGCACTGGCGCAGGCCGGCATCCGGCTGTTCGGCGGCGTGTCCGGTGACGCAGATGCCGCGGTGGAGTCCCTGCTTGCCGGCACTCTGGAATTCAATCCCAACGTCCGGTGCAACCACCACGACCACCATCACGGCGAAGGCCACACCTGCGGCGACCACGGCTGCGGCAGCCATTCCTGCGACCATCACTAAAACAGCAAAACCGACCTGTTTTCACAGGTCGGTTTTTTGCCGCAGCCCCTTGGAATGATGACATTCGGAAAAACAAAAAAACGCAGACACGTTTCGGTGTCTGCGTTTTTGTCTGTCAGGAAAGAAATTATCCGGCGTACATCAGATTTTCAAAGCAGTCATATTCCGAGTGACCGTCTACAAACCATTCCCAATCCTGGCGAACCAGATAAATTCGGCATTCCCGGCCATCCTCCAGACCCATGTCCACATAGGTCTCGTTGTCGGTACGCAGGAAATAGAACTTCGTTCCGGCAGGAAGTGCCTCATCTGTTTCATCCGGCAGCATTTTCACCGTCAGAGAAATCTTGGAGATCAGCGGGGGCATGTCAGGATTCATGGTGTAGTAGTCCGTCTCCGGCTGGGGAATACCGGTCTTGGGATCGGTGTGATAGAACCGGGAGCTGGCGACGGTGCTGAGCATATAGGCGTGGGTATACAGGGAGAAACGGGACGGATCGTTAAAGACCAGACCATAATAGGTTTCACCATATTCGGGATTCTCCATACGCACATCTTCGAAATCCAGACTGTTCAGCTCGGTGAGGGGAACGAGTTCTCCGGACATAAGGGCATAGACATGGACAACGGAGTAGTCGCTGTCCGCGTGGCTTACGAGGTAGAGGTAGAAGTTCCGGTTGTCCGTGGTGACCAGATAGGCTTCCATGTAATAGCCGAACCATTCTTCCTGATACCGGCTCTGATTCACCTCGACCTTCAGATTTTGATCCGCATCCAGAGCCAGATACAGCCGGTCGGTCTTGCCGTCGCCGGGGAGCAGGTCCACTTCCACATCGGCGTTCAGGGGCAGGGTCAGAGCGTAACCGTTTTCCGGGAACTGGGTGTAAGCCTCCACAAACAGGTCGGGGTGATCGGCGAACCACAGTGTTACGGACACACCGCCGTGATGGGGGGTCAGCAGCTCCTGCTCGTCGAAATAGAAGGTCACACCCTGATAGCCGATGGTCCACTTGTAGTCCCGGGGGCCGTAGCCATTCAGTTTGTCAGCCATGCCGGCAAAAGCGCCTTCGGGATAATCTGCATACTTCTTCGTCAGGGCGTCCTCCAGAAGCTGGGGCAGGCTATCCATGTCCGTCAGAACCAGATCGATGGTCACCTGCATGCCGGTGGCGGAATCCAGATTTACGCCTTCATAGGTGTAGGAGGGACCCATAGCCTGACCGTCAGAGACGATGCGCTGACTGAGAAGACTGAATACACGGCTATCCGCCCGCTGTATGCAGACCCGGTTGCGGGCCTCGTAGCCGGCAAAGCTTTCGCCGAGCTGAGCTGCCGCGGTCTTGGCGCGCTCCGCAAGGGCAAGATGATTGGTGTCGCCCCAGCCGCGGAAGCTGCGGTTGACATAGGCCAGAGCATCCATCAGTTGGCGGTATTCCCCGGCGCAGGTGCTTTCCAGGTACACTTCATCCCACTGGGTATAGGCAAGCTGGGCGTGATCCTGAGACCATTCGCTCAGATAACCGCTGCCGAGCATCACGGAAAGGGGTAAAAGCCCGGAGTCTGCGCTGGGGGAAGC
>JAGKTU010000070.1 GCA_021153265.1 Clostridia bacterium
GCATTTCTGCCCGCATTCCTCATCAGTCAAAAATCAAAGATTTTTGACAGCTTCCCCCCGGGGGAAGCCTTTGGGCGCTGCCGCGCCAGTACCGTAAACAGCAATTTACCGCAGTACTGACGTTACCGAGCGGCGCAGGGCAGTGGCGAAACCTACAGCACCAAGCACGTATTGGCCGCCGGCCCATGCCGGCTATACTACAATTTATAGGAATTGTTTAATATTCTTGCAATTTCACCCAATTCGTGATAAAATGATAGAATCAAAAAGTATACTTACGGAGGGGAGGTCATCGTTTGAAGCATCGTCTGATTGCGTTCATCATCTGTCTGATGGTGATGCTGGGTTTTGCCATGCCTGTTTTTGCTGACAGCGGTGCCACCTATGTGGAAAATATCACCACCATCACCTCCGACGGCAACTGTCAGGTCACCCTCCGGGTGAACATCCACATCGACGAACCGGTGGACGATCTGACCTTCCCCCTGCCTCTTGGGGCAAAGGATATTATGATGAACGGCTCTTCAGCCCATGCCAGCAAGATGGACGGCGCTCTGCATGTGGATATCAGCGATATGATCGGTGATCACGGCGGAGATGTGTCATTGAAGTTTGACTTCCGGCTGGAAAAAGTGGTGCGTTTTGAGGAAGATAAGTATCTTCTGGAGCTGCCTCTGCTCAGCGGTTTTGAATATCCGGTGGAGCGGATGGAATTTACCATCACACTGCCCGATGATATTAAGGGCCGCCCCTATTTCACCGGCGGCTACCGGCAAAGCACCGTGGAATCCGTCATGACCATCGTGGTCAAGGGCGATATGATCACCGGCTCTGTCAATCAGGCGCTGGATGACCGGGAAACCCTGACCATGACCATGGAAGTGGACGAAAAAATGTTCCCCGGTGTCAGCACCTACCAGCGAAACGGCAACCCGGAGATCATTCCCATGATCATTCTGGCAGTTCTTGCGATCGTTTACTGGGGCATCTGGCTGCGAACCGGCCCTCTGCTCTGGGTGCGGAAAAATTCCGCTCCCGAGGGTGTTTCCGCCGGCGAACTGGGCTGCCGGCTGACCTTCTCCGGTGCGGATCTGACCATGATGGTGTTCCATTGGGCCCAGCTTGGCTATATTTTGATCCAACTGGACAACAGAAGGGTGATCCTTCACAAGCGGATGGATATGGGCAACGAAAGAAGCCTGTTCGAGGTGAAGACCTTCAAAGCCCTCTTTGGCAAGCGCCGGGTCATCGACGGCACCGGCTACCACTACGCAAGCCTTGCCAAAAAGCTGGAGCGGCAGATCCCCGGTGAAAGAACCATGTGCAAACCCAACAGCGGCAATGTGAAGATCTTCCGGCTGCTGTTCTGTGCCGTGCAGGTGTTCTGCGGCATCTGTCTGGGCATGAATATGACCGGTAACGAGGTTCTGCAGATTCTGCTTTCCGTGATTTTGGCCATTTTCGGCGGGATCAGCGCCTGGTTTATTCAGGCCGGCATGTACCGCATCCACCTGCGGAGCAAGGGTTTGGTGTATCTGGCGATTGGTCTAAGCGCAGTCTGGCTGATCGTGGGTCTGATCGCAGGTGTCATCCTCATCGCACTGATCCCTCTGCTGGGACAGCTGCTGTGCGGTCTGATGGCGGCCTACGGCGGTCGGCGCAGCGAGCTTGGTAGGATCAATGCAACGGAAATTTTGGGCCTTCGCCACCACCTGCGAAAGGTGGACAGCGAGGAGCTGTTCCGGCTGCGAAAGCGGGATCCGGAGTACTTCTATAACATGATCCCCCACGCCATGGCACTGGGTGTGGAGAAGAAATTCGCCATCAACTACGGCAGAAAGAAGCTGCAGCCCTGTCCCTATCTGGTAGTGGGACACCGCGGCAAGCAGGATGCCCTCCACTGGGCGCAAACCATGAAAGAAGTGGCAAAAATTCTCGATTCCCGGAAAAACCAAATGAAGTGGGAACAATTTGCCATCGTAAAAGTGAAATAAAGAGAACCGGGGCAGCGGAAGCTGCCCCGGTCATTTCTTTACTTATAGCCGCTTTAAGGGTGCGGATTTATCCTGTGCCAGCAGAAGATCGGAAATGATGGTATTCGACAGCAGGAAACCCTTGGGGGTCAGATGCCAGCGGCCATCCTCGGTACGCACCGCGTAGCCAAAGTCCCGGTTTTTCTCCAGAATATCCTCCAGCGGGGCGAAGGGCAGCAGAAAATTCCGCTCGTAATCCTCTGTATTGATGCCGTTGAAGGTGCGAAGTCTCAACATCAGATACTCGCCGGCCCGCTCCCGCAGGGGAATCTCCTGAACCTCGTCGATGATCTGATCCTGATTCTTGATGCCGGAGATGTACTCCTGCACGCTGCGGCAGAGCGTAAACCGCTTGCCGGCAAAATCGGAGCTGGCGCTGGGGCCAAAGCCCAGATATTCGCCGCCGGTCCAATACTTCATATTGTGCTTGGAGTAAAGACCCTTACGGGCGAAATTGGAGATCTCATACTGACGGTAGCCATAGGCCTTGAGCATCTCGATGGCGGCCAGATACATATCCGCCTGGGCGTCGTCGTCGGGCAGCTTGGCATAGTCACGGTACTCGTACAGGGGGGTGCCTTCCTCCACTTTCAGACCGTAGCAGCTGATGTGCTCGGGATTCAGAGTCAGCACATGCTCCAGCGTTTCCCGCCATGCCCGGAGGGTCTGGCCGGGGAGGCCGTACATGAGGTCCACGCTGACGTTGCGGAAGCCTGCCTTGCGGATGCGGTGGTAGGCAGTGACGGCATTGGCGAAGGTGTGGGGACGGCCAAGCTTGCGAAGCACCTCATCATCGTCGGTCTGGATGCCAAGGGATACCCGGTTGAAGCCCTCGGCCCGAAGCCGCTTTAAGAGCTTATCGGTGACGGAGTCGGGATTGGCTTCAAAGGTAATTTCCGCATTGTTGTCCACGTCGAAACTGCGGCGGATATAGGTAAGGATGGTGGCCATGCCTTCCGCGCCGAAGAAGCTGGGAGTGCCGCCGCCGAAATAGACGGTGTCCACCTTATAGGCAGGAGCCAGCGCGCCGGCTTCCTTGATGTGGGCGCAGATGGCGTTTAAGTAGCCGTCCATCAGCTTGTCATCCTTGGAAGAAAGGGAGTAAAAGTCGCAGTATTGGCACTTGCTGCGGCAGAAGGGCACATGGATATAGATGCCCAAGGGGGTCTTGTTATTGGATTTGGTTAAGATAGCCATTGGGAAACCTCCTGCGAATCAATCTTCATCCAACTTCAGCACTGCCATGAAGGCTTCGGAAGGCACGGACACGGTACCGAAGGTACGCATACGCTTTTTACCTTCCTTCTGCTTCTCCAGCAGCTTCTTCTTACGGGTGATGTCGCCGCCGTAGCACTTGGCCAGCACGTCCTTACGCACCGCCTTGATGGTTTCACGGGCGATGATCTTGCCGCCGATGGCGGCCTGAATGGGAATCTCGAACTGGGCGCGGGGAATGTTGTCCTTCAGCTTTTCACAGATCTTTCTGGCTCTGGGATAGGCGTTCTCCGCGAAGAGGATGAAGCTCAGAGCATCCACCACATCGCCGTTGAGAAGAATATCCAGTTTGACCAGCTTAGAAGGACGGTAGCCGATGAGTTCGTAGTCCAGCGAACCGTAGCCACGGGTGCGGGACTTCAGCGCGTCGAAGAAATCATAAATGATCTCGTTCAGGGGCATATCGTAGTGCAGCTCCACCCGGTTGGCATCGAGATACACCATGTCCTTGAATTCGCCCCGGCGGGAGGTGGCCAGATCCATAATGTTGCCCACATATTCCTGAGGTGCCATCAGATTGACCTTGACGTAAGGCTCTTCCGCCAGCTGGATCTCCATGGGGTCGGGGTAATCCAGGGGATTGTCCACCATGATTGTCTCACCGTCGTTCTTGGTGATCCGATAGACGACGTTGGGGGCGGTGGTGATGAGGTCGAGGTTATATTCGCGCTCTAAGCGCTCCTGAATGATCTCCATGTGCAGCAGACCAAGGAAGCCGCAGCGGAAGCCGAAGCCCAGAGCGATGGAGCTTTCCGGCTCGTAGACGAAGGATGCGTCATTGAGCTTCAGCTTTTCCAGCGCGTCGCGCATATCCTGATATTTCGCGCCGTCGGCAGGGTACACGCCGGAGTAGACCATGGGCTGGACAGGGCGGTAACCGGGCAGGGGTTCGGCGGCGGGATTTTCGATGGAGGTGATGGTGTCGCCCACCTGGGTATCGGACACGGTCTTGATGGAGGCGGTGATGTAGCCTACCTCACCTGCGCCCAGAGCGTCCTTGGGCTGAAGACCCTTGGGACTCATGTAGCCCACTTCCACCACCTTATAGGTAGCACCGGTGGCCATCATCTTAATGTCCATGCCGGGACGGACGGTACCCTGCTTGATCCGGGTGTAGACGATGACACCCCGGTAAGAATCGTACTGGCTGTCGAAGATCAGCGCCTGCAGGGGGGCATTGCGGTCGCCCTCGGGGGCAGGGACACCCTTGACGATCATTTCCAGAACGGAACGGATGTTGATGCCGTTTTTGGCGGAAATTTCGGGGGCATCCTCCGCGGGAATGCAGATGATGTCCTCAATCTCGGCCTTGACCTCGGCAGGACGGGCAGAGGGCAGGTCGATTTTGTTGACCACGGGCAGAACTTCCAGACCGGCATCGGTGGCCAGGAAGGTATTGGCCAGAGTCTGAGCCTCCACGCCCTGAGATGCGTCCACCACCAGCACCGCACCTTCGCAGGCGGCAAGAGAACGGGAAACCTCGTAGTTAAAGTCCACGTGGCCGGGGGTGTCGATGAGGTTCAGGTCATAGATTTCGCCGTCGTCGGCTTGATAGCGCAAGGTGGCGGCGGTAGCCTTGATGGTGATGCCGCGCTCCTTTTCCAGATCCATAGAGTCTAAGATCTGGGTTTCCTGGCCCCGGTTGTCCACGGCGTTGCACTCTTCCAGCAGGCGGTCTGCCAGAGTGGATTTACCGTGGTCGATGTGGGCGATGATGGAGAAATTACGAATGTGAGAAAGTTCGGTCATAGATAAGCACCTCAAAAATTGGGATGTATAGGACAGAAGCCTTGGCTCTCCCTATTGGAGAGCTGTCACCTAAGGTGACTGAGAGGGCCCTCTCCGACCCGCCTTTGGCGGGCCACCTCTCCCAAAGGGAGAGGCAAGAGACTGCGGTGATGCAGCCCCATCAGGGCATAGTACACCATTTTTCATAATTATAGCGAATTTTTCTCAAAAAGTAAACCGTATGTTTTCCCGAATCCGGGGGAAAACTGTGGTCAGCCAAAGAAAAAAACGTATTTTTAGGAAATTTTCAAAAAAACCCTGTGTAGCCCTTGTCAAAAAATAAAATTAGGGGTATAGTTTAACGGAATCACAAAATTTAAGGCTTAACCTTAAGATAAAGAGGGGAATTCCATGAGCAACAACAAGAAAAACGCCAAGGCACCCGAGGATATCCAGACTCAACTGCAGAACCTCATCGCCCAGGGTAAGAAGGACGGCATGATCCGTGCCACCGATCTGAACGCCCTGCTGGAAAAGATGACGCTGACCCCGGAAAAGATCGAGGAGATCTATGACCGCTTCGATGCCATGAACATTCAGGTGGTCACCGCCGAGCTGGACATCGATCTGGGTGACGATCTGGATCTGGGTATGGGCGACGGCGACATCGACCTGAACGGTCTGGACGAAGAGGATCTGGTTGACCCTGTGGATCTGGCCGCCGAGTACGCTCTGGACGATCCTGTGCGGATGTACCTGAAGGAGATCGGTCAGGTTCGCCTGCTCAGCGCCGAGGAAGAAGTGGAGCTGGCCAAGCGGGTTGCCGATGGCGACCAGTACGCCAAGAATAAGCTCACCGAAGCCAACCTGCGTCTGGTTGTCTCCATCGCAAAGAAGTATTCCGGCCGCGGCCTGCACATTCTGGACCTGATCCAGGAGGGCAATACGGGCCTGATCCGCGCAGTCGACAAGTTCGACTGGACAAAGGGAAACAAATTCTCTACATATGCCACCTGGTGGATCCGGCAGGCCATCACCCGCGCCATCGCCGATCAGGCCCGTACCATCCGGGTGCCGGTGCATATGGTGGAGGTCATCAATAAGGCCACCCGCTGCAACCGTAAGCTGGTTCAGGAGCTGGGCCGCGAGCCTACTGTGGAGGAGATCGCCAAGGAGCTGAATCTGCCCGTCGAGAAGATCATCGAGGCAAACCGCACCGCCGCCGATACCCTGTCTCTGGACACCCCCGTGGGTGACGAAGAAGATACCTCCATCGGTTCCTTCGTGGAGGACGAGCGCACCCCCGGCCCTGCCGACGCCACCTCCAACGCATTGCTTGCCGAAGCTCTGAAGGAGATCCTCGATACCCTGACCGAGCGTGAGGCAGACGTTCTGCGCATGCGCTTCGGCATGTACGACGGCCGCACCCATACTCTGGAAGAGGTGGGTCAGATCTTCGGCGTTACCCGTGAGCGTATCCGCCAGATCGAGAACAAGGCCATCCGCAAGCTGCGCCATCCCAGCCGCGCCAAGAAGATCCGCGACTTCTACTGCTGATATTTGGGAGGTAGGAAGCGTATGTCTTCTTGGAGAAAAAAGCTGCTGGGTTTGGTCATCGTGGCTCTGGTGGTGTGCGCCATCGTGTTTTGGGGTACTGCAGCCGGTGTTTTGTGCATTTTTCTCCTGATCCAAAGCTTCCAGACCATGATCTTCACCCATGTTGCCAGCAACGAACTGGCAAAGCAGTTTCAGGAAGACGGAGAACACGTCAAAGGCTGGAAGTAAGTCCGCCAACAAAAGAAACCGGAATGTCTCCTGCTGATATCTAAAAAATAAGCCCACGGTGTAAACCGTGGGCTTTATTTCGTCCATAGGCAGCTTATTCACTCCCCCGGGAGAGCTGAATGATGGCCTCCGCCAGCACATCCGCTGCCCGCAGGGCTTCCTCATGGGTATTGCCCGCCGCACCCACCTCGATGAGCAGGGCGCCGGTGATCAGATCCTGATTGAACCGCTGCTCCCGGAGGGTCAGCGGCCGGGTGACCCCCGGGGCGATGCGCTCCAACTGGGCGTGGAGTTTCAGCCCCAGAGCGAGGTTTTCCTCCCAGTTTGGGTGCTTCCGGGTGGCGTTTGTGCCGATGACCACCATCAGCTGGGCGCAGTCCTTGCCGTCTACTTTCGCGTGGGTGCGCATCTGGTTGTCAATATCCCCGGAGGCATCCCGGTGGAGGTCTAAAATCAGGCGGATGGAGGGGTATTTTTCCAAATATTCCGCCGCCGCATTCCGCGAATGGGTGTAAGAGCCATTGTAGGAGGGGTAGTCGTGGAGTTCCCGGTCGTGGATCACGGAAATGCCCTGCTGTGTTAAGTATTCAGCCACCCGGTCACCGATGGAGACCATGTTGTAATGTTCGTCCAGAGTGCGAAAATGGGAGGACTCCTTATAGTTTTCGCCCTTTGACTTGGTGTAACTCTCGGTGGTGTGGGTGTGCAGGATCAGCACCGTCGGCTGATCCCCCTGTAGATTCCAGTTAAGGGACTGGGTGAGCAATTTTTCCATATCCGGGCGAAAGTCGCAGGAATAGCGGATCTTGATCCCGGACATATCGGATGCCGAGAAGCTGGGAATCGCCATCGTCTGCACCGCAGGTGGCTCGGTGGGAACATCGATCTGTTGGGTTGGGGCTTCCGTGGCAGGAGGACTGGTCGCAGAAGATTCCCCCTCTTGTGTGGGATGAACCACCCGGCCCGTCTCCAGATACAGCAGAAAACTTTGATTTTTCGGGTCGCTGAGCCAGCGCAGGAGCTTGTCCGCCAGTCCCCCGGACATGAGTCTGAACACAATGGCGCAGGCCAGAGCCGCCGCCCCGGCACGAAGGGTGCGCTGATGCTGATCCATGAACCGCCTCCAGTGGTGCGTGTCGAAATAATCGTAAAGTGCAGAAAATTGACGATTGCCGTCACCCGCAGGAACAGCTCTCATCCTCCGCACCGATGAGCAGCGCGGCGAAAAGAACCGTCAGTTCCTGCCGGGTAAATGGACGGTCGATGCGCCTGTCCAGCCGGGCTTCCGCGGCCTGTATGCGGCTGGCCAGCAGGGCGTGGATCTGCTGCTGTTCCGCGTCGGATACCTGTCCCGTCATCAGATAGTCCAGAGAAACCCGGAAACACCGCGCCAGAGCGATCAGCGTGTCCACCGATGGCTCCCGGCGGCCCTGTTCGTACATTCCGATGGCGCTGGGGCTGACCTGCAGCCGCTGGGCCAGCTCCGATTGACTCATGTTTGCCTGCCGCCGCAGGGCGGCGATCCGTGTGCCAAGCATTTCGCATCACCTCGTTTGTGAACTGACTTCAACATACCACTTTCTGTGTAAAAAAACGGAAGAATTTTGGAACCTACACAGTTCGACTGATCTTACACATCATGTGTAGTATAATATTAACTGGAAATAGCTGGAAAGAAAATCGATTCCAAAACACAAAAATCGACGGCAAATTTCGGCAGTTTACCATAAGAAACGAGGTGTCAATTTTGATCCCACAGATCGAACCAATGTTGTACACAGATATACAGAGTGAGGTCCCAAAGTCCGTTTGCCCCGTTTGCGGCGGCGTGCGGTATGCCCCCGGCGAGCACTGCCTGCGCTGCGAAAGGGGGAAGGTATGACCCTATCCGAACTCAGCGAATGCTACGAAGCCGCCGCTGTTCCCCTGCGCCGGCGGCTGAAGGAACTGCGGGGGATGCTTGCGGCGGCGGAAGACCCGGAGGAAGTTTTCCACATCAAGCGCCGCATCGCGGAGCTGACCCCCATGCTCACCCAGATGAACGAGCTGGCGGAGCTGACGGCCCGATATTACGAAAGGGGGTACTACCGCAGTGAAAAATATACTCTATGAGGGCTATCTGGGACCCCGGCTTCCCCGGGAGGTGCAGCTGAAGCGGGTGCAGCGGGTCATCCGGGAGGAACTGACGGAGCTGCAGCGGTATACGCTGGTGGCCTACTATTTTCAGGAGCAGAAACTCTCCCAAATCGCCGAGGAACGGGGCGTGAACAAGTCCACCGTCTGCCGTACCCTCCACCGGGCCGAGGAAAAACTGCGAAAATATCTGAAATATTAAAAAAGTGCCCCCTCTGACGAGGGGGCACTAAAAACATTCTCTTCCGGCGATGCGGACGGGAGGGGTACACAGGGGAGAGCGTATTTGGCGCGCGGGAGCGCGACACACAGCGCCCTCCCCTGTGCCGCTTTCTTTGGTTACTTTCTTGTGCGGTTACAAGAAAGTAACATAGAGTTATCAAGTTTTCTTCAGCATTTTGAAGAAAAACCGGAAGAACATTCCTGTCGTCACCGCGGCGGCGATGATATCCGACACCGGCTCGGCAAGGAACACGGCAAAGGCTTTGCTCTCCGGCACGAAGAACACAGGCAGGATGAAGATCAGAGGGATCAGCAGGATGATCTTCCGCAGGCAGGCCATCAGCAAACTGATTTTCGCCTGTCCCAGCGCCATAAAGGCCTGCTGGCAGCTGATCTGGAAGCCCACGGAGAAGCCGCAGGCCAAAAATACCCGCATGGCCCAGGCGGTATAGTTCACCAGAGCGGCATCGTTGGTGAAAATTCCGGCGAAGAATTTGGGAATGATCATCAGCAGCGACCAGAATACCGTGGTATAGCCCACGCAGACGAAAAACTGGCAGAAGAACGCCTCTTTTACCCGATCCAGCTTCTTCGCACCGTAGTTATAGCTGATCAGAGGCTGGCCGCCCTGACAAATACCGCTCAGGGGCATGGTGATGAGCTGATTGATGGAGGTCAGCACCGTCATGGCACCCACCGCTACGTCACCGCCGAACCGGGCAAGGGACGAGGTGAAGCTGACGGAGAGGATGCTCTCTGTGGAGATCATCACGAAGCTGGAAATGCCCAGACCCAAGCAGGGCAGGATGATCTTGCCCTCCAGTTTCATGTTGCCGGGGCGCAGCTTCAGAATGGTCTTCTTTCCCGTGAGGAAACGGAGGATCCAAGTAGCGCTGACCGCCTGGCTCAGAACCGTTGCGATGGCCGCGCCCTTGACGCCCAGATTCAGACCGAACATCAAAATGGGATCGAGGACGATGTTGATCACCGCGCCGATGACGGTGGTGAGCATACTGATCTGGGCGAAGCCCTGGGTGGTGATGAAGGTGTTCATACCCATGACAGTCAGAACAAACACGCTGCCCAAGATATAAATTCTGCCGTACTGCACCGCAAAGGGCAGAGTTGCGTCACTTGCGCCAAACAGCCGCAGCAGGGTCGGAGCGGCAAAATACAGCGCAGCCGTCAGCACCGCTGCCAGCATCAGCAGCACGGTGAAGCAGTTGGCCAAGATCTTCTCGGCCTTTTCCTTGTCACCTTGTCCCAGCGCGATGGCCGCCCGGGGAGCACCGCCGGCGCCGCAGAGCATGGCGAAGGCGGTGATCAGCATCAGAATGGGGGTAAACAGACCCACACCGGTGAGGGCGGAGGCACCCACCTCCGGCAGATGACCGATATAGATCCGGTCTACAATATTATATAGTAGGTTGACCACTTGACCAACCAGCGCAGGCACGGCCATTTTCAGCATCAATTTCTTGACACTGCCGGTACCCATATCCTGTTTTCCCTGTTGAGCCATGATTTGTACCCCCCTCCAATCCTTACTCTTCCAAATTTGCGATATTGCAGCAGACCTTTTCCATAATGGCCCGCCATGCGGCGAACTCTTCATGAGTCAGGTCTGCGAAAATCCGGTCAAAATAGGCCTTCTGTGCCTTCTGTCCATCCCGGGCGATCTGAATGCCGGTTTCTGTCAGTTTCAGATGGGCAGTCCGACGATCCTCCGGGGAAAATCGGCGTTGCAGTAGCTCTTTGCCCTCAAGGGCATTCACGGACAGGGACACATGGGACTTTGCGATGCCCCGCCGCTCCACGATATCCACAGCCCGGTCGAAGTCCGGGTTATTATGCAGGAACAGGATCACATCCAGTTCGTTCTGGGTCAGCCCCCAGCGGCTGCAGATGGGCTCCATGCGTCTGGCGTAGCTTTTTTTAGCTTTGCCCATAATGTCGAAATAATTGATGGCGTTGTGTGTCAGCATAGCGGTTACCTCAATTGTTCGTTTTTGAACATATTTAGTATAACACGGCGGCTATGGCATGTCAATCCTAAATGGTTCAATTTTGAACCAAATGTGAGATAAATTGTAGTTTAGCCGGCGCAGCCCAAAGCCTTCCCCTGGGGGAAGGTGGCACGGCGTGAGCCGTGACGGATGAGGGTTTTCTGGGCGTAAAGTTTCATTAAGTCTGAAACAGATTGCAAATCGAAGCTTTTCTGCCCGCATTCCTCATCAGTCAAAA